>JACNGQ010000286.1 GCA_014384025.1 Planctomycetota bacterium | reverse complement strand
TGCCGCCATGTTTATTGGTCCGGTTATTTTCGAAACTCTTTCTTCCGCCAGGTTGCTCAGCCATACTGTTTCAGGGGCCGGCTTTGTCCATGTAAGTCTGGCTTTTTCAGGTTTTCCATTTGCATTGAATAAACGCACAATCCTGCCTTTGCCGTCATCACTCGGCTTAAAAGCGGTTACGATTACACCTGCTGGTTTAACGCTTAGAATAGAATGTTGCACAGCGGCCTCACTATCTACCGGTACAGCTATAAGCGGCTGACTGCTCTCTATGCCAAACCTTGCCGCCCTGCCGGAATCGAACCGTTGGTGGGGCTTGATTGAATAACGAAACATTGTCGGGCCTTCCTGACCTGCTTTATAGTTGGTTTCCCAGTAGTTGTTCATCACATACGAATAAAGTGTCGTTGATGGTTCGATGTTTTTAAGCCATCCTACAGTCTTGCCCCTGGGGTCGGACGTAATTGCGCCGATTTCAATCAGCGGTGCGTCAATCGTCGCCCAGGTAACTCCATAATCCTCATTGGATACATCTACCCATCTTTGAACTGTGAAATAATTCTTACAGGCCCCTGGCAGTTGGTCCACTTCCGGCTGAACTACGGCCCATGGAGTGTCCATCCGCATCACGCCGTTTGGCACGTCAAAAGCAAAAGCCAGATGCACACCCTCCTGCTTGTAAATTTTCTTTTTATCTATAATGTTGATGATATCCACACGGTTGATGCCGTCGATGATGCGCACCTCGCGAGAGAGCTTATTACAGCCCGGAGCATCGGATTCAATCAGCAGCGAGGCAACCAAAGGCCCCTGCTCCTTTACACGAACTTTAACTGGCCCATTACGCTTCGGATCACTTGGCTCTCTTCCGGCCACGTAGAAATAATCGTTTAGCCCCAACCCGTTCTCACGGTTCACAAGCTCGATATTATTCCCCTTCAGCTTGAAACTGCCAATGGCACCGGTTGTTTCATCGACTTTCAAAATAATTCTTCTGTTACTCAGCTCAGTGCCTTCTGCTTTGGCATTGCCTGACCTGCGAACCTTGCCGGACTGTATGGTGAAGCGTTTGGCGGAAAAAGGTGGTATGTCCTGAGCAAGAAACGCTAATTCTCCTGTTGAAAGCCTTTGCGACTTAGCGAATTTACCGTCAGGCCTCTTGACAAGTTCATCGGCCGATATCATATCTTTCGATAGCACAACTAAGTCCGTTCTCACCCATGAGGATGTATTGAAAACATCTACTGCAGTAACTTTTATTGCCTCTTTTCTATGCCCCGCTAATGAGTCGTTCAAAAGCTTGTGAGACTTATCCTCGGCATCGATTGCGAAGGCCTGTTTGATTTTCCATTGTGCCCTGGTGAAATCACTGTCAGGCTGGCTTATACTGCAGTGAGCGCCCCATGTGTGCTCGTCGTAAAGTATCACATCACGCCATGCATCGTAGAACTTATCAGCAGGATAACCCGCCGGATTGAGCATCGCCCATAACGTCTCGGCCTGCACTAAACGCTCGGCGGCATCCCGGTTAATCGAAGTCTCTCGTGCCGATGAGCCTGCCCCATCTTCCCAGTATGGAGTGAAATCTCCACGGGCCTTTGGCACCTTCTTGCTATAGCGGCGTTCGAACTCATCGAACATCTCACTCGTAGTCGCCACAACTAACTTGGGATAGGCGTACTTTTCATTCCAGTCTTTAACATATTCGCTTAGCTTTGGATCGGGCGGGCCGTTATCACCGCCAATCGAATAGCGAAGCTGGACCATATCATAAGGATACTCCGAGTCACCGAGCCGTTTCAGATAGCCGAAAAGTTTGCTGGAATCGAGACGACCGCTGTGAAAAAAGGAATATCCCTCACCCGCCACCCAGCAGAGAATATCTTCTTTGCCGGAAGGTGACTCCCAGTAGAAAGGCTTATCGCCCCAGGTCGATAACGTATAACCGATTCTATGCCCGCGGTTGGGCCCAACCGAAAAATACTTCACTCCGCTCTGGGCCAGGACAGGAACAATACCCCATGTATAGCCGGGCACATCCGTAATCATCGCTGAGTTAATCGTCAAGTCATAGCGCTGCCGTAGCTTCTGTGCATAATCCACCAGACGAATTAGCTCCTCCGAACGGCATAAAGCTGTCAATTCATTGCCGTATAAGGCGTCAAGACCAATCCAGCCCTTTTTGACCGCATCGATGAAGGCTTCTTGCTCATTTGGTGTGGCTTGTTTCAGATAACTGTCCACCGCCCAAAGCACTTCGACGTTCCATTTGAAACGCGCTCCTTCCGGATAATCCGCAGACTCGCGGGCTAATTCAATGACCTGCTTAAAATATTCCCAGTGCTTGCGTACAACTTCGGTCTGCACGTGCGTGTAACCGATATCGACGTGCGAATGATGCAGCAAATAAATCTCCCACTTGCGGACAGGCTTTATGGTTATGTTTTGCTTTCCGATAGATTTACCCGCCACCTTTACATCAACTTCAATTGAAGTTGGCCTGTCCACAGCAGGTGCAAATCCTTCGATGACCTTAAAGCCCGGCTCAAGTGTTTGCCCGGCTGATTCCGAACCCTTGACGGCAACTGTTGCCTCGACGGCCTCGCCAATATGTATAACGGATGCAAGAACAGGCTGATACAGTTTGCCCCCTTTCTTCTTGATTAAGAAAGGTTCACTATAGACATCCAGAAGCCTGGTAGAAGGTTTGAGTGACTCTGTTTGGATACTTTTCGGTGTTCTGAGAGTTACATGGTCGTAAAGTACCCAACTACCCTCTAATGATTTGATACTAATCTCGTTATTGCCCATCTTAAACGTACGCACTGGAAAATCAATAACAAGTTGATACTCACGTCCTTTCTCAATCTGACCATGGGCCGAGGCGTCACCGGCTCCGCGTGGTACTTTACGGATAAAAGACTCATCATTGATTTTGATTTGCAATTTAGGAGGACTGGCACTGTGTGTATCTACAAAGTCCAGCACAAGTTTACATTCACCGGCTAAAGGAGCAGCTTGCAGGCCGAATAGAATCGTAAAAGTATGGCTATTACTGCCCGCCCACGAATCCGTCGGACCCGGCTGTATGTAAGGCCAGTCCTTCTTTGCATCGGATTGCCCCGCCACGAACAGTACGTCATGAGGAAACGTCCCTGAATATAGATTGCTCCTGTCCGGACCTAATGCGAACTCGACAGTATTATTGTCTTCTTTACCAATCTGCCAGAGAATATTATTGTTCTCAGCACCCTGCCCGTTCATACACAAACAGAACAAAAGCACAAACGCCGTGATTTTGATTGGTTTAGTATTTTTCATCTTACACACCCCTTTTATTATCTGCATCTTTGCAGGTCAAAAAAACGTTTTTTTTTATCAGAGTATTTCTATCTGTTATCTTGGTTTCGGCTTGCTATTTTATCGAGGTCGCTCATTCTTTTCCAGCATATTATGCGAATGATGTTAAACCACCATCAGACCTTATCGGTAGTAACTTCCTCTTTCTATTTTTAAATATCATGTCACTATATATTCATAGAAAATATCTCGTAGTTTTTTTACATCTTATTCCATGCAATAGATTTTATCTCTATATAATCACCCTCTTTACCTGTTGCTACCGGATCCAGGCGAAGGCCTGTAATAGCTCCTTTATAAAGCTGACAAGAGCTTAAGTCGATTCCGTAAATATGATATTGCCCGTCGGGGCGAAGATTAAAAGATACGCTTTTTGTATTTGTAAAACTATTTTCCTCACGTGTTTTCCAGTATAGTCTTGCATTAGTATCATGTGTGCGGCAGGCGGCGTGGATAAAGATTCTCGGCACATCTTTTGCAAGCCATAATCCGGTCGGGCCAATTAACTGTGGGTCGTTTCTTTCAAGCTTGACGTGCAATTTTTCCTCTATCGGCCAGCCGGTATCGACGGCATTGCGATAGACCCAGTGTTGCCTGTCCTTCTCAAAGCGATAATCCGGCAAAGATTTTTCCGCAGAATGTTCATAAACATACCGACGTATCTCATCCAGTGTGCCAAGGATAAGTCTGTACTTGTATTCGTACTGAATATTGTGGTCGAGAATTTCAGCCTGAATAGGCGAGATATACCCCGTCGGTGCATCTTTGCTTCCACCTTTACCCGGCTCACCGAAAAAACCTCCTTTGAATGAATACGTGTTCGGCTTAAAGACACCGAGCCCCCGGTTATCATCATCGACAAGAGCCGCCCAGTTCTCCGTGGCTAACCAATTCTCCCATGGATCGCCGTCAACATCCTCAAAGCTTGTCCATGTTTTTCTAAAGCGGGAGAGTTTGTCACCTGTAAATGGCCTCTCTCCCGTATAACTCATCAAACGATACCACGGCCCGTTGGTGTAAACTGCAGGAAGTTCCTGGCCGCGTCCGGAGTATTGTGTTTTATCTGAGCGTTTGTTGTTAATACGGCTTCGCACCAGCACAGTATTTTCGTCTAATCGAATCCATGTTTCAAAGGTACACTCCCCCGGCTCATTATCTAACGGCCATTGCATGGGAACACATTTGACATAGAGTATTTTTCCGTCGTTATGGTGCTCAGCTACACCAGATCGATTCCCTGCACAATCACCGGACTGAATAGGATTCCAACCCAGACCTGCCCATGTTTTTGAAGGTTGTTTACCGTTCGGTGTAAAGGGATTGGGCCCGGAGTAAAAAGACATTTGAATTTGCCGTCCCCAGTCATGATTATTGATAATATTAATCTTTTCTTTTGCATCGGCCAGATACGTAATCGAACCGCCGAGGTCAAGGTTTATGCCCACAAGAATATTACCATTATCAAGGTAGCTCATCTTTTCACGAACAGGCTTATTGGAACTCTGGCTTCCATAGCTCGGATGCAGAATTATTGCGATTATAATAGTGGCATAAACCGGCAGATAGATAGGGTTGTGAATTTTTCTCATAATCATTGTCTTCCTACGAATAAATATAGCTTAATTTTTCTCATACATAGTGTTTAGAGGCATTATAGACTTTGATAGGTATAAAACAAGTGGCAGCACATGTTTGCTCAATGAGAGTTGTTATTCTAAACATCCTGCTAAAAAATACATCCTTAAAATCTAATTCTTTAGCTTTCTGCAGGAGCTTGCAAATATTTATACAAACATTGCAGATTATTTATCCATTTTAACAAAACAGAAGTGAAGTTTTGTAAAGCTGTTAATTGTAAAGATTTGTGGACTTTTATCTCTTCTTCGCTTTGCCAAATCTTGGCCGATTGCAAAATAAACATAGTCATGCAGCCGGATTTTTTCAAATTTTGTGAGTTTTGACCTGTTTTGTATAAGTTTTTAACTTGGCAACTTGCCGATTGTGTACTAAAATCCGTTACTTTCGTGTCAACGTTCGGCCTTGAAAAACCGAGCCTTAAACGCGAACGTAACTCTCCGGAACAGGGTTATTAATTGGTGGTCTGAAAAATTAATCTGTGGTTTTGATATTGTCAATATGATAGATAGCAGTATGGACGAGCAGAAAGAGGAAGGAGGCTCGAAAATGACGGAAAAAATGGTTGGCACTGAAGAAAAAGAGAAATTCGTACCAACATGTCACATATGCGGAGAAAAGCACTGGCCTCACCATATGTTAATTCCTTGCTTTAATAAGAATAAGGCAAAGGCAAAGGCAAAAGCTGAAAAAAAAGAAAAGTCAGAACAGAAACGAAAGGAAAAGGCCCAGGCCAAAGCAAAAGCCAAAGCTCAGGCCGAAGTAAATGCTGAGTTTGAAGCCCAGGCAAGAGCCGAAAGAGAAGCCTTGGAGGACGAATTAGAAGAGGTGACTGCAAAGTTAAGAGCAGTAACCGAAGGCAGGGACAAAGCAGAGGCGCAGGCCAGGGCGGATAAAGAAGCGAAATCCAAAGCTCAGGAGCAGGCTAAAGCATACATTGAGGCTGCAACAAAGGCAGAGGAACAAGCAGCAAGTGAAGCCAGAGCCGCAAGTAAAGCCCAGCAGCAAGTCGATTCGCTCAGTAAGATATTGAAAGAAGCTGAGCAGAAACTTAAGGGACACAATCAGGAAATAGCAAAAGTCGAAGAGCAAAGAAAGGCCGAGTCTAAAACACGGGCCGAGACGGAGGGGCAGTTAAAAGCTGAAATCCGCGCAAGACAAATAGCCCAGGAAAAAGCGGAAGCTGAAGCACAGGAAAGGGCAAAAGCCCAGGCCAAAGCCGAAACTCTGGAAAAAGCCAAAAACCAGGCCGAAGCTCTTGCTAAAGAAGAATCTCAAAACAGAGCTAAAGCCCAGCAGCAGCTACAAGCCGAGTTGAAAGAAAAGGAAAGAATCTGCGGCCAGTTGAAGGCTAAGATTGAAGCTGAAGAAAATGCCAGAGCTCAGGCTGAGGAAAATATCAGGGCTGAAAAACAAGCCCGAGCTGAAGCCGAGGAAAAAGCTGATTTTTATGCCGAAAAAATTCATGAGATAGAAATCAAACTTCAAGCCCAGATGCAGGCTGTGCTCGAAGCGCAGGAAAAGCTAAAAGCCCAGACACAAGCAAAGCAAAGAGCCGAAGACCTTGCTAAAGCGGAATCACAAAAAAGAGCTGATATTGAAGCAGAAATAAAATCTTTAGCTAGCGCCAGAGCCAACAGAATAGCCAAAGCCCAGGAAAAGGCTGCCGCCAAAGCAAAGGCAAAAGCTGAAAAAGACGGTTATCTAAAAACTGCCGCTAAAGCCGAGGAGCAGAGAGAGGCAGAAGCAAAAGCAAGGGCCCATGCAGATGAAAAGCTGGAGGCCGAAATCCAGGCAAGGCAAAGAATTCAGGAAAAGCTTGCAGCCGAAACGCAGGAAAGGGCCAGAGCACAAACAAGAGCTGATGCACTCGAAAAAGCCAAAAATGAGGCTCAGGCTCAGGCCAGAGAGGAAGCCCAGGTAAGAGCCCAGACTCAGCAGCAGGCAAAAGCAGAGCTTGAAGAAAAGGCAAGGATTTGTGGTGAGCTGCAGGTCAGGATTGAAACGGAAATTAAAGCAAGGATTGACTCACAAAATAAGATCGAAGAAGAAAAACAAGTCCGTGCTGAAGCTGAGGCCCAGGCGCACTCTTATGCCCAGACGATAGCTCAGTTACAAAATAATCTTCAGGCCGAATTGCAGGCCAGGGCACAGCTACAGGAAAAACTGGAAGCTGAAATCCAGGCAAGACTAAGGGCACAGGACAAGGCGGAAGTCGAAGCACAGGAAAGGGCCAGGGCCCAGGCAACTGCCCAGGCTAACGAAAAGGCTAAAGTCCAGGCCGAAGCACAGGCAAAAGCCGAAGTACAAGCAAAAGAAAAAGCTGTACAGGAAGCTAAAGCAGAGTTGGAGGAAAAGGCAAGGTTCTGTGGCCACTTGCAGGCCAAAGCTGAGGCCGAGGAGCAGGCAAGGCTCGAAGCGGAAACTACAGCTATAGTGGAAAGACAAGCACGCTCTGATGCCGAGGAAAAAACCAGAACTTATGCCGAGGAAAAAGCAGAAACAGAGAGGAAGCTTAAGGGGGAAATTCATTTAAGAGTTGAAAAGGAAAGAAAACTTGAATTGGAGGTTCAGGCAAGGGACGAACTCGAGGAAAGGTTGGAAGCCGAAATTCAGGAAAGACGAAAAGCCGAAGAAAAGGCCGCCGTCGAAGCGCAGGAAAGAATCAAAGCCCAGACAACAGCCCAGGTTATGGAAAAAGCCAAAGCTGAAGCGGATCAAAGAGCCGCTTCTGAAGCACAGGCAAGAGACAAAGCCGAACAAAAAGCCAGAATTGAAATGGAAGAAAAGGCGAAGATTTGCGGCCAGTTACAGGCGATGGCTGATGCTGAGGAAAGGGCAAGGCTTGAGTCAGATGCCAGGGCTAGGTCTGAAAGTCAGGCCAGAGCTGAGGCTGAAGAAAGGGCCAGATCTTATGCTCAGACAATAGAGCAGACAGAAAAAATTCTGGAGGCTGAAACTCAGGCAAGAGCCGAAGCGGAAAGAAGATTTGAACTGGAGGCTCATGCCAGGTCCGAGGTCGATGTAAAATTACAAGCTGAGATTGAAGCAAGATGCAGAGCTGAAGCCGAAACCGAATCTGAAGTCCAGAAAAAGACAGCTTTGCAAGCTCAGTTGAAGGAAATAACCACCGAAAGAGCTTCGAAAATAGCCAGAGCCGAAGAAAAGGCTGCGTCCAAGGAGAAGGCAAGAGCCGAGAGGAGAGGATATATCAAGGCTCTGGAAAAGGCCAAAGAACAAAGGAAAGCCGAGGCGGCGGCAAGAGCAGAGGCCGAGCAGAGGTTGAAAGATGAAATGAAAGCCAGACGAAAAGCCGAATCCAGACAAAAAGGATCTATCTTTGGAAAACAGCCGGATAAGGTGCCTGATTTCGCTCCTCAAACAGCTCCAATAGAAATTCGTTCTGTATCGGGAAATAATGGAAGCTGCGACGGATGCGGCAAAAATAATTCTTCTCAACAGCAGTTGGTTATGGTGGATTCTGGTGACCTGCTTTGTCCGGATTGCATAAATGCATTAAAAGAATAAAGCTGCTTGCTGAACTAATGTTTTGTAGCAGCTACTGGATGAATTTGCGAGCGAAGTCAGGTATCTCATTTGTTCGAATGCAAATTAACCCAGCACTTTAGGCCTAACGATACGGCTTCTTAAGGGCTCGCCTTTTTTGTCTCCGGAATCAAAGAACCGAGCTTTTTGTTCCTGATAAGCTTCAGAGAATTTTCTCTATATACTTTCCTGAGGACTCTGTCGCTCAAATCCAGCCCGTATAAGGGCCAATGATAGCTGGTGCGTTTCCACGCATAAAAGTGCTAATCTGCAGATTCAAGAATTCTAAACGTATGTTGGTACATCTCTGCTCCGAATCTCATGTCCGTTGCATAAACAAGCCGGTCCAGATCATCAGAACAATTCGCAAAGTGACAGTCTAAGAAAATTGTCCTGGGATGTCACTTGACTGCTCTGTCAAGTATTTCCACCATACCTTCGTGACCTACGATGCCCGGCTGATTGTCAAGCCTCCATTTATAGGCATTCATTAAGCCATCATTACTGGCGTCCATCGGCTCGTACATCCGGCGAGGATCGGCTACGTGAATATTCACCGGCATTTCCAGTTCTGCACATTTTTCCAACCGCGGGTCCATGCGGGCATCATCCAAATGCATCCCCCATGCTTTCGTCGGCTTGCTGTAAAATAATCCTTTACCCTTGTCACTCAATTCACCGACACCGCGAGCGCCGAGCTTGTAACATCGTTCCAGTTCTCTTACCGCCGCGACTCCGAAACCCGGCTTGTCATATCCCGTATAGTCAAGTCCGCACCATACCTCGATACGATCAGGGTACCGGGAATATCTTTCATAGATGGCATCAAACGCCTTGCCCCTTTCTCCCGTTAATATGATTGCTTTTTCGATTCCAACCTCGTCCATTATTCGTATCCACTCAAGAATCTGCTCGTTATTATCAGCGTATGCGTATCAATCGCTGGACACCTTGCCTTATTTACGTATGTATGCGGAACATTGTATATTGAATGCGGACGAAAATCCTTCAGCAGTAATCTCTCAGGTAATCTTCGCTCATTCGCAGAAGCAATCAAGAATGAAATTATGTCATCTTTCTGACGGAAATGTCCTGAGTAATTGAGCTGTTTTTCTGATTATATCATAAACCAAACGTAAAGTTCTATTTATGGAAATATTTTTACAATGACAGAAAAAAGCCATTATTATAAGACCTTGGCAATTAATCCTACAAAAACCTCACTATCAGTACTGAAAAACGCAAAAAAAACGTTTTTTTGTTGTTCTAAACCTTGATTTTTTATATAATAACAGTTCTAATAGCAATTTTAATTAGTATATTGGCTTTGTTGGAACAGGGAATTCGAAAAACATATTATCGTTCTTTGATATTTTTTAATATTATGTTCTGTGTCAATATTAATCTGCTTTTTCAGGGAATACTGTGTGCGAGATTTTTTTCTGGCGATCATGCAGCTTTTTGTTTTGATTTCCAGTAT
>JACNGQ010000285.1 GCA_014384025.1 Planctomycetota bacterium | reverse complement strand
CCCGGACGAATTTCAGAGTCGCCACATCATCATCAACGACAAGTATTTTCTTCGGTATGCCACCTTTACTCAATTCCCTTCTGCTTCCTTGGTTCGACAGCGTATCCGGAAAAGAGTGAAAGCGGGTAAGGAACTTTCTTCATCGCCAACAAAAGATAACACACTTGCCATCCGTAAAGAGAAAGAGTCAGTGCTGCCCGAGTGGCTAGAGGGCGATGTTGCCGAAATCTTCGACGGCAACATAAGGGACCGGAAAATATTCATGGCCGGCATGAGCGTTCCCTTAATGGGTTTAAGGATGTTCAGTGAAACCGTCAAGCCACTTACTGACCTTTTATCCACCTGGCAGAAGGGACAGGCGGAAGCTGCCCGGGCCGTGCAGGGGAGTGGTTACGAGACAGCTCATCTGGCTGCCCAGCAGGTGATCTCTCAGGCTATGCCACAGATACTGGGCGCGGTGAAGGAATAGGCGGTTGTTCGTTCTCCCGACCCGGTGGGTTCCATGATGACCCGTACTATTGAGCCCTATTTCCAGCAGATGATGGGATCGCTCATGGGAGGGATGATGCAGTTCGGCCAAAACCCGGGCATGATGCCCGGTATGGAAGGACAGCAAGTAGCGGTGACAGTATCCATTAGTTTCTCGTAGTATTTTTATCTTTGTGTAGAACTGCCCGCTGGTTGGGTTAAGTGCCGGCTCCAACAGCGACTGGTGTTCAACTAATAAAGAGGGGGTTTGGCTTCGAGAATTGACTGGAAGGAGAGATATGAGACTATGGTAGGCGTAGCCGGCTTTTGGAGGAAGTACGCTTCTGAACGATAAAAGAATGAAAATGACAAGGGCTATCATGGCAATAGCGGCAGACCTTGCTGCGATTCTGGTGATTGGTATGACCGTCCTCGCATGCTCGCCGGTAATATCCAACCACACCGCAGCGGCGGAAATAACCATGCCCGGCACCACGGCCGTGGCTGCCTCGGATTTATCGTTGGAGTCTGCCACTCCGGGTGTTCCTGCTCGCCGTCTTTTTCGGCACTCTGCCGACAGGCCCGCTCTACGTTGCCTTTCCGCTTGCCGTGGCTTTGCGAAGCAAAGGCGCCAGTATCTCTAACATTGTTATCTTCCTATCCGCCTGGGCATGCATCAAGATTCCGCAGGAGCTGGTCGAGCTTCAGTTTCTGGGCATCGAGTTCATGGCAGCGAGGCTTATACTAACTATTATCTTTGTTGCTCTTATGGGTATCTTTATAGAAAAACTCATTGAGTGGACTGACAACAGGCAAATTGGTATTTCAAGGGGGTAGAAGAATGAAGGTGTTTGACCTGGATGAGATGACGGCACACCCTTACGAGGAGAGAGAAAAGAATGTCTTTTACCAGGCCAAGGAGTTTAAAACCAGGGTCATAGAGCTACCACCGGGCGGGAGGATTCCCCCCTGCGAGATGGCAGAACACGTTATATTCTATGTCCTGGATGGCGAGGCAAGATTGTCAGTAAACTCAGAGGCAGTGGTCCTCAAAGAGAAACAGTGCCTCTTCACCGAACCGGCAACAATTTCAATGAAAACCGAAAATGGTGCCAGGTTAATGGGAATACAAGTGGTGAAGACATGAAAGATTGTGCTATTCTTGCCCTTCGTCTTGCAACGCAGTTGAACGAAGGTCCATGATGTAGAGTTTGGGCAACAAAAGCTCGTTCTGTCATCCCCGTGGAACAAATGTCCATTCTGTCACATTTACTCAGATTGTTAGCCAGAGTAACATTATAGGAGATGTGACTTAGAATAACCAAAATATTAACATGGCTAGTAATAGGTAATCTGTCTCTTGCTCCTAGGATTATTCTATCGGTTACTCTGACTTGAGAGTGATATACTCTTCTGAATAGTCTTGCTCAACTGTCACTCAGTCCGTGTTGAATGGCGATGACAGCTGCTTGGGTGCGGTCAGGCACACCTAGCTTTGCCATAATAGCACTGACATGATTCCGAACCGTACCCTCTGATAGAAATAGCCGGTCCGCGATATCCGCGTTACTTAAGCCCTTTGCCAGTAACCGTAATACCTCTATTTCTCGATCAGTTAGTTTGCCAGTAATTAATGAGGCTGGCTGGATTTGGTGACTAGAAGCCTGACGCAGTACTTTCCCTGCTACAGAGGGATCCACGTACGTTTTGCCGGTTACTGTTCCCCTGATTGCCTTGACGACTTCGTCACGAGGCGTATCCTTTAACAGGTAACCCGACGCTCCCGCTTGTATAGCATCAAACACCCATTCGTCATCGTCGTAGGTGGTCAGCACAAGGACTTTAACCTCCGGGTATTTCGCTCGTATTTGGCGAGTCGCTTCAACACCGTTCATGATCGGCATCTTTAAGTCCATTAAGACTAGGTCTGGTGTTTTTTCTGCCACCATATCGACAGCGGCGGCTCCATCTTCAGCGGTTCCAACAATGTCGATGTCCGGTTCTAATTTAAGTAACATTTCCAGACCATCCCGAACGATTGCCTGGTCATCGCAGATAATTACTTTCATAGTTGCGTCACCTGATTATATAGTCAACTGTATTGTTGTTCCATATCCTGGTTCACTTATGACATCAAATTCACCACCGAGTAACTGGGCCCGTTCCCGCATCCCTGTCAACCCGAAATGGCTTGTTTTGCTGCTTTTTTCTATGCCAAATCCAACACCATCATCACCCACAATAAGCGTTACTTTTCCCTCTATAAATTCTAACTTGACCGTTAAATTTTTCGCATTAGCGTGCTTCACCACGTTTGTGACCGCCTCTTGTGCCACCCGATAGACACACTGCTCCACATCAGGTGATAAAGTCGGCACCTTATCCATTATCGACAAGTCCAGGGTCAGATTAGCACGCGCCGCTGTTTCCTCAACCATGTTACGTGTCGCCATCGCCAGTCCTAAGTCATCTAGAGGGCTGGCACGTAGTGCTTTCAACGCCCGGCGGGTCTCCTCCAGTCCTGAATGGGTCGCTACTAAAGATTTTTCCAATATTGAGCGTGCCGTCTGTTGGTCAACATCCCAGTATGCCTTTACTGTTTCCAACTGGACGGATAAACCACTGAGCGTGTGCGCCAGGGTATCATGCAGTTCCCATGCTAGCCGGTTTCGCTCCCGGCTCGTGGTGAGATGCACCAGCGTGCTGGCATAGTGGGTCAGTCGGATATTGGCTTCCTCCAGGGATTGCTGTTGTCCTCTCAATCTGCTCATAAGATAGCTGATAGAAAAGCCTACCGCAAGAAAGATGATGCTCTGAATCAAAGTGATAACAAGGCCTCCTTGAAAAGGCGGGGTGCCCGGCTCCGCAAAAGACCAGATTACGCCCAGATTTAAGCCCGTAGTCCCCAGGATAATGAGCAGTATATACTGCCATCTATATTGCCAGGCAACCAGCAGAAGAGCGATGAACAAGAAAGGTAACAGCCCCAGTACCGGGCCTTCCGGGGGAAACGGCGGGCTAAAAGGGGAAAGGCGAGTCATTAGCCAATTGGCAATCACCGGCATGATAGTAATGACGACAACTATCACCGGAACGAACGCCTGCCTGAGCCGTTTTTGTATCCACGGCCAATAGGCCAAACCAAGACAAAGAAGAGCGATACACCCAAGCAGAACATAATACAGAAGATTAGCGCGTTGCGGTGCTGGAAATGATTGGCTGATGAGGGCTAACACAATTAGATAACCAATCCAGAGAATGGCGGCAAAGCGGATTAGACGTACCACGTCCGAACCGGGCGGCGTTCTCTTCATAGCATCATTATAGTCCATGAGCGTTCTTATTGCATGTAACTCCAGTCATGTATTGATGCAATTATCTATGACAAATGTCATTTCAATTAGTGAAGGAAATCATAGCAAGAAGCCCAGGTTGATGACTACAGACACTGTTTCATGATTTTCTGTCTACTATAAGCTAAAGATGAACAGCAGTGGGATTATGAATTACACAGATATGAAAAGAAACATAGCGAGAATCCTGACAATCCTTAGCCTTATTGGACTTACTGTCCCACTGATAGGATGCGGCGGCCAGATATCCGGGCAAGCAGAAGAGGATTCGGGACCGTTTTACGATGACCGTGTTGCCACTGTACGCATTGTTATGAAAGAGCAGGATTGGACTTCCTGCCAGAACAATTCACTGGCAGAGGAATATGTCAGAGCAGATTTCTGGTTTGACGGCGAACTGGTGCCGGATGTAGGAGTTAGGCCAAAGGGCAATTCTTCGCTTAGGTCCACTGCTCAATCAGGGAGCCCGAGGTTTAGCCTTAAGGTGGACTTCAATCTGCTGAATAGGGCTCGCGGCTTCCGTGGCTTGAAGAAAGTAAATCTTAATAACGGCTGGAGCGACCCGACACTTATCCGAGAGCGCCTTGCTTACGAGCTTTTTGAACAAATGGATATCCCCACTCCACGTACTTCCTTCGTTGACTTATGGGTGAATGATACCCACCTGGGTTTATACACGATGGTGGAGCAGATTGACAAGACATTCCTCAGGCGGCATTTCGCCAATGATGACGGCAACCTGTATAAACCCGAAATGTCGGCAGGCCCTTTGAACTGGACAGAGAAGGATTTGGAGGAGCAAGGAGACAGAAGGTTGACTACCAGACAGGAGAGCCTTGACAAAGGACTAGATGTTAATCTGGGTGGCGGCAAGTTGAGGGAAATCATGCAAGCTGTCGGACAGCAAGCATCGGAGTCACAGGAGTCTCCACCCCCTGAGCTGCGTAGTATGCAAGCCCCGGGCATGCCTCCGCCAAGTATGCCACCACTAATGGATTTGGCAATTGCGGCGGCGAAGCTTGGTGTGACTAAGCAGCAACTGCGTGACGTATTGGGTGAGCCGAGCCAGGGACTACCAGACTTAGTGGCTGTGGCGGAGCAACTCGGTATTTCTGAGGAATCACTTCAGGAAGCACTTGGGCTTCCTGCGAAAGGTATGATGCCACCGGAAGGCGTGCCAGGAAGTCAAAGCGGTAATTTGATAGAGCTAATGGGTCTAAAGACAAATGAGAACAATCCTGACCATTCAGCACTGTTTCGTTTCCTTGATATTCTCAACAACGAACCTGATGAAACCTTCCCGGAAGAGATTGAGAAGGTGCTGGATGTCGATGAGGTGCTACGATTTTTAGCGGTTTCGACACTCATCGTGCATTTAGACAACTACATCGGATCCGGCCATAACTATTACCTGTACGAAGTTGACGGTAAATTCACCATCATTCCCTGGGATCTCAATATGGCGTTCGGTACCTTTGACCTGGGCATTGGCCGTGAGGGCCTCATCAATTTCTACATCGACGAGCCCACGGCAATGTCTGTGGCCAATCACCCCCTTGTCCATCGGCTGTTGTCCCATCAGCCCTACTTGGATACCTATCACGAATACCTTGAAGAGCTCCTAGCGGGTCCTTTCTCACTTGAGGCAATGGAGCCTCGCATAGATGAACTCGCCGGTTTGATACGTCCATACGTGGAGCAGGAGGACCTCAAGTTCTTTTCTATCGAGGATTTCGAGCATAACCTCACCGAAGATGTGAATCTGGGTAGCGCGGAACACCGCATGCCGACTCCTTTAGGCTTGAAAACCTTCGTAGTTGAGCGGAGTGAAGCTGCCAGACAACAGCTTGAAGGAAAACGGCCAAGTGCGGGAGATGGGAGTGGCAATGGCGGTGGCATGGGGATGATTGGCAGGGGAGAGCAGCAACAACGTAAGCCTCCGCCTAATAAGTAAGTTAATATGAGGACAGGAAATGAGGTTGTTAGCTGGCGTACATATTCATACGACGATAGACGGTGCTGCTGGGCTAGCGCAAAGATTTGAGCGCAAGTTCTTCGTACTACCCAGGAATATTGACTTTGCCTATGCATTGCTGCGGCAGTTTTGCCGCCTGGATAGTGAATACCCGAAAGAGCAGATTAACAGCCTCTATTTTGATACCGAGGACCTCGACGAGCATTTAAAGTCGTCATCTGGTGATTTCCGCAAGAACAAAGTACGGATCCGCTGGTATCACCGGCTCGATGATTATCGGGAAACTGTCCCCGTGTTTCTGGAGCTTAAATCAAGAGAGGGTTTTGCCGGCAGCAAGAAGCGTCAAAAATTACCGGTGCCGGTAGACCGCCTTAAGCCGATTAATCTGTTCAAGGGGATAATCCCCGGGGTCACGCTTATGGATACCATAGCGAGCTTTGGTCATTACCCGAAAATGCCACTCCACCCCATAATTGTAATATCGTACTGGCGCTACCGCTTCACCGAGCTTCTAACCGGTATGCGAGTAAACCTTGACTGTAACATACGGTCGACCATTGTAAAGCGATCGCTGGGCTACGGAGAAAGAGAACTGAAGTTAGCTGGTGGTGTTATTGAAGTTAAGGGGCACGAAGTGGAGCTACCGGTAACACTACGGCGAATGAGTTTGCTGGATATAGACTGGAGCCGTTTTTCCAAATATTCGTCTTGCCTGGATTCACACCTGTCGGAGCCGGGTACCATGGCACGCTTGTGGCCCTCAGGAAGAATAGCTGAAACTTAAAAGGAGGAATGACTATGTGGGAAGAATTTTTTGAATTCATTGGAGGTCTGCAATCCCCGGTAAGCCTTGTTGAAGGTATTGTTGCTGTTGGCTTCTCATTGTTGGCCTCAATAATATGCTACCTTATGTACCAATTCTTTTATGGTTCAAGGCACATCGGGGCTGGGGTACATCGCATGTTTATCATTGGGGGACCGGCCATCACGGCGCTATTTTTAGGTATCCAAGTCTCTATCCCGCTCTCCCTGGGGCTTCTGGGCGCGCTCTCCTTTGTCCGTTTCCGCACGCCAGTGAAAGACCCGGCAGAGATAGGGTTTCTCCTTCTGCTGATCGCTTCTTCAATCGGTGCTGCCACCAATAACTTCTTGATAACTGTTCTGCTGTTCGTGGTTGTCTTCATCGCCCTAGGAATTCAGTGGTTAACCCGTAACCGGATTACTCTGTTTGGAAGGGGACATCTGATGATTTCCGTTGACCAACCCTCTTTCCCCCCACTTGAGAAAAAGCTAACCATATTCCTTAAAGAACGGCTCCGCGGCCTGAGCCTGGAGACCATGTCCACACTAGACAACAGGGTTGGCTTGCATTATCAATACCGACGGCAGTCAGGCTTCGACTGGGCAGCCTTCACCAATGAGCTTAACCAACTAGCCGATCCAGCTAAGGTTGAGGTTTTCGTCGGTTAGTGGCCACACAAGTGAGTACGTGGGGTAAGCACTCTACAATCGAGAGATAGGGTCGCCCAAACAATTCAAACGATTGTTTAAACGACCCTACTGGGTTATGTACGCAACAGAAGTCCGTTCTATCACTTGCTAGAGCGTGGACGTGACAAAATTGTCTTCTGTCAACTAATTTAACATTAAAGATATCCTAATATTTGTCAAGAGTAATGTTAATTTATTGACCTCTCAGTTTCTCTCAATTAAACTATCATCCGGGAGATGCTGTAGTCACAACAGGTTGAGGAGCTTTGGCTGCCTCGTGTACCCTGTCGGCTACCATCTCCCTCCGCCTTCTCTGTGATTTGGCAGAGTTACCCACGGTCCTGCGCCGACGTCTAGCTTGTTTTATATCTTCCGGCACTTGATAATTCGTTAGTACCAGCTTTCTCGCTTCATCCCAGGTTATCGGCTTGCCTTGAATATCTCGAAGTTCATAGGGCTTATTTTCTTGCAATACCGCCAGTATCCTGGCTCCTATATGACTCATCACCGCGCCCATAGCCTGTTTGTGATTCTTACCATTATGGACCATCTCTCGATAGTAGATAGAGGCTAATTGAGGATCGTAACGGCGACCTATCTGACTTGCCTGGTAGAGCGCCCATCTCATAATGGATGGGCCGGCTTTGGTCATTCTCAATCCTTTAGCTTCGGTGTCAGATGACTGCCTAGAATCCGGGACTACCCCATTGTAGTTGGCAAAAGCTGACTGGCTCTGAAAGCGTGCCGGATCCCCAACAACTGCCAGGAAAACGGGAGCTGTTAGTTCGCCTACACCGGGTATGGTACGCAGGTTATCCGAAGGATGGAGTTCCCGATACAGTATCTCTATCCGTTGGGCTATGGTATCCGATTCGGCTTCTTCTGCCTCCATCAGCCTTAGTTCCCGAGCTATTTCATCCTGAAGATCAGCAAAGAAATCATCATCTACCGCTCCGGAAGAGCGAGACATCTCATAAATAGTCGCTATATTTTGGCAGGCCCGATATACCCAGTGGCTTTCATTCGCCTCTTTTTTACCCCTGACTCTTGCCTGGGTCAGAAAGCGGTTTAGAGCTTTCTCACCAGCCCGCACCACAGCTAGAGGATTAAGTTGAGTACGCAGGAATTCTCTACCCTGGGGTGACCACAGATTTGAGAAGGGTTGCCGTACTCCAGGAAGATAGCCATCTATGATTGACAGTATCCGTTTCTTGCGTCCGGCAATATCACCCTCCAAACGTTGCCGTTGGCGAGCCAGCCGTAGTATAGCATTGATCTTGGCCGGAGGAAGATATACGTCATTCAGCCGCTCGATATCAACGAAAGGCATCTTGGCCAGGGTAAGAGCGTCTATCTTGTCACTCTTGGAAGAACGCCGTAGATACTTACGTAGAGCAACGACATTCCGAGCCTGGGTTCTTACCAGGCGGCAATCAGGATGCCTTGCCCGTAAATAAACGGCTACCACGAACCATGCCAAACCGGTAGGCTCAAAAATAATGACAGGATTGGAACCATCGCAGAAAACACGCTCCTCTAACTTTGCTAATCCCTCGGGATTTGTTTCAAAACCGAAACCATCACATAATTGGGCCTCTTCGTCCAGACAACGTACTTTATGCTCCCCCACACCAGCCAGGTCAATACCTACGCTTTTAATCATCCACTATCTCCTAACCAGTATTCGGGCTCGGTCCTTGTTTAGCCGGTTTCTCTGCCCATACTTGTGTCCAATGCGGGGCTGTCTATTTCAGACACCCCAATTTCCTAAAGCGGGCCACCTGAGACCCGGCAGGCATTCTTTTTGGCGGGGCAGCTTTTGGCTCCCCAGTATTTTGTGCACCTCACCGGAACCCGTAAGCCTATCATATCCCCTGATGATTTCAATTGCACTCTCTAGCCTTAGAAGTAATATACAAGTATAAAGTGACTTGGAATAATAAATAAAAGGGCGTTTTGTGATATCCTCAGACATGTAGTACCCTTTCTGTTATAAAAATATCCTCGGTCTCTAAGGTTCTCAAACATCGGATTCTTGATAATAAAATCACCGAGGACTATACTCAGTCTGCAATGTATATATTGACCTCCGGAATGATGTAAAAAGGAGGTGGCCCGTGTCCCTCATACCAGCTTTTGAAATAGGTTTGTGGAATGCCTGGTGGTTCATGATTGTTTTCCCCTTGCAATGGCTGGCAATACTCATAATCCCCGGACATATCAGCGAGAGGACTGGTGATGTTCCAGGGCAGGACAGGATTGTGGCGCTTCTCACCAACGGACTCTGGGTCGTCGCGACCCTCTACTCCATCTTTCTGCCATTTCAAGTCGGGACACCTTGGCTCTGGATAGGACTGTTGTTGTTTATCGCCGGTCTCGTGATACTCGTTCTGACGACAAAGTCTATTGCTAGTACTCCTACGGACAAACCGTTCACATCCGGTGTTTATCGGCTTTCCCGCCATCCTGGGTATCTCTCGATGATATTGGTCTACCTCGGGGTGAGTATCGCTGCAATTTCCTGGCTATTTTTGGTCGTCACCGTACTCACTTTTTCCCTGATACTTCACCAGGTGAGGAAAGAAGAATCCTATTGCTGCGTGAAATTCGGCAACGCCTACCGTGAATATATGCTCCGGACACCAAGATGGATAGGTATACCAAAAATTGGCAGTTAATTATTAAACTACCCTTCTTATTGTTACCTTAAACAAAGAAGTAAGTTGCGTCACTCAAACTTACTTTGTG
>JACNGQ010000318.1 GCA_014384025.1 Planctomycetota bacterium | reverse complement strand
CAGGACCGATTTTTTTCGTGTACTCTGGACGAAATACACTTCTGGCGGGCGTTAGTGTATATAGAGCGAAACCCTGTACGTGTCCGTTTGTGTCGTAAGGCATGGCGCTGGCCCTGGAGCAGTGCTGCTGCACACTGCGGTTACACAGATCCAACGGATCTAATCGACATATCTGGGTGGCGCAAGCAGATGGATACGGAACGCTGGCGCAACCTATTGACTTTGGCCGATGATGAGCAGCAGATGGCCCGGCTTCGTCTTTGTACCAGCCGGGGTCGACCGCTGGGCAGTGACAAATTCGTGGCTAAACTGGAGATCCTTTTAGGTCGTCGCCTTCGACCGTTACCTCGTGGCCGACCGAAAAAATCTTAACAATAAGACAAAAAATAGGGTGCATGGTGCTGTTGAAAAAGCCATCCCATGATTTTAGCAATGGACAGCCATCGACTACTGATTATTTCCAGCCCTGACAATTAATAACCAGCATATTTCATTATTCGGGCGACAGGCATACAGTGTCAAGTCATGGACATTTTTATCGAATATCCTTGATTTTTCGATTAAAATATGGTATAATACGCAATTGTTAGGTAGAAACCTAACGTAGCACGCCAGCAGGCCCAGCCCACAGGGCAAGATTGCCCAATTTAACATTTAGCCGATCACAGTAATCGAGTATTCAGCTTCGAGAATCGATGTTTGTTTTGAACCTTTATATTTCGATATTTGAATTTGTTTCGGATTTCGAACTTCGGATTTCGAATTTGTGCTATATAAATTCTACGAATTCTTACGTACGAATTTATAAGCAAATTATGCAAAACAAACCCAATTTTAGAAATGATAAAATGAACATAAATATAGATACGACAAGCAATTACAAAGAATTTGACCCGCTGGGGGTGTCAAAAAACAAAGCCAATTCAAACCCAATTCAAACCCAATTTAACCCAAAACAAACCCAATTTAACCCAATTCAAAGCCAATTCAAACCCAATTTCTACTCTTGCCATCGAGGTAGCGAACAAATGTTTATGAGCAAAACAGTAAAAATCCTTGTGCCAACCGCCGAGAATAAGTATGGTCTTTGGCCGGACGCTGAAATCCGGAAAAATTGCTGAACTGATAAAATGAATAAAAACAATCTTCCAACACATAAAGAGTGCCTGGCCATAATAGAGGCCCATCACGTTCCGCCGCACATCGTAAATCACAGTATGGTCGTTGCCAAATTAGCGGTTTTTCTGGCGCGAAAACTAAAAGAAAAAGGCGAAAATGTAAACCTCAATCTTGTCGAAAGCGCCTGTTTACTGCACGATATTGTACGAGTTTGTGATATTAAGGAACTGGATTACAGCAGGATTGGACGCCCCGTCACGGCCGAAGATAAAGAAAAATGGCACCAGTTGCAGAAAAAGTACGAACAAATTCCTCACGAAGAGGCCGCTTATGATATCTTAAAGGAAAAGTATCCTGCCCTCGCTCTAACCATTAAAAAACACAGATACACGGCCTTGCTTGACGAAAAGGAAAAGCCGATTACGTGGGAAGAAAAGCTGGTCTATTATGCGGACAAGAGAGTTATGCACGATAAAATTGTGCCGCTGGAGGAAAGACTCACCGAAGGTCATAAAAGAAATGCTCTCTTTGATGAATCACAGTCCCAAAGACCGGCTATCATTGCTAAAGTTGACCCGTTAATCTATAAAATGGAAAAAGAAATATTCGACAAAATAGGCCAAAATCCCCTCGATATTACGGACGGTTTTATCGATTCGAACTGAGAGCCTGTCCGGATAATCGTTCAAAGCCCCGGCCCATAGTATAACCCGAAATCGGAAATAGTCGGGCAAACACGGGAATCTAAAATCCTGATTCGTACCTTGTCCGTAGTAACACTGGGTATCCGGCAAATTCGCCTATAGCCGACCGTTTTGCCCTCGGCAACTTGTTGCCATTTACCGTCTATAAAAACATCAACGGCAAATTCGGCAATTCGCTGACCATAATCGCGGATTTGTTCCTGGAACACTATGCAATTGAATCTCTTTGCTCCATCCAATGTAACTACTAATTCGGCCTGCGTAGTCCAGTCGGGCCCCATCCAGCAAGTCGCAGTGTCGCCGTCGAGAGCATTGGCCTCTTCAAAGCCCATCCCGCGTCCGGCTGAGGCGATTGCAGTGGCTCCCTCGGCAAGGTTGGTCTTGAAAGTTTCGCGGAGGTTTTGCCCGACTTCTGTTAGTACCTTGCAGTCGCGCTCTGCAAAAAGCCCATCCCGATTAGGCGGGATGTTCAGCAGAAGCACAGTATTGCCGCCGATTGAGCGATACCAGATATCGAGAATATGCTCTGTTGTTTTGACTTGCTGCTTTTCGTCTCGCCAGAACCAGCCATGCCTGATTGATGTATCGGTCTCGGCAGGGTACCAATGCAGGTATCCGCCTTTATTGAGAACTTCACGAAGTTTATCCAGACTACCCAAATCCCGCGCGGTCATATCCGGCCAGGTAAATTTGTCCACCGGCGCATCTATGGGAATAACGCTCCACTCGGCCGCTCTTGTATTCCCGGCCTCATTGCCGCACCACCTTAAATCCGGCCCTTTACCGAATATCACCGCCTGCGGCGCCAGCTCGCGAATCATTTCATACCACTGGGTATATGTGTATGTCTGCCCGCCTTTGCGTTTGGGATGTGCTCCGTCAAACCAGACCTCATGGATTGGCCCGTACTCGGTCAGAAGCTCGAACAACTGGTTAAGGAAATATTCATTGTAATCGTCAACGACATATTTAAAAGTTCGCCTGTCCCGGAACGGACGGCCCGGCACAGGTTTCGGTATGACCCGCTCGGAATATTTGCTCAGATTACCGTACAGGCCTTCCGGATTTTCGATTTGATACAAATCTGCAGGAGACAAATACACTCCGACCTTCAGCCCGTACTTTTTGCAGGATTTAACCAAATCGCGCAGCACGTCGCCCTTGCCATTGCGCCACAAGCTCGAAGCCACCGAGTGATTTGTATAACGCGTCTGCCACAGGCAGAAACCATCGTGGTGCTTGGCAGTAAGAATCGCCTGGTTCATCCCGGCCGCCTTCATCATCCGGCACCACTGGTCAGTATCCAGATTCTCCGGATTGAAGATTTTCGGATCTTCCATACCCGTGCCCCATTCGCGGGCGGTGAACGTATTAACGCCAAAATGGATAAAACCGATGAACTCACCTTTCTGCCAGGCAAGCTGCCGCGGCGAAGGTTTAACATTTGCCGCCTTGCGAATCAGCTCTTTCTGTCCGATTGTTGTGCTTTGCTCGACCTCGTCATATACCCGCACGTAATCGACCACGAAGTAATCTGGAAGCTTTGCTTTTTTAATATCACCACCCCAATCACCGATTTCTTCGGTCAGTTTCATATACTCCGGCACCTGCGAGACGCCACCTGCGCTGGTGCGCCAGGTTTCTTTGCCATCGACGTAGAAAACATATTCATCGGCTTTCCAGTGCAGGCCGAACGTATGGAAGCCCTTACTGATACCAGGTATCATACTGAGTTTGCCTCCTGCGTTTTTGTGGGCGGCGCCATAGCCGTCCCAGTGCAGGTTCTGCGTTATCTTATCTTCGAGCCAGGGCTTTTCCATTATGTCTATTTCTGTGCCGTCTCTGCCTTCGTTTCCGACTTTACCGACGCTGCCGATATAAAGCCAAAACGCCGGCCAGTGACCGACCTGTTCGGGAAATTTACACCGGCACACCCAGTATCCGAACTTATGCTCGAATTTGTTCCTGGTTCGCACTGCTCCGCTGGTATATCGCTGGCCGTCTTTTTTCGTGCGGATGAGCAAATTACCCTTACCGTCCAGATAGGAATCCTCTTTTACCCAGTAGCCGTCACGCCGCTTCGAGTCGCCGATGATTTCCCATTTGGACGTATCAATCTTTGTCCCGTCGAATTCATCACTCCAGGTGAGTTTCCAGGTCTTTCCATCGCCGGCAGGGGGCATAAATTCTTCTCGAACCTGTGCCTGTGTTTTGGAAACCACACTTACCAAAGCAAAAATGCCAGCACAAAGAATTGCCAGCTTCATAATATTGGATGATTGATGTTTCATATTTCGCTCCTCGTAATTTCGATGATACTCAGTATATGGCCGGTTGCTGATTATTTATTTTCCGGAGATGCTTCTTTCCAACTACTTCGCCGGGTTGCCAATAAGCCTGAAATAACCGTGGCCACCAGCATAATTAAATACGCGATAGTGGTGAACCAATATCCCCACGTTGCGGTCTGGATATGGGCCATTTTTATAACCACTGTACCGATGGCAAAGGACTGCAGGAACATTTTAATCTTGCCGGATACTGTCGCGGCGAAGTTGACACCGCGGGCCTCTGCGACGTGGCGGAGTATTGTTACATAAGCTTCTCGTGCAATTAAAATACCCGCTACCGACCAATGGATAACCGACAACGCATCCGGGCTTAAGCTGAAAAGCTTCGGCTGACCGATTATTGCAAAGCAAATAAAAGTGCCGCAGACCAGAATTTTGTCCGCCAGCGGGTCCATCATTCGGCCGAACTTGCTGGCGACGTTCAGCCTGCGAGCGGCCAGGCCGTCAACCATATCGGTCAGGCCGGCGGTAACAAAGATAATGAAAGCGATGTCGAGAAAACCGGGAAACGGCACTTCGCCATCGGCGTAATATGGCGGAGCCAAAAAAAGCATAACCAGAAAGACAATGGTTAAAACAAGCCGACCAAAAGTTAAAATATTCGGGATAAGATTCAGCATAATAAGGAAGTTTACCCCTTTAGAAATTCCATAACAAGAAATAATATTTCCAAAAAAGAGAAAATTTCTTACGGCGAAACGATGTAATTGGCAACTATATTGTAACACAACAAGAAAAACTACAGAAAGCATCTACGTTCATCTGATGATCTGCCCAATCAGAAATGTAACTCTCAACAATACAATAAATCGTCTCTGGCTCGGCCTGGGGTATTACAGTAGTGCTGCCAAAAGCTATCATTGGATCACAAAAGTATAGAATACTCGTCAAATACTAATATTTTGAAGTTTGTAATTACGATTATACGATTTTGGGCTCGAATGAGGCTTCACCATTTAAGGAGAACATGCTTGACCTTTTGATTTGTAAAAGATATTTTATAGTTCAATAAATATGAAATAGCGAACTTCGCGAAGCATTTTAGGGAGATATATCATGAAAACGTAAGACTTCATGTCTATGTCAATCGGGAGAATTCTGGACAGTACCTTTTAAAGATTTATAAGGATAGCTTTATTCGATTCATTACTATTGTGACAACCAGAGCTGACGCTACTGGTTTGAAGAGTTATTTACAGATAGAGCTTTATAGAAAAGGATGAACTGTGCGTGTATTATCCATCCTCATTAAAAGACAGATAGTTGACGATGCGCCATTCTTTGTCTCCGCCCTAGTTGCCTCAGGGATTATAGTTCTTATACTCGGTTCCCTTGCTTTCATTTATCCCCGTGACCTTCTGTTACAAATGATCGTTCTTCTTATTTCTCTACCTGCTCTCATTAGTATTTGCTTTTTTTCTTTAGGGGTGGCACAAACGCACCTTGACCGAAAGAATGGGATTTCAGCGTTCTTGTCGGTTTTACCTGTTAAACGGAGTCAGATTTTCCTGATGCGTTTTATCACCGGCATACTGATTACTTTGACTGTTATGTCCCTCTTGGCATTAGCTATTACAGGTGGCATACTATCAGGTCTTCTTTTGTGGCCCGAATCGCTTTTACCAGATGGCCTTTATTACTTGTTTATAGGGATGTTCCTAACAGGATTTGCTTGCTATTGTTTCGGTCTTTATGTGGCCTGTAAAGCCCAGACATTTACAGGTGCTATGTGTACCCTACCGTTAGTAATGATCTTTATTTCACTAATTATTGTTAAAGGCTTCGGATTAACTCTAATTGTAATAACCTTGCTATTTATTGCTGCTTCTTTATTAAGCTTGATTAAAACCTCTAGAGATAACCCTATCACATTTCTCGCCACGGGATTAATAGTTCTGGTTTTGCTTTCTATTCCCTGTTACTGGGCACGTTACTTGTGCGATGTCGTATTTGTGGCAAATATGCAGAGAACAGTGCTGGGTGTCGAAATCAATCCTTCTGGCCTACCACTCTTCACATATAGATTTTATCCAGACTCCCCTTCCCACTTAATTGCTAATGCTAGTATTGACAGTTTTGCCTTACCGACGCGTCGCCGTGAAGTCCATTACATCTTGAGGTCCTTGGGTATACTCGACTATCTCAAATCCAGAGGGCCACTCGGCCAACGCATTCGCTTAGGTGACCTTGGTACTTCTCGGAGTCCATATTTTGATAAAATAAAAGGACTACTTGTCGACCGTAACAGCAGTGACAGCAGGTATATACTCTACATTGGCCCTAAAGGTATGTCGACTACTCCAGACACAGGTCTCGGAAGATTTCATTCTCCAATCATAGGTAAAGGGATTGTTTACGATATGTACTATAGATGTTTTTTTGTACTTGACCTTAAGAACCAGACTATTCGAAAGGGTCCTGTGCTACAGGATCTGACACGTCGTCCTGTTGAGATTATTGATGTTTATAGATCAAAAGCCTGTTCTGTATATTTCACTCGACCTTTCGGTGCATTGGAACAAGTAGTGTATCAAACTGGCGATTATTTGCCGGTGCTGGATGAGTCGGGACGTATTGATTTGCTGGATCCAGAAAAATTGGAACTCGTTAGATATGCTGGTGTCTTACCCCGTCCTCAAACACTCATTGGTTGGGGCTCTCGAAAACCGAAAGATCTTTTGGCCTATGATATCGAGATTGTCTCGACGATGGACCAAAGAGAATATAAGTATTTTGGAATGATAGCTGCAAGTGTTTCACGTCAGGGTACATCGATGTCTCTCGCCGTCTTCGATATGGATGGTAAACAAGTCAGGACTACGCAAACAAGAGCGGTACCCTATGATGTACGTGTCTCGGGGACAGGACCATATACTCCACGCATTCCATCTGCGAAGGCTGTTCTATTTGATGTCCCTCTGGGCCCTGAGATGACCATCATGAAGTACCTGTTGGAGTGCCTTCACCCTCCAGTTTTGACGTTGGCATCTTTCTTCACAGCTCATAGCTTTGAGGCAAACTCAACTCATAGGGCGCTGTTCTTTATGCCCAACTCCTTTGTAGCTTTGTTAAGAGACCGTCAGGGTAGTATCTTGATTACATTCTTGATTGCTCTGTTGATTATGATTCCTGCGATTCTGTTTGCATGTTTTCTTAGTTGGCTTGTTGTGAGAGATGCTCTACTAATTGGTTTGTCGCGTAACTCCAGGCGAATTTGGCTGCTGGGGATACTAACCTTTGGCTTAATTGCCTATATTGCTTACCGGCTGACTCGACCGAAGATTACTTTAGTAACCTGTCAAAATTGCGGCAGACCACGAAGGCCGGATATACCTAAATGCTACAACTGCAAAAGTGATTGGCACATGCAGGACCTAACACCGCCGGCCTGGAGGATTCTCAATAGGGTGGAACTGGTTGATGAAATCTCGACAATCCATGAGGAAGAGACCACCGTCGAATAAAAAGCGGTGGATTTTCTGGACAAATCTTGTGGAGATGACCTCAATCATTGGAGATATAAGGCTAAAGGCTTCTTACTTACCTTATACCGATAGGATTCCTTGAATTTGTTAGATGAACACAGTTTAACCACGGACTAAATTTGCTCGACGATCAAATCGTAATCTTTTGTGCCGATGACTTTCGTATTGATAAATTTACCGGGCCGGGCTTGACATTTCTTTATTATACAGATGCTGTCGATATCGGGGGCCTGGCCATAGAAGCGTCCCCGTCCTTCGTTTTCACTGTCAACGGCATCGACCAGGCAGGTAAGCTGGCTGCCGATTCTGTTTTTGTTTTTGGTAAAGGCGATTTCCTGCTGAGTGAGCATCAGCTCTTCGAGGCGCTGCTGTTTTATTTTCTCGGAGACATGGTTCGGCATTTTCTCAGCGGCGGTCCCGGATTCAGGATAGAAACTAAAACAACCCAGTGCATCGAATTTTGCCCATTTGATGAAATCCAGAAGCTCGGTGAACTGATGTTCGGTCTCGCCGGGGAAGCCGACTATCACTGTTGTCCGCAGTATAATATCGGGCATAGCTTTTCGGAGCTTTTCAATCAGTCGTATTAACTGGTCTTTGGAATCAGGGCGACGCATGGCTTTTAGGATTGTGTTATTTACGTGCTGGATTGGGATGTCCAGATAGTGAACGATTTTTTCACTTTTTGTGATAGTATCGATTAGTGTGTCATAGATTTCTGTCGGGTATAGATACATTAACCGAATCCATGACAGGCCGGTAATCTTTTCAAGTTCGCTGATAAGGGCGGCCAGAGAGTTTTTAATTTTCAAATCCCGGCCATAGGATGTACTGTCCTGTGCGATTATATTAAGCTCGACTGTGCCTGATGAAACTAATTCGCCCGCCTCAGACAGAACGAGTTCCGGGGGTTTGCTTCGGAATCGCCCTCTGATTGCCGGTATTGTGCAAAAAGAGCAGCGGTGGTTACAGCCTTCGCTGATTCGCAGGTACGCCCAATGTCCCGGTGTAATAAGCAGCCTGGTTCTGTCGTCTAATATTGTCTGTGCCGATTGATTCAAATAAGCTGCCGGATGCCGACGAGAAAGCGTTTTTTTTATTA
Source organism: Planctomycetota bacterium (assembly GCA_014384025.1). GTDB lineage: Bacteria > Planctomycetota > Phycisphaerae > Sedimentisphaerales > Anaerobacaceae > NIOZ-UU13. The sequence continues at coordinate 34,577 of JACNGQ010000318.1, read as the reverse complement.
TCCCGGCAATATTATCTCGCTGGCCAAGACCGACAACGGCATCGATACCTTCGGCCTGGCTAAACAATTGCTCTCCTTCTCTTTCCGGCAGGCAGCCGGCGACAATAACTTTTTTTACGGCGCCGCTGAGTTTATGTTCTAAGGTGTGCCTAATTGCTTCGAGCGATTCGGCTTTGGCCGGGGCAATAAAACCACAGGTGTTGATGACAACGACATCGGCGGTATCAGGGTCGGCTGTTATTAAAAAACCGGCCTCGGCGATTTCTGCCAACATTCTTTCGCTGTCAACAGAGTTTTTTGGACAACCCAATGATATAAAGCCAACCGTGACTTTTTGTTTTTTTCTCTTCATAACCTGCAAAAAATAGCAAAAAAGAATGGTTTAGTCTAATATTTTTAATTTAGGTAAGCCTGGAGGGGAAATTATTTTTACTCATTCTTTCAGAATATACTTGACGATAAATGATATATGCAATAGAATATTTTTTAAGGTTCCGTCAAATTCCGGGTTTGAACCTCAGGAGAGTGGGAAACATCGTTTAGTTGGACTCGGGATTATGAAGACGGGTATAGAATTATGACCAACAGCGGCCAAAATATCAGCCGCAGTCGATGGCTAATCACAGCTTTGACTGTAGGGTTAGTGGTTTGTGTGGGGGGTATTTGTACCCTTTTTGCCCAGACAAATACCGAACACAACGCCGAGAAAGCTATTAACGATTTACAAATCGACACTTCTATTAATGATCCAAATATACCAATTCCTGAAATCTACAAGACACCACCCAAAATCGTCGAGCAAATAGTTGGGGGAAAAGCGGAGTTCAAGCTATTCTACTTTTGCAAGCAACATACATCCGATGAGCTTAAGAAAATTGTCCACGAGCAATTTGCAACACAACTTTTTGACGAAAAAGGTAAATCAACTAACGTCTCAGATTATAACGTCAGTAGTAACCCTGCTACCAACCAGTTGATAGTAAGATGCCCGCTTCGCGAAGACGTCGATGCTGTACTTGAACTCCTGGAAGCGGTGGATGTCCCTCCGATTCAGATCAAGATAGACTGCCTGATATCAGAGATTTATTCAGATTTTACATTCGACCGGGAAACTACTATTGAAATTCTTGAGCTGTTCGGTGAGGATATTGCGATGAAACCTGGTGGTATGCCCTTCGGGTCCAGCGTTCAGGATTTCATAAGCGAAGGAGGTGAAGTCCCTCCTGCATTTCCGGGAGCTTCATTGAGGGAACTTATTCGCGCCAGAATGGGTCTTAATATCGGATATTTGAGCGCAGCCCACAAATTTACGGCCCTGGTGGACCTGCTTGAATCACGGGGTTATATGAAAATCCTGATGAACCCGGTACTCGAGACCATCAACGGTAAAACAGCAGTAATTAAGTCAACTGAACATATACCGCTGCAAACGGTAACTAAGTTCATACCTGGTCTGACTAATTACCTTCCCCAAACTGAAATACAATATATGGATGTCATTGACTCGCTTGAAATCACTCCCCACGTTTTTGCCGATGGTACCATCGCCCTTGAAACCGACATCCTGCTTGGTGCAAGAAATACTCCTGATGGTGTAAAGCAGGTTCCAATCGTTACCAAAAGGGAAATCACGAGCAAAGAAACTCGCATTCGTCCGGGTGAAAGTCTCATAGTCGGCGGAATTAGAAAGACCTTAGAGTTTGGTGTTGTCCGCGGTGTCCCGATACTAAAAGATATACCTCTGATTGGCTTTTTGTTCTCCGGCGAAGATACCGAAAAGCGGGCAGTCGAGACTGTGTTCATACTGACTCCTACCTATTCGACCGGCGGCAGACCAAAACAGGAAATAATGGGAGAAATCAGAAAAAAGCATGCACCGGCTTCTCCAACCGCTTTGCAGGAAGCTATTACAGATTTCTTTGGAGATAAGTCTTCAGAAGAGCAGCAACGACGTGACGTTGAAGCTGAGCATTCTCGTCTCGAGGCTGAGGCGGAAAAGGTGGAAGTCAGAAGCACTGCTCGTGAGTCAGAAGCTCGGGCCGAGCGTCTTACTGCCGAAGCTCAAAAAGCAACATCCGATGCAGCAAAAACCAAAGCCGATGCCGAGGAGCTAATGGCTGAAGCGAAGAACATTATGGCCGAGGCTGAAGCAAAGGCCAAGGCGGCCGAAAAAGCACAACAAGAAGCTGAGTCTGAAAAGACAAAAGACAAAAAAGATAACACAAAACCTGAAGCCTAATAAAACTAAAGCACACAAGACAAATGAGATATCCGGCTAAATATGCCATTTTTCATTTAGCGGCAAGTCGTTTAATTCCCATATGCCATTAGGAGAACTATTTTTTATATTAAAGGGGAACAGTCTATGGATAATTTCAACGGCAGTGGTTTTAGTGGGCAAAATATCAACGATCCTATCCCGCTTGACCAAGACCTCGACAAACCTATTCCTTTAGAAGAGATCGGTATCGGAGGAGGTAGTATTTCACATGCGCCCCTGGATTTGGGCGGCAGCAGTCCTGTGGAAATACCTAAGATTCAGGTCCCCAAGCCTGTTGCACAAAAGCCGGCAGAAAAAGCAGCCTCAAGCGATAGAATAACGGGCATAAAGACCTTTTTTACAAAACTGCATCCCGGTGCAATAAATTTCCTTGATGAACAAATCACCAAATGGCTTGCAGAAAATCCTGAAATTGTCATAAAACGAACAAACATCATAACAGGTGAGATCCAGGCTAAAAAGACCGACCCGAACATTATTATTTCAGTCTGGTATTAAATAAGCTGTCTGAGAATTATCACGAGTGATGCTATGTTTGCAGGTGGGATTAGGGGTCTCTGTCTGCATTTTTCAATGAATAAGCTTTTTCAACACTCTGCTATTTCGGCGGAAATGGTTGTTTGCATATCAAAACAGGCAATTTTATAATTCTATGCACCGAGTAAATGTTCTGTTGTTTGACGGTATGACAGGACATCCATACTGCGGCTGACCGGAAAAATTAACCAGCGACGCATAAAAAATCTTGATATAATTTCTTGACATATAATACAATTTCTATTAGTTTGCTTGGTTTATCTGTTTGTATATAGTAAATGAGACTTGTTTTGATAGATTGTTTGGAGGTTTTTTGTGGCTAAAGAGCTGGCTCGGAAACTAATAAATGCAGGTGTACATTTTGGACATGGCGTGAGCCGATGGAATCCCAAAATGGATCAGTTTATTTTCGCAAAACGCGGTAATATTCATATTATTGATGTCAAAAAAACCTTAAAGGGATTATTGATTGCAAAAAAGCTTCTTGCTGAAGTGGTCTCTTCAGGAAAAGATGTTGTTTTTGTAGGCACGAAACGGCAGGCCCAAAAAGCCGTTGAAGCTGTCGCTGAGAAGTGTGGAATGCACTATGTCTCGCAGCGATGGCTTGGCGGGATGCTTACAAACTTTCGAACCGTACGCTCGCGGCTGCAGAGATTGGAGCAGTTGGAAGCTATGGTCGAAGATGGAACCCTTGAAAGAGAAAGCAAAAAGCAGGCATCGAGACTCAAGCGGGAGATGCGAAAGATAAAAACTAATCTCCAGGGTGTTCGGAATATGTCTCGTTTGCCCGGCGTTGTTGTTGTGATCGATGCTAAAAAAGAATATCTTGCTCTGATGGAAGCCAGAAAACTGAATATTGTAACTGTCGGATTTCTCGATACCGATTCGGACCCTGACACAGTAGATGTGGCGATTCCTGCTAATGACGATTCTATCAGAGCGATTGAATTGATACTTAACGAATTGGCGGACGCCGTAGCGATTGGCAAAACAATGGTTTCTGTTCGACAGGAACCGGCTCAAAGACCCAGACGCGTCCGCTCCAAAAGACCGGTTCTGGCCCGTGCTCGCGAAGAAGGACCTCAAGCATTGCCAATTGTTGAGCAAAAACCAACGCAGAATGTTGATACTGCCTCCCAGCAAGCGCAAACCGAACAACAGGAGTCTAATTAACAAGGCACAAGTCTGCGATAGATAACTTATAGTATTCAGCCGGCGATATTTTTTCCGGCCGACGTTGTATAAATTTCAAATTCCAAATAGAGAGATTTCCTTTAACACAATAGAAGCAGTACAAGAATAGGAGTTTTAATATGGCGGCAATTTCAGCAGCAATGGTGATGAAGCTGAGAAAGATGAGCGGACAGGGAATGATGGATTGCAAAAAGGCCCTTCAGGAGGCTGATGGTGATATCGAGCAGGCTATGGATTCACTTAGGAAAAAAGGTCTCGCCACTTTGGCCAAACGCGCCGAACGAGACACTACTGAAGGTCTGGTTGTCTGTAAAAGCAGCCAGGACGGCAAAACTGCAGTTCTTGCAACGCTTTGTTGCGAGACTGATTTCGTGGCCAAGAGTGATGGATTTGTGGCAGCAGCGAAAACTCTGTCCGACTATGCCCTGGTGTGCCCGGCCGAAGAGGGTGCAGAAAATATCCTTGAAACTGTTGTTGACGGCAAAAAATTCAGTGACGTTTTAACCGAAACCGTCAGTAAGACCGGCGAAAAAACACAGGTGGGGGATTACGCAAGATATCAGCTTGACGGCCCGGGTCTTATCAGCACTTACATACACTTCAACGAAAAAGTAGGCACAATGGTTCAAATTGAGACCAGCGATGACAATGTAGCAGCCGCAGATGTGCTAAAGCAGACGGCTTGCGACATAGCGATGCACATTACTGCAACAAAACCGCTGGCATTAAATAAGGACGAGATTGACTCTGAGATCATCGAGCGTGAGAAAAATATTTTTGCCGAGCAGGTTAAAAATAAACCGGCCAACATCACAGACAAAATCGTCGAAGGCAAGATGAGGAAGTTCTTTGCTGAGAATTGTCTTCTCGACCAGCTTTTCGTTAAAGACGACAGCAAGTCGGTTGAACAGGTCCTTGCCGAAGCCGCCAAACAGGCTGGAGGCGAGGCTACAATAAAAAGATGTGTCCGATTTGAGGTTGGTTAAGAAACGTTCTTTGTGAGCCGTGATATAGGATGTGCACGACGAAACTCGCAAGTCCGCTTCTGTCCAGACGGGAGATAAGGAATAAATGGCAGCGAGCAAATATAGTCGCATATTGCTGAAACTTTCCGGCCAGAGTTTTTGCAGGCCCGGTGAATTCGGAATTGACGGCCCTTCACTTGAGTCAATTGCCGAGAGGATATCACAGATTTGCAAAAATGGCCCTCAGGTCGCCGTCGTGGTGGGTGCCGGTAATTTTCTTCGGGGGGAGACTTTCTCAAAGGCCAGTCACATCCCGCGAAATACAGCAGATTATATGGGGATGTTGGCAACCATTATTAATGCCTGTGCGCTGCAGGAGACGCTTGAGAAGCTTGGTCAGCCAACGAGGGTGCTCAGTGCAATAGAGGTTCCCGCGATGTGCGAGTGCTTTATTCGCAGAAGGGCCATTCGGCACCTTGAACGCGGAAGAGTTACGATACTGGCCGGCGGAACTGGAAATCCTTTTTTTACTACCGATACCTGTGCTGCTTTGAGATCTTCGGAGCTTGATGTGGACCTGCTCATAAAAGCAACAAAAGTCCAGGGCGTTTACAGTGATGACCCCGAGAAGAATCCGGATGCTCAGCTTTTTGAACAATTGACTTACGACCAGGTATTGGAGAAGAAACTCAGAGTGATGGACCATTCGGCAATAACTCTCTGCCGTGACAACAATATTCCGATAATTGTTTTAAATATTTTCGAAAAGGGCGACATAACAAAGGCCATTTGTGGCGAGCCGGTCGGCACTAAAATAATGATGCAACAATAGCGAATTGAAATACCAGGTGAGGAAAGAAGATGTCCGTTAATGAGATACTCTCTGACAGCGAATCCAAAATGAAAAAGGCCGTAGAAGTGCTCCATGATGAGCTAAAAACCGTTCGCAGCGGAATGGCTTCTACCGGACTGGTTGAAAACATAAAGGCCGATTTCTATGGAACGCCGACACCATTGAAACAGATGGCAACGCTTGCAGCACCACAGGTCGATATGATTGTAATTAAACCGTTCGACCCTGGTTCGATTAAAGAAATTGAAAAAGCAATCAAAGCCAGCGACCTCAGCATCGCGCCTATTGTCGATGGCAAGGTAATCAGACTTAATATCCCGGCACTTAGCGGGGAAAGAAGAAAACAGCTTGTTCAGCAGGCCAAACAAGCAGGTGAGCAGACAAAAGTTGGGATTCGAAACATACGAAGAGACGCCATTAAACATCTCGAAAAACAGCAGAAAGATAAACTCATCACAGAAGATGACCTTAAAAACGGCAAGAAGCAGGCTGATGATATTACCAAGAAATACTCCGACAATGTTGACGTACTCATCAAAAGTAAATCGGATGAAATAATACTCGATTAGTTTTGGTAAAAGTGCACACCTCATAACGGCGCGAGGTTTTGTTGAAGGGCCTTGTGTTTATGTGTACGAACCATATTTTGGGGGATCATAGTGATGTCGGTTGAAAAGATATCAAAAGCTAAGCCGCCCAAAAAATCCGCTACGAAGATAATCAAGCTGATTTTGATATTTATCGTTATTGTGATTGTGCTGGTATTCTTTTTTGTACCTGCATTCATTTCATCCAATAAGGGCAATCGTTTCGTATCAGGTAAAATCAACAATTCAATTGACGGCCAAATAGATTTCGCCGATCTTTCAATGGGCTGGTTCAAAGGAATAAGTATTGCAGGGCTTAGTTTCGCCGATAATGCAGACACGATTTCCGTCCAGGTTAGGCAAATCACCACGAAGCCCCGCTATGGTTCAATTTTAACAGGCAACCTGTCATTCGGACAGACGACAATTGACCAGCCTAAGATAAGCGTAAATCTCAATAATCAACCTGAGAGCAGGCAGGAATCTGTGAGTGTGTCCGAGCCGATTCCCACCAAAGCCGGATATCTTGCCCTTGTTATGGATGTAGTCGTTAACGACGGCAATTTTAAATTGACAGATTCGAAGGCAAAAACCGTTGAACTCTCGGAGATAAACTCAAAACTGAGTCTGCGGCCGCCGGGCAGGCGTACAGATTTTGATATCAATCTGGCTGTGGTTAACAGTAAGGCTGAGAAAGCACAGATTCACGCGGAGGGCAAAATTAAACGTGATAAGGCGATAAGAGGCTGGTCTCTCAAAGGTACTACCGGCGATTTGATTGTAGAAGTTAATGACCTGGATCTCGAATCTTTGGGTTCGATTCTGGAATTGGCTAAAATAGATGTTCAAGCCAAAGGACTGGTTTCTGCTGATTTAAATGCCGTAATTAAAGATGGCAACTTCGAGAATTTGAACGGCTCAATCAAAGCAAAGAATCTGGATATAACCGGATCGGCGCTAAATGGCGACAATCTGAAAACGAGCCTGTTGAATGTAGCTGTGAAGCTTACAAGCCAACAGAAATTGATAAACATCGAACAATTTCAGTTCGACAGTGACTGGCTTGTGGGGCAAATCGGCGGAATGGTTCCCACTACATTTAGTTCATGGTCAGACTTTTTAACATCCGAGTCGGATGTGAGCTTGAATGCCGATTTCGAGCTTGATGCTGCCGCAGTTCTTTCTCAAATGCCGCAAACATTCGGCATCAAAGAGAAAATGAAGGTCACCTCAGGTAAATTGAGTGGAAATATTACGGCAAATCGCGGCAAGCTTAATGGCGAGGTAAATCTCGACGAATTGACAGGCACCTTCGAAGACAAAAAGCTTGCTCTTTCCCAACCGGTTACAGGCAAGCTTCAGATTTCAACGGATAAGAAAAAAATACGTTTTGATGAGCTTAATGTAACAGCTTCGTTTGCGAGAATTAATGCCGGCGGGCTTCTTGAACAACTTAAATATGATGGTTATGTTGACCTGAAAAAACTGCAATCGGAATTCGGACAGTTCGTGGATTTAGGTAAATACGAGATAGCCGGCGAGATTGTTGAGCAGGGTACTTTGTCGGTTAATAAAAGCGAGATTACGGGCAGAGGTGCATCGCAGGTTAAAAACCTTCGCATAATTTCAGATGGTATCTCTGCGCAAGAGCCGGGGGCAGATATTAAGTTTGCTTTTGCTGTGGACAGAAAAACTAACGTACTGACCTTTAATTCTATTGAAGCCAATGCGAGCCTGGGCCAAATCAATATAAACCAGGCCGTTCTTCCAATAGGTGGAAATACGCAAGTACCTGTAAGCATGGATATTGTCGCCAAGAATATTGACCTTGAAAAAGTGAAGCCATTTGCTGTTTTATTTGCTTCTTTACCTAAAGAAACCCAGCTTGCAGGTATCGCCGAATCAACAATCTCCATAAGCTCGGATAAAAACATCTACAAAGTAAAAACCGACTCGACAAAAATTAAAGCTCTAAAACTCACTTATCCCGGCGAGGAGCCTTTTGAGCCGAATGAAGTATTGCTTGTTTTTGATGCTGAGATAAATCCCGAAGAAAAAACTGTTAATATTAAAAAATTACAACTGGACAGCCCGCAAATAAAAATTCGCAAAGGCGAATTTAACAAGCTTAATAATTCTGGCAAGACTAAATTAACCGGACAAGCGGAGTTGGAGTATGACTGGTTGGCGGTCAGTACTTTCGCTGCTCCATTTCTTCCGGAAGGTCTGACTCTTAAGGGTCAGAGAAAAGACTCTATTAATTTCCTCAGTGAATATCCTTCCGGGGAGTCGGACAAACTCATGTCTAATCTTACCGCCGATGCCAAACTGGGATTTGAACAGGCTGGCTATATGGGATTGGATTTTGGCCCGACCGACGTAGATATTCAAATCCGTAACGGCCTGCTCAAAATTGTACCGTTTGAGACTACTGTCAACAAAGGCCTATTTAATTTTGTCGGCCAGGTGGATTTCAACCAAAAACCAGCTCAATTGAAAATGGCCGAACCTCTCCAGCTAATGAAGAATATCAAAATCAATGACCAGACGACCAAAAAGCTTCTGATGTACCTCAATCCAATTTTCGCAGACGCCGTCAACGCCAGCGGCATTGCTTCTTTTAGCTGTGAGCAGCTCACTATTCCGCTTGATGCTGCCGCCCAAAATCAAGCTGAAGTTGTTGGTACGGTTTCAATGGACCAGGTGCGCTTGCAGGCCTCAGGTTTACTCAGCACGATTTTTTCAGCGGGCGGTACCAGTGCCCGCGGTGCGGTTATTACTATCCATCCTACGAAGTTCGTTTTGCGGGATGGATTTCTCAGATATGATGATATGCAGATGGATATCGGTGACAATCCCGTCAATTTCAAAGGTGTTATCGGTCTGGATAAGAGCCTGGATATGACCGTAACTTTACCTTACACCGCAGATGGCAGAACAGTACGAGTCGGTCAGGAAACAACCAGCAAAAGGATTAAGGTATCACTCAGGGGTACTGTCGATATGCCCGAACTTGATATTGGTAAACTCCTTGAGGGCCAGTTACTGCAGCAACTGGAGGAGCAATTGCCAAATCTTCTTGAACAATTATTGAAATAGCATAGATAGACCTGTAAATCTTATCAATTCCATTGTGGCCAATATTCTTTATTTAGCCTGTTGTTTTCCCGCAGGTTCCCACCTGAATTTGCCGATATAAGCTTGAATTGAAAGGGTATAGAGATGTTATCGCTTACAAAGCTTTTATCAACGCCGACGACTCAGCTTGGCAAAGCCGGGTGGTTTGCGGTCTTTCAGATTAAACTGTGGTCTCATTGTATCAGACTGCTGGAGAAAAACCATGCAGGCCGCCAGGCGGCCGCCCTGTCGTATCATACGGTTTTCGGGATTGTGCCCCTGGCTATCGTAACTCTTTTGATATTCCAGTCATTCCCGGCTTATAGTAATGTTGGTGAAAATTTGAAGAGTCTTGTTTATGAGCAGCTTAACCTGTCAACTATCGAAATAACACCTGATAAAGAGAAGCCGGAAGAGATAATAAAGATCACGGAATATCTCAATGACATAGTCAGTGAGTTTTTTTCCGGTGTAAACAAAGGCTCTATCACCCTGTTTAGCGTGGTAATTGTTGTTTGGGCGGCTTTATCTCTGTTGGCGACAATAGAAAAAGCATTTAATAGTATCTGGCACGTTCCGAGGGGCAGAAATTTTCTGCATCGAATTTTCAGCTACTGGGCGCTGCTGACTCTTGGGCCTTTGCTTCTTGGGGCCGGCATATATATAGCCAATCCATATACTACTATTGCGTGGTTTCAGAAAACTTTTCTTGCAGATATCGCGCCAATCCTCTTGTCTTATATCGTAGCCGCCGTTGCCTTCTTTTTGCTCTATTTTGTTTTGCCGAATACAAAGGTTAAGACAAAAGCCGCCATTTGGGGTGCAGCGGTAGGCGCTTTGGTCTGGATAGCCGCCAAAAGTGCCTTCGGGTACGGTATCACGGAATTAAAGCTGTACACCACGGTATATGGTGTAATGGCCCTGGTTCCGATGACGGTGTTCTGGATTTATATTACCTGGCTGACGGTGCTGTTCGGCCTGCAGTTGACGTTTACTACTCAGCATCTTAGCAGTCTCGACGCTGCTGAGATTGCCGCCGCCAAGGAAAACGAAGAATATTTCATAGCAAACGACATTACCGCCATAAACATCGTCAGAGAGATAGCCCTTGCCTTTGTGAAGAATCGGGCACCGGTTTCGCCGGAGGTTATATGCAGTAAATTAGATATCCCTCCTGAGTTCGGAGACAAGATTCTCGACCATCTCGTCAGGAGAGGATTGATAGCCAAAACCTCCGAGCCTAAAGTGGGTTTTCTGCCTGTAAAAGACCCGGCAAATATCAGGTTGTCCGATATTGCCGAGGCCGTATCTGTAGCGGGCTTTGCACAGTCAACACCCGATCAGTCGCAGGCTCTTGAGCAGATAAATCAATCACAGCGAAACATCCTGGCTCAGTACAGCCTGAAACAAATACTCGATGTCACACGAGATAGTGAAAAATTACTTAAACAAAATCATGATGGCATTGTAAATAAAGAACAGGCCGAAGAAAAATAGAGCTATCGCACAAATCATAAGCACTATTCGCATTCCTTGCGGGCCAAGCAATACCGAGCCCTTGAAACTCGCCCACGACAAAGCACTGAGCCAGATAAGGTCGCACAGCCAATGAACGATTGCGAATATCACAAAGGCCGATATCCCAATTCCGGTAGCAGTGGTTGCAAGAGTTAATCCGACGGTCGCCCACCAGACAAGAAAATACGGATTACTTGCCGACAGTATTATCCCTGTAAACACCGGTGTGCTTTTGGTGGTTTTGGTTTGCTGTTCTTCTGTTACTCGCAGACTCTTGAGCATTTGAATTGCCATTATCAGCAAAAACGCTCCGCCGGCCAAACCGATGATAATTTGTGCGATGGGCAGTTTTAATATTCTGCCCAAACCCAACACAATCAGCACCATCAGCGGAAATTCGACGATGCCGTGCCCAATGGCTAAAAGCATACCGGCGTAGCGCGAACGTGTCCCCATCCCAATCGCCGCGGCCGTCACCGGACCCGGCGCCATTACGCCGGATAGCGATATTACAACAACCTCAATTAAAAAAAGTATCAGTTCCAGCAGGTCACCAATTTATTCGCCGAAGATTTTTACTAACAGACGTTTTTTGCGTTTGCCGTCAAACTCGAAGTAGAAGATGTGCTCCCACGGCCCGAGATGAAGCTTTCCTTCCGTAATTGCGACCACGACCTCACGTCCCATTATTTGCCGTTTCAGATGAGCATCTGCGTTGTCCTCATACCCATTATGTTGGTATTGGCTGTGTGGTTTTTCCGGAGCGAGTTTTTCAAGCCAGAGCTCGTAATCGTGATGAAGACCCGATTCGTTGTCGTTGATAAATACAGATGCTGTTATGTGCATTGCGTTAATAAGTACAAGGCCATCCTGAACGCCGCTTTTATCTACAAGCCGTTCTACTTCATTATGGATAGATACAATCGCTCGCCGCTGCGGTATGTCCATCCAGATTTCTTTTGTCAATGTCTTCATAATAAGAATCTCCTGTATAGATGCGGCAATTATAGATTCATTAACGATATAAAGCAAGCCGCTAAGCTATAGGAGGCAGGTTCATGATGAGCAGGTAATATTAACCAGTTTTCAGATTTGAAAATTTCAAAGGAAGTGCGGGTGAGCCGGGGCCTGACGTAATCAACAAAAGACCTTTGCCGAGATAAACACTATTTTTTTCCTATACGAGTCATAATTTTCTCTCCCATCATTCAGCCAGACTATCGAGAACCTGCCTCATGCTGCGTCTGTATTCCTGAAATGCCTTCCTGCCTTCTTCAGTAAGGCTCAGAAGCGTCCGGGGTATCTTTTCCACAAACTCCTTTTTAATCTCCACGTAACCGGTGGCTTCCAGCTTACTCAAATGCGCAGAAAGGTTTCCCCGTGTAAGGTGAGTCTGGTTCATCAGAAAGAGAAAATCCGCACTTTCAACCACGGACAGATACGCCAGGATTAACAGCCTGGCCGGCTCATGAATTACCCTGTCGATTTCTGCCAGCGGCTGGAGGTTTTCTTTATCTATTTCATTCTTTGTCACTATTAACTCCTATGCTGGCTTAGGATATTTGCGCAGGAAAAGATTAAGCCTGATTATGCCAATAGGTATTAAAAGCCCGGCTAGGGCCCAGCCTTGTATAGCGGTAGCTATCCTGGGTTCGTAATCAAGCGATATTAGCAGAAGCCCCGCTAAACCACTGGCCAAAAACAAACTGATAATAAAATAATCGTAAGTGTGTGCGGCCCGCCAAACCTGGGCTAAGGTTATACCGGCCAGCACTATCCCAAGGTAGGGCGGCAGCAACCATCGAAGCTGCGAAACAAAAAATAAGCCAGCACCGATTAAAATAAGCACTATGGCAAGGACGAATATTTTTCGACTTGTAACTTTATCCTTTGATTCTGCCAGCTTTGCGTACCCCACTCGCGGATATGTTATTCGCCTGCGGCAGGCCGGTTTCAAGAGAATCTGTATCGCACAGCCGGCGATCATCGCTATCGAAAGTCTGAAATCAAGAAAGAAGATTGCCATGATACCCAGCGAAAGCCCAACCAAAATTTCATCCAATCCATCTTGATGAAGGGCCATGCGGGTTTTTATTTCGATATCTTGCAGATCAATTTTCATCGTCATTGGATACCTCCATTTCAGGTTGGGGGTATTTCTGCAGGAAACGGATTAACTGAACCAATCCCACCGGGATAAAAATACCGGACAAACCCCATAGCTGATATGCCGTAGCGACTCCCGGGGCATAGCCGAGCTGTATGAGTAGTAAACCGATAAGACCGCTTGCCAGAAGCACTGCAGCAAGTATGTAATCGAGAACGTATCCGGTAATACGAGCGCCGACTAAAGCAAGCCCGCCCAGAAATATACCCAGACAAAGAGGCAGTAAGAACCATACCCATATACCAACACATATAATCAATGCGACTATAATAAGTGGTAATGCAATATCCCAAACTATCAGGCTTTTAATGTCTGCTCGCCCGGGAAACTTAGCGTAGCCGATGCGCGGATAAGTAAATTTTTTTCTGCAGACAGGCAGGATGATTGTCTGCATTGCACAGCCGACAATCAATGCACCTGCATATTTGAAATCAAGGAAAAACACTGCCATTATTCCGAGCATAAGTCCGGCACAGATATCGGACAGCCCGTCCTGTCGAATGATGCGATACGAATCTTGTTTAATTCTTCTGATGTCGATTGAAAAGACCATTTTATACCTCCTCTGAAAGCCTGGAGTATTTTCGCAGGAAACGGATGAATGTGACCAGTCCCCATGGAATCAGCAGGGCACCCATAGCAAGAAAGTACAGCAATGTGCCGGTTTCAACAGTTTCGAAGCGGAGGACCGACAGAACAAGCCCGCTAATTAATGACCATATGGCAAAAATATAATATCGTATGCAACAGGATTTGGAGCCGAATGAACTAAACATGCCCGCCAGCACAACTCCCCCCCAGACTGGAATCCATTTCATCCAGAGGTTGAAATCTCGCACATCCCCGAAAAGGACAAAGATGACGGCTATAATTACAACCACGATAAGAGTTATGAGAAAAATGGCTCCAATAACTTCTTTCGGCTTATCGGGAATGAGTTTAACATAGCCTATCCGCGGATATGTATATCGCTTCCTCAAGGTAACAAGTACCGGACCGAAGAGAATCACAGGAAGAACCAGCATAACGACCAGAACTCGCGAAATAAGACGTGTGGATATAGCGGCCATACATATGCCCATCACAAGCTCCAGAAGTCCGTCCTGATTGCTTTCTCTGAAGGTCTTCTGTTCGATTTCTTTCAAATTGATTTTTGATTCCATAATTAATAATCCTAATAAGAGCTAATTTGTCGTGCATATCAGTTTGTAACACAAACTAATCTATAATATAGACGCCTGGATATCAAGTTTTGTTTCATCAATCTTTTGATTATTTTAAGAAATGTCAGATTCTTCGTGGCTTTTCTGCGCCACAAGAGCTTATATAATAAGTGTTTATGGGCAATACTGTATTCGTGAAAAAAGTTGAAATATTTTAACAAATTTTCTTTTTTTGAGTCTAAATAGAGCTAAAGCCTGGTTTTTATGGTATCTAATCGTTTCCTGGCATCCGGGTCAGTGGTAAACAGCTTCTCGAGCTCCTGGCAGGGATAATCCTGGCAATATGCACAATTTTCGATACGCTTTTGACCTGCACACTTTCTCATATAGCAGTTGTGGCTTCCTGAGAATAGTATTCCGCTGTCTGCCTTACAGCCATCGCAGTCGGTGATATCCTCCGGCTTTAATTCCTGGCCGTAAAGCTCTTTGATTTGTTGAGCAATTTCAACTCTCATTTTATATTGTTTCTCTTCGTCCTTTTCCCTCGCTGCCAGATAGATCGGGCAGCCTTGGCAATTCAGACCGCAATAACTAATTGTCTCGTTCATTTTTCTCTCGCCGTTTAGGTGGAATTATTTCTGATTCAACAATTTCTCATACACCGCCTCGATGGTATCGACCATCGTTTCCGGAGCGAATTTTTCTTTTACGGAATTTCTGCCGTTTTCGCCGAGTTTCTTTCTTAAGTTCTCATCTTCAATCAATTCGGCACAGGCCTTTGTTAATTGCTCTATGTTTTCAGGCTCAATAAGCCGGCCGGTGTTTTCATTTACAACTTCTTTTGCGCCGTCAACGTCGAAGGATATGGCCGGTCTGCCGCAAAGCATTGCCTGCGGCAGAGTACGCGCAAGTCCTTCCCTCAACGAGCAGTGAACGAGTATGTCAGATGATTGTATGGCAAGGGGAATTTGGCCCGGCGGCAATAGGCCTGTGAATTTGACCTTTTCGGTTAATCCGAGCTGAAGAACCTGTTGTTTGAAATGGTCGGACAGGTTCCCGTCCCCGACAAACAGCCAAACGCACTTTTCAAACCGTTTTGAGAGTTCTTTGGCTGATTCGATAATATATTTATGTCCTTTGAGCATAAATAATCGTGCGATTGATACCAGCACAATCGAATCTTCATCGATTTCATACTTTCGTCGGAAATCCTTTTTGCGTTCCTGCGATATTGGCTCTAAGAAATCATCCTCTTCGATAGCCGAATAAGCGGTAACAAACCGCTCACCCCTGCCGATACCTGCATCCGTTGTCTTTCGGGTCATTGCATCAGCGACGCTGATAAAAAAGTCCGTTCGCTTTGCGGCGGACTTCTCGGCAGCGATATAAAACCTGTTGAGCCACTGGCTTTGGTACGGATGGAAAGCCAGTCCGTGTATTCCGTGTACGACTGCCGGCAGGTTCTCCGCCCATTTTCCTTTTAAGCTATGACCGGCAAACCTGCCTAATATACCCGCCTTTGCCGAATGAGTGTGAACAATGTCCGGCTGTAATTTGTTAAGTAATTTCTTTATCCGGAAGTAACTGATAGTATCGTTAAAAGGATTTATAGCCCGGCGAAGCTTATCGACGACTATTACTTCATAATTCTGCTGCTTAGTCTGATTAAAAAGCTCGCCCTCCGGCCCGATAGCAGGCCCTGTAATAAGGGTGACATCATGCCCCCTTTGGGCAAGAAGCTTACAGGTGATAAGCGTATTTTCCTGCGCACCACCTAAAATCAACCTGGTTATAATATGAACAATCTTCAATATTTAATCCACATAAGACAAAGGCCCTGAGCCGGTGTCGGGCAACACTAAATGTCCTACGTCTGAGATATTAATATTTTCGACTCCTTCATGGACCCGCGTTCAACAATATATTTCGTGAGTACCGCCCCGACAACAAGAGCAATCCAAAGAAACGAATACAAGAATGTTGTGGCGAGCACTTTATCTGCCCCCGGTGTATTTTGAACAAACAGCACAAAAATGTCGTGTATATAGTGAAAGACAATCGCCGGGAGAAGAGAACCCGTTTTGAGTACAATATAGATGAAAAGCAATCCCATAAAGAAAATACTGACCAAATCGACTATCATTTCCAGAGTTAAAGCTATTGACCTCAGGTGAGCCATTGCAAACAAAAAGGACGAAAAGAATATCGCTTTGCGCTTTGAAAATACTCTCATAAATAACACCAAGATGATGCCGCGAAAAAAAACCTCCTCCCAGATACCACGTGTGAGACCTTTTATCAACCGTGATGCATGTACGGTACTCCAGTCAAGTATAAAGTGCCTTGTCAGCAGCGATGCCAACAGAATACCGGACAATGTAAGTGCGGCCATCAACAAGCCAATGAATACGTTCCGCCCCAGAGGCCTCACCGGCAACAGGCGAATGTCCCGGCAGTAGTCTCGAAGCGACTTGCGGCCATTAGGCAGCCCCAGAACGCGAGGCATAAGATACAGAGCCAGTATAGCCAGTGCAAAGAAGTAAAACAAAGACGGAATAATAGTTCCCGGTAGAGCCTCCAAATAACCCAGCAGAAGGTAGGTGACAGCTGTTAGCGCAATTGCCGGTCTAGGATAGCGTGCAAGCATAGAGTTATACTGAGTTTGTTGATTGATATTCGTCATCTCGTTTCTTTCCGATTAGACGATACTTTCAATTAGGCTATCTAACTACAGCTTATATGGTCTCCAAATATATGTATAAATTTTTATAATGCAATCTTTGTTTTGAAATCAATATTTAATCCACATCAGGCACAATCCCTGAGGCGGGGCGAGCTGTCCTGCTGCGGTACGGTCTTTTGCTTCGAGAATCTCATTTATCTTTTCAGGTCTCCATCTGCCGGTGCCCACATCGACCAGGGTACCAACGATATTCCTGACCATATTATACAAAAAGCCGTCCCCCTCTACATCAACATATATCCAGCCTTTTTCTTCCTCTTTACTAATATCAACATCACAGCGAAAAATTGTTCGAACGGAGCTTTCTCTTTTATCCGCTGCGGATGCGAAGGATTTGAAATCTTTTTTGCCGACCACAAGTTTCGCTGCTTCAGTCATAGCTGTAATATCGAGTTTAGCGGGCAGATGCCAGCAGTGTCTGATTTTCAAAACCGGCCGAACCTGCCCTGTAAAGATTGTATAACGGTATAACTTGTTTGTTACCGCGCCCATCAAATCAAAGCCCTGTGGGACTTCCACCGCTTCGGTAACCGCGATG
Source organism: Planctomycetota bacterium (assembly GCA_014384025.1). Lineage (GTDB taxonomy): Bacteria > Planctomycetota > Phycisphaerae > Sedimentisphaerales > Anaerobacaceae > NIOZ-UU13. The sequence goes on along the minus strand of JACNGQ010000318.1, from coordinate 16,914 downwards.
TCTGCGGGGAGTCTGCCCGTAATTGCCCTGGCCAGATTTTCCGTTGGTATTGGCGAATCGATTTGAATAAGACCAACCTGCCCCAAAGCGCTTACACCAGCATCGGTTCTGCTCGCTCCGAACAGTCTTATCTCAGAGCCGAGCAGGTCCTGTATTGCTTCGGTAATCACTCCCTGGATTGTTCTTTGTCCCGGCTGAATTTGCCAACCGTGATATTCGGTGCCGTCGTAGGCAATTGTAAGTTTTATATTGCGAACGGCCATTATTACCGATTAGAGCAACTTTTCCGCAATCTGAATGGCGTTTAGAGCCGCACCTTTTCGTAACTGGTCGCCGGCGACCCAAATATTTATACCGCGATTCTCAGGTATGGACTCATCCTGCCTAATTCTGCCGACGAAAATGTTATCTTTACCGGAGGCGTCGATTGGCATCGGGAAGCGGTTGTGTTCACGGTCATCCAATAGCGAAACGCCCGGCGCCGTGCTCAAAAGGTCCCTGACCTGGTCTGGCGTAATCGCCTCGGTGAACTCAAGATTAATACTCTCGCAATGAGCGCGTAATACCGGGATACGAATACAGGTACAGGTAATTGCAATCTCAGCACAGCCAAAAATCTTCCTGGTCTCGTGGACCATTTTCATCTCTTCCTGGTTGTATCCGTTCGGCCCGAGCGCTGCGTTATGGCTGAAGCAATTAAACGCTATTTGGTACGGGAATGCTTTGCAGGTCGGTTTTTTTCCGTCGAGGATTTCCTGCGTTTGCTCTTGCAGCTCGACCATCGCCGAATGTCCCGCACCGCTGGCGGCCTGGTATGTACTTACGACCATTCGTTTGACTGGATTTGCTTTATGCAGCGGCCAGACCGGTACAATACCGATAATCGTTGAGCAGTTCGGATTGGCGATTATGCCTTTATGCTCCTTGATTGCCTGCGGGTTTATTTCAGGTATAACTAAAGGAACATTCGGGTCCATCCTGAACGCCGAGGAGTTATCCACAACGACTGCACCAGCTTCAACTGCTGCAGGCCCAAATTCTTTACTTCGCGAGGCACCGGCACTAAACAAAGCAATATTAACACGGTTAAAGCTCTTCTTTGTTAATTCTTCAACGGTATATTCTTTGCCTTTGAATTCTATTTTCTTACCTGCCGACCGGCTGGACGCCAACATTTTCAAAGAATCAAACGGGAAATCCCGCTCTTGAAGGATTTTCAAAAATTCCTGACCGACCGCACCGGTCACACCTGCGATTGCCAGTTTGCAACCCATAACTTAATGCTCCACAAAATCTTCTATTACAGACAAACTTAAAGGCAGCCGAACCGGCTGCCCATCGAACTTGCTTGTACCAAAACTAAAGCCGGATTATACCTTTATATCGGCACAATGCAATAGTCTTCCGCTAATATATAATATTTATTCTGCTGCTGTTACTGTTTCTACGGGTTTTTTCTGCCAGATTTCCGCCATTACGGATGCTGTGATAATGCATATAAAAACGAAAATCGCCGCCGGTATGGCTGCCTGTTCGCCGAAATGTTCCAGTGCTAAAACCGTCCCTAAGCCGGCATTCTGCATTCCAATCTCAATCGCCAGTGTCCGTTTTCGACGCACCTCCATTCGAAAAGCAGAGCCTACGCCGTAACCGCATAACATTCCGTAAAGATTCAGTATCACCGCCGTTATCAAAACAAATCCCGTCACCTGTCCCAGGCGATTCTTATTAAGCGCTATTACCATCGAGCAGATAAAAATGATAAAAGTAACCGATATTGCCGGGAATATCGGTAGTACCTTTTCTATTTTTTCTTTTAAATAATGCCTTACTCCAAATCCTATGAACAAAGGCAGAATCACCATTTTGATTACACTTAATACCATTTGCCAGAAAGGAATTTCCAGCCTCGACCCTGCCAAAAGGAAAGTTAATCCCGGCGTTAATAGCGGACATAACAGCGTCGATACGGTTGTCAGCGAGACCGAATATGCCGTATCCGCTTTGGCGATGTAACTCATCACATTGCTTGCCATCGCTCCTGGCGCCGAGCCGGTCAGTATTAATCCAACTGCAATTTCAGGCGGTAACCCGAACAGCTTAGCCAGAACAAACGAACCCAACGGCATAATACTAAACTGCGCAGCCGAGCCGATTAATACGATAGCCGGCTTTTTTGCGATTCGTTTGAAATCTTCGATATGAAGAACCGCCCCTATACCGAACATCGTGAGGGCGAAGAACCAGTTCATTCCCTTTTCCAGTCGAAGGGCACGAGGCAAAATGCGTTCGATGGTTGCCGCAAAGAACCAGGTCATCTTCTCTTCAAGCGTCAAAAACGCTTCAGGCCAAAAATACGCCACCACCCCAAAGGCAACCACCCACACCGCAAAATACTTCGTATAAAAATTTAATACCTTCTTCAACATATCGAGAAGTATAAATCCCTGCTAATCATTCATTATTGGAAAATATTTTCAATCAAACCAAAATGTCTTTATAGTCTGCGCAAAATTGTTTCCGTTTGCAGGTTCTACAGTGAGTTCCCCTCCAGATATTATCAAACTGCTCCATAACTTTACCGACTATTATTTGATCGTCAGTGATAATACCGGCCTCGAAATTCCTTTTGTGTTTGCTCTTGGCCCCCATACCCGCGCCGGTAAGATTTGCACTGCCGCTGTAAGCGAATCCGCCGTCGATGATAACGGCTTTAAGGTGAACTCTCGGGCATAGGATTCGTTCCATCCCATCTATCAGGTTCGGGTATTTATCGAAATCCTTTCGAAAGGCCGGCCCGGGCTCTTTGGCATGGAGGAGTCTTATTTCGACGTTTTTTTTGATCAGATCGGACAAAATCTCGAGAAAAGGCACCATCCGACCCTGCTTTTCCACATATAGGTCTTTCAAATCGGACGTTGCTATCCAGACGAACCTGCGGGCTTTATCGATTGGCCCGCAAATAACTTTTTCGTATATGTCCCTGTCTATGATGAATTCAAGCATTTCTTTATTCTCAGCTCGATATCTTTAATTCGACATACTATATTCGATATATTAAATACCGGATACGAAATTTATTATCTGGTTGATGTTTTGGCCGAATCTTGTTAAACAAATACGCCTATGCCGGACAAAAATAAAAAATATCGCATTTTTATCAGTGCCGCCGAGCCAAGCGCTGACGCCCATTGTGCGGGCCTGATAACTGCTTTGAAGGATAGCGGTTATGACATTGAGTTTGTCGGTGTGGGCGGCCCTAAAATGGCTGAGGCGGGCTGCGAGCTGCTGGAGGCCACCGTCGGCAAGGCCGTAATGATATACAAGGCCTTCACGCATATCTGGCGTTATTACAAATTGATAAAGCGCTTAACCAATTATATCAAGAGCAATAAGGTGGATTTGGTTATCGTCTGCGATTCCCCCGCATTTAACTTTCACATTGCAAAGGCCGCAAAAAGAGCCGGTGTAAAGACGCTTTTTTACGTTGCTCCGCAGCTTTGGGCCTGGGCGAGCTGGCGAATTCATAAACTTCGCAAATGTTGTGATAAACTCTGCTGCATACTTCCTTTCGAGCAGGAATGGTTCGGTCGAAGAGGTATGGATGTGGTTTTTGTGGGCAATCCATTATTTGATAAGTTGGAGATTGGTTCGGACCATTATGAAAGATATGAGGATTTTGAGCCCGAAAAAGCCCGATTTGCCCTTATGCCGGGTTCGCGTAGAGCTGAGATCGAATCGCTCTGGGGCCCGATGCAGCAGATTGCTCTGCACTTAAAGGGGCAATACCCGCAAGCATGCTTTATTACGGTAGCCGTGGATAATAAGCGAGAACAGTTGCTTAGAAAAACGCAAATCAGCGGTTTTGAGTGTGAATACAAAATTGGTTCAGTTAACGAGACTGCCGGCGCTGTAGATTTTACGATTGTTACAAGCGGCAGTGCAACGCTGGAGGTTACGGCGGCCGGCTGTCCTATGGTGATAATGTATCAATCAAGCAGGATTCTATGGCAATTGGTGGGTCGATGGCTGATTAAAACGAAATATCTGTCTTTAGTCAATATCCTGGCGGACAAGGAATTAGTGCCGGAGTTTATGCCTTATTTTACCTCTGTTGAGCCGATTGTCGAAAGCATTGAGGGGCTTTTGCACGACAAGTACAAACTGACTCAAATAAGCTGTGAGCTGATACAATTAGCTGAGCCGTTAGCTGTGAAAAAAGCCTGCAAGGAGGTAACAAAGATAGTTCTTGAAATGCTGGATTAGGCCTGAACGCTAAAACAGCTTTGTAGCAGAACCACACTCCGGACAGACTCTCGTTTGGTCAGTGACGCTGGCTTTTCCTGAGAGGCAGTTTCTGCCGCAATCGTCACAATAGATCAGACCACAGTCGGTACACTCATGCCACATGTTAGCAAATCCGGACAAAGTTCCATGAACTTTTCCATGAACTCCGTTTCGGTCACAGGCATGTTTTTCATCGGCGCACATACATGTTTCTCCAGCCATTCTGTTATCTCCTAATAAAAAACAAAGAGAAGGCGATTATTTTGCGTTTCTTAATTCGCTCCCTGGGCGTTACATGCACCTGCGAATAATGCCTGGTGCACAATAAGAAAAAATAACAATATACAAACTATATCGGATGAGAAAGTGGGGAGATTTAATTAAATTCGGCGGTTATTGCAGCATTAATGAAGACTCTTTCCGGATGGATAATCTTTCTTTAACGTGGATTTATATATCATAAACCCACAAAAAATCTTTAATTGATGTGTAACTTTTTTGGAATTTTCCCTAAGTACAGAGCGTGTAGAGAAGCTTAATGTGAATCTTTTTAGGAGATATCTGTTATGTTTAACTGGTTTAGATTTCCATTCTGGCCAATAAGGCCGATATTCGGCTTTGAGGCTCTGTTGGGTGTATTGGCTGTCCTGGGAGTAATTTTTTCTGTGATAATGCTCATCGATTGTCTAAAGCGGCCGGCGTCGAAGTTTTATAATCCGATAACTCATGAAGGTAAGTATGACAAATTAATATGGGCCGCTGGAATCGCTTTGTCACTTAGTTTTTATTGTGTCGGGGCAATTGCATATTTCTTTGTCATAAAAAGGGCCAAACCTGAGAACAAAGAATAGCAAACAATAGTATTGACCGATACTTCCCATAAGGGTTTTTCGCTGTGAAGTTCAATTGAGCAGGATGATAGTCAGAAGAGGAAGCGAAAATGTTTGACTGCGTTAACTATAGTTGCACGCATTCTCAGCCAATTTGTTGTATATTATGTTAATGAATGGAAAACACGGCCACTATTCGTCTTCTTCGTCGTGGTAAAAATCGTTTTCGTATTCAAAAACATCACTATTTTCATTTTCATCTTCGTCGGCGGATGGGTCCAATTCCGGGTACTGAAAATCATCAGTACTTTCGTCGTCCGGGTCGTACTCTTCCACCTTGTCTAAAATCTCGAAATCTTTTTCTTCGTCCCACATACTACATTCTTTCCATTAAAGTACGAAAACAAAGCTTCACAAGAGATGTTTATTGTTCGAGGTCTGAAACAGCCCAATATTTTGTTAGTAACCGCTAATATGTACAATTTTGATAAGAATTACGATTTTTCTTAAGATTGGTTCATAATTTTGTTTGCGCTGTGAGAAAATATTTTTCCTTTCTGAGAGGCTCCTATAGAGAATCCTTATAGCGAGCATTTATGACACCAAAGACTATCTTAGAAGCCCAAATCGGTTGACAATCAGCGATGGATTTCGTAAATTGGCCGGAACATAGGTCTTAACAGGTTGTAAATTACATATTGGGAGGTTTAAGTGGCCGAAAGTTTGCGGATGCAGTCTGTGCAGTCGCCGATAATCCCTATAGTCGGTGAACTGATTCGTAGTAATCCCGGCACAATTTCGTTAGGCCAGGGAGTTGCCTATTACGGCCCGCCCCCTGAAGCCGCAGGAGCTATCGAAACATTTCTTGCCGATCCGGAAAACCACAAGTACAAACTTGTCCAGGGCATCCCGGAACTACTCAATACCATTCAGGCGAAGCTTCAAACAGAAAATGACATATCCATAGAGGGCAGTCGGATTGTCGTAACCGCCGGCGCCAATATGGGCTTTGTCAATGCGGTTCTTGCCGTTACGGACCCTGGCGATGAGATTATTATCCAACTGCCTTACTACTTCAATCATGAAATGGCCATCGTTATTGCCGATTGTAAGGCCGTCTGCGTGCCTACCGATGACGATTACCAGTTGCAGCTGGATTCAATTACCGCTGCCATTACCGACCGAACGCGCGCCATTGTTACTATCTCACCGAACAATCCAACCGGTTCTGTGTATCGCGAATCGGACCTTCGGCAGGTCAATGAGCTTTGCAGGCAAAAGGGTATATACCACATCAGCGATGAAGCCTATGAATATTTCACCTATAATGGCGTTGAGCACTTTTCGCCCGGTTCAATCGAGGGCGGTGCAGAACATACTATCTCGCTGTTTTCCCTTTCCAAGGCCTATGGCTTTGCAAGCTGGCGGATTGGCTGGATGGTGATACCTGAGCATCTTTATATGCCAATCAGGAAGATTCAGGACACGATTTTGATTTGTCCACCGGTAATCTCACAGTGGGCCGCAGTCGGAGCAATGCGTGCCGGAGCTGGCTACTGCCGTCAAAAGCTGCGTATGACCACTGAGGTCCGTGAGATATTCCTTAATGAATTGAGCAGCATCAGAGATTTAGTAACCGTTCCTCGTGCCGATGGAGCATTCTATTTTCTCCTTCGAGTACACACAGACCTTGACTCGATGAAACTTGTCAAACGTCTGATTGAAGAGCACAAAGTAGCTGTTGTTCCAGGTACGACTTTCGGAATGGAAGATAGATGTTACCTTCGGGTTGCCTATGGAGCACTTCAGAAAGAAACTGCCGCCGAGGGCATTGGCCGCCTTGTTTGTGGTCTGAAAAAGATTTTATAAGCTTCTATTTTTGTATGACATATTGGCTTTACGGTGCCCATGCAAGCGACCGAACGGGATGGATAAGAGAATTGAAAGACTGCGGAAAAAAGAGATTTTATGCTGGGATAATCGACTAACTCGTATCGTTGGGGGTAAAATCCATTCTCCGATAGGTAGATTTATTGCCATTTAATCAGAGGGCATATCCTCGGTATTATCGGTAATAGTAGGCAAAACAGCACGCTCAAAATATTCGCATCGCTGACCCTTTTGCACTAAACACTCATCTCGGAATAAGCAACTGTCGTAATGGTAATCGAAGTTTGCACATCCGGGATTTCTTGTTTTTGAGTCAGTATCGTCGGTTTTAACTTTTTTGTGCTGACTTTTAGTCGTTTTCATCTGGGTATAATCCCCTCGCAACTGAAGTAAATTATGTCGTTTTTCCTGCTTTTAATCCCTCTTTGCTAAGCTCAATCTATAAAAAATATAAGTTATTTATGACCATATGCAAAAATTATTAAGAAAGTTTCTTTTTTTTGTCTATTTTCAGCTTACACCTCTATAGCCTCCAAGTTTTTAAGGATAGAAATACAACAGGTGGACTTTGAAATAGAATCCCGCCTTAAGGCACAATAAGATTGATTAGGCGTGGCCTTACGCTTATATTGTGCCAAAATCCCAACTGAATAGATGGAGTTTCTTCGTGAGTGATGGTAGCAATATCCGAAAAGTAGATTTATCAGCAACCTTTGCCAGCATTGGTGCCCTGACTTTCTGGTCATTAGGGCCGATTTTTATAAAATATCTTTCGGGGTATCTGGATTCCTGGATCCAAAACCTGCTGCGATATTCGGTGGCATGTCTGCTATGGATGCCGTTTCTTATCTTTTCCATTAAGAAAGGCCGGGTGAATGCAAGGGTCTGGCGAAGAGCTGCTGTGCCCGGTGTGGCAAATGTTGTTATGCAGAGTTTGTTTGCCTGTGCTTTTTATTATATCGGACCTGCCTTTATGGTTCTGTTGGCGAAATCTTCTCTTGTTTGGATAGCGGGTTTTTCTTTGATATTCTTTACCGAGGAAAGAGCATTAGTCAGAAGCAAACGTTTCTGGTCGGGGCTGGTGCTTTCGGCGACCGGAGTAATCGGCGTGATGTGTTTCAAGGAGGATTTCTCGGCAGCCGGGACTTTAACCGGTATAGTTCTTACTCTTTCCATGGCGTTTATGTGGGCGGTGTATATAGTTTCTGCGAGAATCGCCTTTAGAGATATTGACTCCCGTCACGGTTTTTCAGTTATCAGCATTTATACGGTTGCGGGACTTTTCGTGCTTGGGCTGTTGTTCGGTGATCTGGGAGATTGTGTTAAAATGGGCCCCTGGCAATGGGCGTGCGTTGTGATATCCGGGGCCACGGCCATAGCATTATCCCATACACTGTATTATTCGGCGATGAGACGCATCGGGGCGACAATCCCTGCGCTCATTATGTTGGGGCAGCCGTTTATCGTCCTTGCGATTTCCTATGTCGTTTTCAAGGAATCTTTAAATATTCTTCAGTTGCTTTTCGGAGTTGTTTTGTTAATTGGCTCAGGACTTGCTGTCTGGGCACAGGGGCACCTCAAGCGTGAATCTTAATTGGCTGATTGTGAAATTCTGAAGTTGCAAGATTGAAATAATCTGTCGGGTCCATTAAGATATGTTGTCTGGTTTAGCAACTAAGAATGGTAAAGATGTTTAATGAAATTTACTCAACGGGAAGACAATTATGAACAAAGCTCTAAAAGTCATTATTTTATTGATGACAGTTATTACATTTTCGCCGGCTCAGGTTTTAGCTCAAACTCGTGAAAGAGCGGAAATTTCAGATAAATACAAATGGAATCTGGAAGACCTTTACTCATCGGTCGAGGCATGGAATACGGCCAAGCGAGAGCTCGTTGCTAAGTTTGACCAAGTGAGCGGATACAAAGGCAAATTAGCAAATTCTGCGTCCGAATTATTAGCTTGCCTGGAGTTTAACAGCGGGGTATCGAAAGACTTTGGACGTCTGTACAGCTATGCTAATATGAAATCCGATGAGGATGTTGGCAATTCTAAGTATCTGGCAATGAAGCAGGAAATCCAGCAGCTTAGCACTGATTACAGTTCGAAGGCTGCGTTTATAAGGCCGGAAATTGCCGAAATGGATAAGGATAAAATCGATGAGTTTATTGAGCAGGATCGCGGCCTGAAAATCTATAAGATGCCGTTATATGACATACAGCGGACGAAGGCTCATACGTTATCAGATAAAGAAGAAAAGATACTTGCCGAAGCGAGCTTGTTGGCCGGCGGGCCATCCTCAATTTTTTCGGTCTTCAGCAATGCGGAGCTGCCTTATCCTGAGATTACGTTAAGTGACGGCACTACGGCCAAGCTGACCAAGGCCGGATATGCACAGCATCGGGCCTCGCCCAATCGAGAGGACCGCGAAACCGTATTTCAGGCGTTCTGGGACACATTTACAAAGTTCAAAGGGACTTTCGGCACACAGCTTTATGCGAATGTGAAGAAGGACATGTTTTACGCCCGTACGCGCGGCTATGATTCTTCGCTTCACAGCTCGCTGGACGAAAATAACATTCCGACAGAAGTGTATTTGGCACTTATCGAAAATGTAAGCAATAATCTTGATTCATTCCATCGCTATCTGAATCTGAAAAAACGAATGCTTGGTGTAGAGACGTTAAAGTATTCGGACATATATGCTCCGGTTGTTAAAGGCCTTGATTTGAAATACACATTCGATGAAGCAAAAAAGCTCGCAGTTGATTCGGTAAAACCGTTAGGAAGCAGCTATGGCCGTGTTGTAGAGAAGGCCTTCAAGGATCGATGGATTGATGTTTATCCGACGCCGGGCAAACGCTCGGGCGGTTATTGCAACGGCAGCGCCTACGATGTTCATCCTTACATCCTTTTGAATTATAACGGCCAGTATGATGATGTAAGTACATTGGCTCATGAGCTGGGTCATGCGATGCACAGTTATTATTCCAATAAGAATCAGCCCTATCCGACAGCCGACTATTCGATTTTTGTCGCAGAAGTGGCTTCCACTTTTAACGAGGCCCTGCTGATTCACAAGATGCTCGAAGAAATAAAAGATGATGACACACGCTTATCTTTGCTGATGAATTACTTAGATGGAATCAAAGGGACGGTTTTTCGGCAGACCCAGTTTGCGGAGTTCGAGCTGCGTATCCACGAGAAGGCCGAACGTGGTGAGCCGCTGACGGGGGATGTTCTGAGCGAATTATACGGCGAGATTCTTAAGAAATACTATGGCCATGATAAGGGAGTCTGCCATATCGATGACCTGTATGCGATTGAATGGGCATACATCCCGCATTTTTATTATAATTTCTATGTATATCAGTATTCGACATCTTTTACTGCTTCTACTGCTTTAGCGGAAAAGGTTTTGGACAGAGAAAAAGGCGCGGTCGGAAAATTCGTTGAATTTATATCATCCGGCGGCAGCGATTATCCGATTGATCTTTTGAAAAAGGCGGGGGTGGATATGACGAGCGCCGAGCCGTTTAATAAAACGATGGAAGCAATGAATCGCACTATGGACGAAATCGAGGCTATTTTAGATAAAAAGGGAAAATAGTTTGAAATGTAAATTTTGAGAGGAAAGGGTAGAGAAATGGAAAAACATGTCACTCTTGTAGCAGCACTAAATATCGGATTTGGTATTATTGGAGTATTAATTGCCTGTTTTGCTTTTGTGGTTATTGCCGGGGCGGGAGTTATCTCAGGAGACCCGGAGGCAATGGCTATCACTTCGGTTGTTGCCACTGCGATAGCTGTATTTTTTATTACATTATCTGTGCCGGAGATTATCGGTGGTGTCGGGCTTCTTAAACACAGGAGCTGGGCGAGGGTTCTGGTTCTGATAATTGCCGTTTTGGATTTATTCCAAATCCCATTTGGAACAATGATTGGTATTTACACTATCTGGGTTTTGCTGAATGACGAGACGGCAAAATTATTCACAAAAGACTCAGACTGAAAGATAGGCTGGTTTGAAGAAGCTATTTCAAAGAGGCGAAGAACCTCTTGAGTCTGGGCTGATATTTGTCGGTAATATCGAATGAGGTGATTACTCCCTTTGCTTTTCCGATGATGAATTTTCTTTCCACAAATCCGAAATATCTTGAATCCTTGCTATTGTCCCTGTTGTCACCCATAACAAAGTAGCTGTTCTGTGGTATCTTGATTGGTCCGAAGCTGCGGATAGCAGTAATTGAAGGGATGCTCATTACCGCGTGAGAAAGTCCATCCAGGTCTTCCATCGCCAATGTGCACTTTTCTTTCAACTTGCCGGGCAGATATTCTTTGTATTTTGAGTCGATTTTTGTATAGCCGGCTGGTTCTCCATTTAGAAAAAGCGTATTGTTTCTTAATTCGATTATGTCGCCAGGCTGTCCTACTACTCTCTTGACTAATCGAGTTCCCTCATCGGGAGAAAAACAAACTACTATGTCACCTCTTTGTGGATTCGCCCATTTTGCGAGCCGATGCAGAGTAAGAGGAAAACGCAGATCATAGGCGATTTTATTCACGTAGATCAAATCACCTTCCAGTATGGTGGGATTCATAGAGCCGGTTGGGACCCAATTCCAGTCAGCTAAACTTGATTTTGCAGGTACTATAACAAAAACTATGAAAAAAATGGTCACTCGCCATTCTTTCCAGAGCTTGTAAATCAATCTTGTAACTTTTTGTTTATTCATTTTAACCTCCATAAAATATTATCGACAGGGTGAGTGTAATACTATACGTGAAAATTTAAGCCTTGTTCTTTATTATGCTTGAGAATATGTTTCTTGTTACGGTTGCGTTTGTTGCGGGAATTTGGTATTTTTGTGTGATATCGAGGCTTGGCTGCGTGGCTAAGTACATCAAAGGGAAAATTTCGATTGAAAAATGGATTATTGGAGGCAAAACCATGAAGCGAGTAGCAGGAAGATTGTTGGTATTGAGTGTTCTGGTAGTAATTTTGTCGACATTTATGGGCTGTCAGGGAGTGGCCGGGCCGATTGAGCCGGGCAAAAAGACAATGCTCTTCAACGGCAAAGACCTTGCCGGCTGGAAGTTGTTCATTCCGGATGAAACAATCGATGTGAACAAAATTTGGTCGGTAAGAAACGGCGTTGTACGTTGTGAAGGGAAGCCCAATGGTTATATGCGGACCAAAGCCGAATATAAAAACTACAAGCTTCACCTGGAATGGCGATGGACGGGCGAACCATCCAACAGCGGTGTGCTGCTGCATTCCAGTGGGGAGGATAAAGTTTGGCCCCGATGCATAGAGTGCCAGTTAAAAGGTGGCAGTGCCGGTGATTTCGTCCTTATCAACGGCACCGGTATTACTGTTGACGGCCGGGACAGGCAGGATGTTAACAGGCAATTCGTTAGTGTAACCAAGAAACAGCAGAGCAGCGAAAAAACGCCGGGACAATGGAACCGCTATGATATCGATTGTGACCAGGATGTTATTCGCTGTTATGTCAATGGTGTTCTCCAGAACATAGGTACCGATCCTTCGGATACTTCCGGGTGGATATGCCTGCAAAGCGAAGGTGGTCCGATTGAATTTAGAAACATATATATTGAGCCGCTGGATTAATAACGAGCAGGCCTTGCCCGCAAAAGAAACTGTTTGATAATACCAACTTATCTTTGTGAAAGGAGAGATAATGGCTAAGCAAATTGTGTCTTGTATTTTACTGTTTGTGATTATGTTGGGATGCATATCCTGTCAGCGAACAGTGGACATCGTCACTGAGCCGTATTTGTTGGATACGGGCCTTGTATCGCATTCGATTTGTTTTGAGAATCCTACAGGTGCTCCGGGGCAGGGGGGTAAGGCGGCGAGCAAACTCGGCGCTGGGCGAAAGGGTGCTCCGGCGATAACATTGAAAGCCGGTCAGGAGGTGCAGCTTTGTGATATTGAGGGGCCGGGGACGATTCGGCATATCTGGATGACGACACAAAGAAGCCCCCTTAATCTGCGGTCTCTGGTGATTCGCGCCTGGTGGGACGGGCAGGAGCATCCGAGCGTCGAATGTCCGATTGGTGATTTTATGGGATTTGCGCATGGAAAGGTGATGCCGTATCATTCAGCAGTGCATTCTTTGGGTCAAAATGCCGGTATGAATATATGGCTGCCAATGCCTTTTAGTAAACGAGCGAAGATTACATTGACCAACGACGGCGAAAAGGATGTTCCGTTGTTTTATCAGATTGATTATACAATCGCAGATAAGCACCCGACCGATGTAGGCCGGTTGCATGTGTTGTTCCGCAGGGAAAATCCGACAACGATAAAGAAGGATTTTGTAATGCTGCCGCAGCGAAAGAACAAAGGCCGCTTTATGGGTGCGCTCATCGGCATACGCAACCTGACACCCGGCCAGTGGTGGGGTGAAGGAGAGATAAAGATTTATATGGACGGCGACACCGACTTTCCTACGATTTGCGGCACAGGAAGCGAAGATTATGTGTGCCTGTCCTACGGTATGCAGCAGACGCCGTTTCTTTATAACGGCTGCAGCCTGGATGAGAAAAACTTCGTCTCGATGTATCGCTGGCATCTGCCTGACCCGATTTTGTGGCGGGAGGAATGCCGGATAACGATTCAGCAGATTGCCTGGAAAAACGGCCTGGCCGAAACGCAGGATGACTGGTCGTGTGCGACGTTCTGGTATGAGCCTGTCCCCAGCGCTACGCTGCCCCGGATGCCGGATGTAAAAGCGAGGACAGCGGATATCTGGAAGGATTAGCGGATGGATAACCAAATGAATCGCAGAAAGTTTCTTGAGGTTTTAGGGGCCGTCACTGCAGGGGCTACAGCTTTGAGTGGCAGTGTTGCATCAGGCCAATCAGGTTTTAGCTCAAAGCGGTGGCGAACGGCAGTGGGACTGAATGGTTTTATGTCATCTCGAAGGTCGTACGGCTACAAAATGGATATAACTCAGGTTTTGAAGCTTATCAAGAGTTGTGGTTACGAAGGTGTTGAGCTGGTTCCATGGCCAAAACCGTATCCCAAAACGCCGACAGAGGCCCTTACACTTAAAAAGCAGTATGATGATATTGGACTACAGATAATGTCACTTCAGGGGATGTCTCGCGAGGGCAGTTGCGGCAGTGCCGAAAAAAGCCTGCGTCAGAAGTACCTGTCAGATCTCAAGCGGCAGGTTGATTTGCTGGCCTCGTGGGGGTGCGAATTCATTGGCGTTTGGTCCGGCGGGCGGCCCGGTCCCGGAAGCGAGGAATACTGCAAACGGACCGCCGATACGTGGTTTCATCTAACCCAATACGCTACAGAACGCCGGATGTATGTAGTTACCGAGCCTGAACCGGTAATGGCGATTCATACGCTGGAGCTATTGGAACAGGTGGTGGATTCAATCGGTTCGCCGAACTTCCGGCTGATATTTGACCCGAGCCATTCGACGGTGCTTGGCGGAGGCGACCCGTTTGTCTTTTTGAAAAAGTTTCGCCGCAGAATGGGTCACGTACACTTTACCGACACCGACGGCACGCTCCGTGGAGGCAAGGGGACGAGCAAACATCTGACCCTGGGGGATGGGACTGTGGATTTATTAGGGACGCTGCGTGAGTTGAAAAACCAAAGCTACGACAAGTGGATTATGCTGGACCTGTGGAATATTCCGGATATCTACCGTGCGACAATTGTAGGCAAACAGAAATTGGATGAGATGCTGGATATTCTTTTTCCAGTATAAATTCTATCGGCTACGTGTTAATAATATAGCCGCGATATTATTAGTGAGCTTGAATACAATGATTAGAATACAGGAACCTGTACGGCTGATGACTCTGTGTTTGTTGGTTGTATTTGGCTTTTGCACGGCGCTTTGTGCGAAACAGAAGAGTCCGGTCTATTATGACGTCAAAGACGTTGGTGAACCTAAAGATAAAGCGCCCTTGATTCAGCCCTGGAAGGTCATCTCTCTGGATGCCGAATACGCAGGGCAATGGATTGTGGCCAGTGACATGGACAGTGACGGCCAGGTTGAAATCGTCAGCTCCAGGAATGTGAACAAAGGCGACGTTCATTACACCAGTACCGCTGTGACACAGAAGCTGGACGGCTCAGTTTTATGGAAATGGGGCAATTCATCTATCGGCCGTAAGATTTGGCACCACGATGTGGCCTGTCAGATTCACGACTGGGACGGTGACGGCCTGAATGAGGTTGTGCTTTGTACGAAAGGATACTTAGTAGAGCTTGATGGGATTACTGGTCGAGAAAAGAGACGTATTCGCATTGCCGATGATGCAACGGATTGTCTGGTGTTTTGCAATTTGAGTGGTGGCAGCCGTCCGAGTGATGTGCTGGTAAAAGACCGATACCATCAGATTTGGGCTTATGACCAGGCGGGCAATCTTCTCTGGACCGTTAAGGACCCTGGGGGCTATCGCACGGCTCATCAGCCCCGGCCTATCGATATTGACTGTGACGGACGCGATGAGATTATGGCAGGATATGCGATGCTGAACGCAGATGGTTCTGTGCGATGGGTGTATAAGTCGAAGACTGTTGACCAGACGCGCGGGCATCTTGACTGCGTTCGGATTTTTCAGCGGGGCCGCAAACCGGAAGAATTTAGATTGGTGCTGACTTGCTGCGGGGCTAACAATGTAGCTATGATTAATGGGATCGGCTCTGTCATCTGGGAAGTTGCAGGATATCATTTTGAGTCGGTGGATGTTGGTAGAATCTTTCCCGGTGTAAGCGGGCAACAAATCGTTGTTGATATTGACCATCAACCCCTTGGTAATAGCCCGATTTGGACGTTGGATGAAAAAGGTGAGCTTCTGGGCCGGATTGTAACAGACTACAGCCGACATCACTGCCTGCTGGACTGGACGGGTGATGGCATTGATGAAATCTTAGTTGCCCACAATGGGTGTATCTATGACCATCATGGCAGGCGTATTGGTGTTTTGGCTGTGCCTGGAGGTGGTTTGTTGGGTAAAAGCAAGGGGGAACGGAGTATGCTCATCGGGGACGTAACGGGTGATGGAGTGCATGATGTGATAATGGTAACTCCGGAGAAGGTTTATATTTATATAAATAGGAAAGGGAAAAAGAGCAATGGGGCAGTCCGGCTCGGAACCGAATTCAATTTTACTTTGTATTGAAATAACAATAACACAGATTATGGTATAAGGAGATGATTATGGTGCGCAGATTGTTGGTTGTTTTATGTTTGGCAGTAATGATGTTATTAGTTGGTTGTAGCGAACTGAGCCAGAATAAGGCCGGGTTTGTAAAGCTGTTTAACGGAAGGGACCTGACCGGCTGGGAAACGAGCGGAAACGCAAAGTGGTTCGTTGAAAACGGCAACCTTGTGGGGACACAGGGTGCTATTAACGCGCCGGGAGATTTGTTTACAACGGAAACATATGGGGATTTTCTTGTAACACTGACTTACCGTGCTGAATGGCCCTGTAACAGTGGTCTCTGGTTCCGCTACCAGTCACCGCAGAAGGCATACCAGGCCGATATCCTCGAATATAAGAATCCGGTTTGCTATTCGGGCACTTTGTACTGTCCCGGCAAGATGTTCCTGACAATGAATGAAGACAAAAGCATAGTTGACCGCGAAGGCTGGAATACGATAAAGGTTCGTACCGAGGGTGACCATCTTCAGGTATGGATTAACGGTAATCAGGTCGCTGATGTGCATGATGATACCACTGATTCCGGCAAGATTGGTTTCCAGGTTCATCCGGGAGACGAGTTCGGGCCGATGAAGATTGTTGTCCGTGAGCTGCTGCTCAAGCCCCTTTAAAAAAAATAGCGCCTTGGTAATTGTGAACTTTCGCACTTTTAACGATGTGTTAACTTGGGCAATTTGCATCAATAGG
>JACNGQ010000277.1 GCA_014384025.1 Planctomycetota bacterium | reverse complement strand
ATTAAGGTTACCAACAACAGAACCGTTCGTTGCCGGGTTGTCGAATCCGTCTATCCAGGCCAGATATAACCTGTTGCTCTCAGGATCACTTTCATCAAGGTCATTATAGCTCTCAAAGTCATCAATGATAAGGAAGTTGGCTGTAGTGAAGCTCCAAAGGGGACCTGTCCACGGGCTGTCGGCATTGGCGTTATTGGCCTCGTCTACACGCCAGTAGTAAGTAGTATTCCACTCAAGCTGTCCGGTTTCATAGCTCTCTGAACCAAGATTGCCACTGCCTTTTAATTCCAGAGAAGCGTCATCGGCACCAAAATAGATTTCATGTGAAGCACCAAAGCCCGGTGCCCATGTGAGAACAGGTGTTTGTGTTACATCCACAGCGCCATTAGCCGGATTAAGTGCCGCAACAGCACCTTCGGTTGTAAAGCTCCAGACGTCACCTTTATGCGTTTCGACAACATCGAATTCATCGACTCGCCAGTAGTAAGTTTTGGCCATTTTAAGTGTGCCGGGAGTATATGTTGCAGAACCATGTGGGAGTCCACCTGCAGCATTGCTAACATCTTCAAAAGTTTCACCAAAGTAAACCGTGTGGAGTTTTGCTCCCCAACCTACCGTCCAGCCAAGGATTACATCAACACTTACAGATTCGGCACCATCAGCCGGATCGGGAAAATATGCTGTCTTTGGGGGAATACTAAAGTTCCAGACATCGCCCTTCCAGGGGCTGTTCGGCTCGGTATCATTGACTTCATCGATTCGCCAGTAGTAAGTCACGCCCGGAACAAGACCATCCGGATAAGCGAATCCGGGAAAGCCTATAACAAAAATTGTGTCTGTCTGGTTGCCCAGAAATGTACCTTCTGTACCATTGTTCACATCGTCAAAATTATCACCGAAATACACATCGTGTGAGACCGCATAATCTCCAGCTCTCCAACTAATACTCGCCCATGTATCCATATGTAGGGAGCCTTCACTCGGGCTCGGGCCCAGGGCATACGGATATCCCTCACTACCTTCCATAACGGCTAAGATCTCGTCCTCTATCAGCGCGTGATTATAGACACGAACATCATCGATAATCCCGTGGAAGTTGGGCGGATTTCCCCTATTGTCGCCGCCGATCGTGTGGGTAGTGTTAAAAGTGATGTCCGTCCCCAGAGTCTCAATCATAGTTTCCAACCGGCCGTCGATGTACATGTAGTTGGCATTTGTCGCCTTGTCCCGTACCCAGGTGAGATGGTGCCAGCTGTCATCTCGCAAATCGGTTGTTCCGCGATGGTCAATCTCGCCTCCATTCCACCACAGGCGTATTTGACCAAGTGAGTGAAGCTCCCAATTGGAATTCGGGCTGTCGGAATAGTTGCCCAGAACAATCCCCACCCGTTCGTCGGAGCCCAGGTTCTCTGTGCCTGCCAGAGGAATCTTGACCCACGCAGCGACTGTGTTCGAGGAGGAACCAATTATCAATTGATTCTTCAGTGTAATCTGATCGTCATCGCCATCAAACTGCACCGCGCCGCCGATCTTGCCAGTCACCCACTGCGGATCACCCTCGATGGCCCCGTCATTGCCGTAACCAGATAAATCAATAACAGTATCCCCGGAGCCTTCGTCCAACCTCCAATGTGCTACCAGTTCTGCTGAAACACTGCTGACCAATCCCAGCACCAAAATAAAAGACACAAAATAAATCAATTTCTTAGACATAACAATCCTCCTTCAAAAAACCATATATAGGTTATTAATTGAAGTGCAAAATCTTTATTGCAAAACACAAAGTTCTCGCTAGAACTTTGCCTCTGGCATAGCGATTCCTCCTCTATTCGACAGACTACAAGAATTGCACCGGCAAGTTGACCTCAAAGACACAGATGCTCGACTGTGCAGGCACAGGCTTCATAAGTATTATCTATATCAAATCATCTACCTTATAGTCAAGGGAAATCCTATTATTAAGAGTATGATCTACCGGACTGATTTCACATTCATCATTAGCTCTGTTGATTACGAAAGCTACAGGCTGTGTTAAACTTTTGGACCACCAGCCAACCAGCGCGAATGAGTCGCGACTGATCACCCCAAAATAGCCCCATTTTTTAGAGTTATCAAATACGAGAATTCTTTGAAAAGCCACCTCTTTCGGAAGCTGAAAAACACCCTCATTTACATGGTGACTTTATGACACCAAAATGTTACCACAAATCCCAATTTCACCTATATCGAATCCGAAATAATGCCAATTTTTAGCGAAAATATGAATATTTATTGATAAATTTTATAGTGATATCGGATTAAGTAGACGGCTAAAAAGAAATCTGTTGATGATATAAGCTCTTGTAAAATAACCACTCTTATGTTCAGCTAAATATAATTCCGGATCATTCTAAACAAAATGGGGCTTATACCGAATCAATCGGTATAAGCCCCCATGTAAAACTAAGCAGTCTGATTCATATTTCTACGAAGTATTTCAGACTATCCCTACATAATAGAGACTAATTGTTCGCGATGTAACGAGCCTCAGCTGCTGACAGAGCCTTGTTGTAAACACGAACTTCATCCATGAGTCCATTGAAATTATACGAGCCAGTGTTGAACGGTTCAGCACCAATAATAAGAGATCCGGGTGAAGCACCAAGCGCCTCAGTTGTAAGCAATTCTCTGTCCAACTCTCCATCGACGTATGTCCTGATGTAGCCATCCTCAAGAGAATAGACACCAACAACATGATACCAGGTATCTACTTCTATTATCGTTCCACCAGCAACACTTCTGTTTAGAACGGCTGAGTTAGCGGCAGTTCGAATTTCAAATTCAATTTTGTCACCGTAAACGCTCATCTTGTAGCCACCGTTGGCACCATCCTGGTTGCCTCCAACCTTATGGTCTGCACCCGCAACAGCAACTTTTATCCACACCGAGATGGAAACTGCATCTGTAAGAGCCAAAATGGGATTGGTTCCACAATCCAGAAAATCTCCATCACCGTCGAATTCCAGGGCCATCCCGACAAGTCCTTCGACAAATGCTGGGTCACCGTTAACAGTGGCATCGTTACCATTGCCGCTACCATCCAACACATCGTTTTCAAATGCGTAGGCCGCAATCAGAGCATCGGTCCCGGGATTATCCATTGCCCGGAAACCGGCAAGGTAACGAATCTCACCGGGAGACAAAGCCCTGTCGTACATAACAACGTTATCCAGAGCACCATTCATTCTACGTGCGACCCAACCCTCAGTGCCATCACCACCCAGGTAAACATTGCTGTTCCACAAGCAAGGTTCATGAGCAACCTCATTGACAGATCCCATGTCGCCATTGACATAGAATGTTGCCTTATCGGGTGCGACCGTAACGGCGGCAAAGGTCCAGTCATCTTCAGCAATCATGTCGCCACCTCGGAAACTCCACGACCCTGAATCATCATTCCAGTGATAGGCCAACTGATAACCGAGTACGTTGAAGCCGGTTGCAAGACCGGGATCGCGGGTCATAATGATCGAGGCCCATTCAGGCTGTTCACCGTTCGGCTTGATCCATCCGGCCATTGTGGCTTCCGAAAGTTCAAGATCCAGAGGCGGAACTTCGATCAAAGTGGGCCCGACCAGTTCCACGGCTGTGCCGCTGACACCTTCAACCCAGGCCGGATCACCATTTACGAATATCCCGTCGCGGCCGTTACCGGAAACATCACCCACAACGGCACCTTCTCCTTCATCACACGTCCAGAGAGCCAAAAGGCCGTTACTGTCGGGATCAACCGGTGTCACTCGTTTACCCGCAAGATACATGACTTCAAGATCAGACAGTGCTCTGTTGTATATCGTGACCTCATCAATGAGGCCAGTCCACTCACGATCTGTATTTTGTGAGTTGTTACCGATATAGAGAGGATAGCTGCTGATGGTGATACTGCCGGTGGATTCTTCAGATGAGTCCAGCTTACCATCGACATACAGGTAAAAAGTTGCGCCATCATACACTGCACCGACGTGGTGCCACATGTCATCATCCACAAGCGTTACCCCAAAGAGGTAGTTTCCTGAGGTACCGCCCACAGCGGCCTCCATGAAGTTATCTGTGCCAGCCCTGGACGACCGCCAGGAATCGTCACCCCTGGAGAGGATAGTGTTCCAACCCTTGTCCAATGCAACAGCCTTCATCCAGTACGTGAAAGTAATTTGTTCGGTGATATCTAACATCGGATTGAGTCCACAATCCACATAATCGCCATCACCATCGAGATTCAGTGCCATGCCATAGCCAGCCGGCCCTTCTGCAAATCCCGCATCGCCAACCAAAGTACCATGTATCTCGTTGCCGGAACTGTCATTGGCATCATTCTCAAAAGCGTAGTACGCAACGAGGCCTTCGGTACCAGGGTCAACCGGTACTATTTCCTTTGCAGGATTGAAATAACTATCAGCATGTGCCGCAATCTGTTCGTCGGTGAGGGCTTCATCGTAGATTGCCACGCCAAAGATGGTGCCATCGAAGTTGTCGAATGCTCCGCTCATGTCCTCACCCTGAGCGCCGTAGCCGATACCAACCATGCCTGAAAGAGTAATTGCTGAATCAACACTGCCCGCAAGGGCACCATTGACATACAGGGCTGTTGTATTCGTGGTTTCGCTTGAAACAAAGGTCAGAACAGTATGTTCACCTGGTGAGGTAGGAACACCAAAATCGAGGTCAACAACGCCAAAGAGGGTCGCGCCATAGGTGCCGGTGTTGTTCCACTGCTCATACTTTAGCCCAGCCTGGGTGTCGCCAAACTGTCTTCTGCCTATGAGGGCCATACTGGCCTCAGTTTCATCAGGATTGCTTATAACGACGAACTCATAGGTGATATCGCCACTTAATGCGCCAATATCGTAGAGGCCATCTGCAACAAAGGTGTCGAGATAAGCCGGTGAATCTTTACTCGCAGCAGCCAACCAGTTAGCAGTGTTCTCGTCGGCCACTCTGAAGCTCCAAACATTACCTGGATGGAACTCACTGGCTCTTGATGTCCCTGTGGTCACATCAACTTTCCAGTAGTATGTGGTTCCCCGACTCAGGGGTACATTAACATCAACAGCAAAACTGGCATTAGCCAGCGAACCCTGGAGTACACTTGCATCACCGGCGGCTACCAGATCTGCATCAGTGCCCAAGTAGAGATCGTGCTGAAATGCCGTCGCGCCGGCGGACCAGGTAAGTACTGGTGCGGCCTTGACATCTACAGCGCCATTTACCGGATCTGGCCCCCACGCAGCCATTCTTACCATAGGCGAGAGAAAACTGCCATCAATAACAGTCCGTTCCGGGCTGTCAGGGCCTTGCCAGGCCACCGCCAGGTTGTCGCCGCCGCCGCCTTCTTTGTATATCCCTTCGATGTAGTATTTCTGGCCGCCCACCAGAGTGATGGGGGCGGACATCTGGCGGGTGCCGGGTGCACCGGCTTCACCATCAAAGGCACGTGCAGGACACCATCCATCCACACCGGCAATCACCACTGCGTTGGCCGGGTCATCATCGGTGCTCAGGAGCAAATCGCTGCTGTCGTCAGTGGCAATCCAGAACGTATAGTCACCAGAGGTCGCCGGATGGAGATAACCATAGACCCTGCTACCAAAGTTGTCAGCAAAGTCTGTCGGTGTCTCGAACAGCGTCAGCTCATCACTGAACGTAGGATTGTCCGGGTAGAGCGGGTTGTTCGTCAGGTCGGGAACGTTCGTTCCGTTGATCTCTTCCCAGACCTCCCGCAAGATAGTACCAGTTCCCTGGCCGCCGGCATTACACACCAGAGACAGCACCAAAACAAATGAAGTTAAATAAATTAATTTCTTACACATAATAGTCCTCCTCTAAACAGTTACAGTAATAATCCACTATGCTTTGGCCACACACCAAAACATATACTGTCCTCAATGAGTGTTCTAAATCCTTTTATTCAAATCGAAAAATATTTACAGCTTTTTAGTACCTCCTTTCTTTAAAATCAGATATGAGCTGTTAATTGAAAGTATATTAGATATTAATTGTGAAATACACAGTTCCTAGTTAAAACTCTGACACTGGGGTAATATATAATTACTCCTCCTCTATTAAAAAATTCTAAGAATTGTGCCTACTGAATGAACTCAAAGCCCTAAGATGCCCGATCTACACAGACACAAGCTTCACTAATATTATATACCAAATTTTCAAGCTTTACGTCAAGGAATATTTCCTGATTTTGAATTAGCAACGTTCTTGATAAAACTGTGCAAAAGCCGGAAAAACCTGAACAATAACAAGCAAAACTGCCGCAAACAAAGACTGTAAAACAATGAAAAGCCACCTCCTTTATGAGCCTGAAAACACCCTGATTTTCAGGGAACACCTTGTCTCCCATGATTACATCGTATAACATTTTTTTAACATTTTTGTTTCCGAAGGTCCCTTTATAAGAAGAACTTCCCTGAGGTATGAGATTGTCAGGAAGGATCAGGTTGGGCATTTAGCTTCTCCTTCATAATACGTCCCATCTTGAACTTCACTGAAAGTCTTGCAGGGACGTGTATTTTTTCTAGAGTTTTAGGATTCTGTGCAGTTCTTGCCGCTCTTTCTTTGACCTCAAAAACTCCAAAGTCGCGAAATTCCAAGCGGTTGTTCTTGGCAAGCTCTGTGGTTATCTCATGGAGGAATTGCTGTACTATTTCTTTGGCGGTAATATTCTTACATTGAGTCTTTTTTGTAATTCGGTCGATAAGTTCTTTTTTTGCTATTGTTGCCATCAGCTCATCCTCAAATCAAATTGTTCATAGATTGCCCCGCACAGTATACGCGAGGGATTGTATTGAATCAAATGATTTGTCTGTGAGGACCTATAGCACATTGAAGTAAGGGCGGGATGGCGAGAGCTAAGAATAAGCTTCGCCTTATTGCTTATACGTAAGCAAGCCATTTTATCTTCTATCGTTGAATTCTTACCAGGTACCACGTAGTTGCTTGCTCTCCGATAGATAATATGAAATCTCCCTTTGTGCTGTGGGCACTAACTGTGTATCCCAGTGCTTTACCTGAACCGTCAAGCGGGATTATATTGATTTGCTGCGATGGTTCGAGGTTTCGGAGGACAACTTTTCCTCGGACAGGTTCAATAACGGTCGGCGAGGACCCCCAGTTTGACAGAGATGTCCTTTCTTCGTTCCAAATCATGCCGGCGTTGGCCGATCGCGCTGTTGCGACAAGAAGTAAATTTTTCGAACCGGGTATGGGTCGACCATCTAAAGCAGTTAAGATGATAGAGCAGAATTCGTTTTCTACAGTGGCAGATAGGTTCTTCAGCGCCTTATTATGGTCTTTGACAAAACCGATGAGAGCCTGTGATTTTTCCGTCTCAACGGTTACGAGCCCTTTCTTCTGCTCAGAATAGTGCCAGGTGAGTTCACTCGTTTCAGAAACAATCGGGCTGTCCGAGCTGACTTTTGGATATTCTCCTGCCTCATCATCAAAACCGACTATTCGCGTTGCGTGCCGGAGAGGGGTGGATGGTGAGAATCCGGGCGTAAAATACGAATCCTCGGAATATGGATACCGAATGCCCTCGTACACCTGCTCAATGGTGTATGACCTGGGGTAGTCGTGAGTGCGGAGCGAACATCGCCTCTTAAAAACATCAAGGCGCCTGCGGCAAGATTTGTCATCCTCACGGGATCCGGACGAATCTCAAAGTGTCCCGGCATTTTCGCATTCCATTCTTTGGGGTCTTTGTGCTCGAAGGTGTAGAAGAAAATACCGTCCCAGTCGTGGAAGGCCGAGTAGGCAGCAAGGATGGGGATACCTTCGCAAGCGAATTCGTTGGGGAATGGGTGGTTGGTTTCGGAGACGGTGTATGGTTTGCCGGCAACTGCTGAGCGAGAAAGCTGAATCACGGTAGAGTTGAAGGGCTCATTCACCATGGGAGTATTCTTGATGGAAAAGGTCCTGCGCCTGGTCTTAGGAACGGTGAGATACCGGGGATGCTGCCAATATACGTGGCCATCTACAATATCCATTTGCGATGAGGAAGTCAGTAAGGGATAGCCGGTCTTGCCATGATTATGATCGCTGGTACCGACAATAAGAGCCTGTATTTCGAGTTCATCTTTCAGATAGCGGTACATTTTTTGGAAATAGTTATGCTCCAGTTCCATGTAGAAAGCGGCTTCCAGATGAAACCTCTTCTTAGGAGAAGCCGTGAACTGATTTTTCGTTAAACGAGGTATAAGCTCATCCTCTTTAACGCCGGCCATGTTGCGCAGTGCCTTCAAATCAGTTGAAGACAGTCGTTCTTTAAGCCATTCGTTGTATCTCCTGGTAAGTTGATTCTCATACCACGCTGTAATATCAGTCCATGTTCCCGGACGCTTATTCGTGTTTTTCCCAAGCAGCCTGTCGCTGAACCAGGCCTCTACTATGGAGTTCTCGTTCACAAGCTCGACAACTGCAATAGCCGGTTCGTGGCGATATTCTGATTTCGTATAGGGATTATAGTGGGTCAAAAGCTGCTTAGCGTACTCTTTGTGTAATGCCTGAACATGCTCGTCAAAGTAGTTTATGACCTTAGCCAGCCCAAGATATTCATAGTCTATTACGCCATCACCCTTGCGATAGTTCCGGCCGACGTTCAGGTTGATATTGGTGTAAATGCCCTGTTTCTTCAGTTCTGCAACAAAATAATCTAACCGGTCAAGCTGTTGAGGATTCAAAGCACGTGTATCTTCCCGGCCGTCTATAAATAGGCTGCCTGACCAGTTCGAATCAAGAAAATGGAATCTAACACAATTTATGCCAAAACGAGCCAGATGTTCCGCCACTACCGGGGCGTCTTCTTTCGATGGAAAGCACGATGCGGCTGTAAAGTTGACTCCCCAAATGCGAAAACGCTCGCCGTTTGGTTTTACCAGATGGCCATTCCTAACCAGGATGAATCCGTCTTTACCTGCTGGAGCATCTAATAGAAAGGAAAGATTAACGAGCGAATCTACATTCTCTTGCCAGTCAATTGTGAAAGGTTTCATTTGGATACTCTCAGCAAATGCAGTGTCGACAAAAAGTAGTAGAAGCAGGATATAAAAGTTCATGTGCTTGCCAGGCATTGGTGTCTCCTAATGTTAAACTCATTCGTGCTACCAAGTCATTATGTTCGAAGCATACCAAATCCACTCCATAAACACAACATGTCGCCAATTCTTATTGCAATTCCAAGCACAATTGAGATGCCCTTGGTCAAGTCATTGGGTTCTGAGCATAAAGTGTCGGTCCTGCAGCCTAAAGGTATAACAACGGCTGTGGTATAGCTCTCCGGGTTACTTACGGCGGCTCTTGGTAACGCGTATACGGGCAGCTGTTGAGAGATTACGGTTTATGTGGTCTATCAGGACCCTGCCGTTCTGTAATGTCTCAGAAGCGCTAACTTTGGAGTCCCAACTGTTCTGAATCATCCTCAAAACCAAGAATATAAAAACCTCTACAGTACGAGGGGAAGAGGACTTTATGACACTGCGGGGGCGTGAATGCCCTTCATGCGCGACACAAAAACTCATAATTGATTAAGTAGAGTGGCGGGCAAAACTGCTGCAAACAGAGGCTGTGGACAAGGGACATAAAAGACAGAAAGCCACCTTTTTCAGAAGCAAAAAAACACCCCGATTTTGGAGTGACATCTTGGTCGAGTAGATGTAATATAGCTCTCTCATTTAAGCATGCTTTGTATTCCCGGTTTCTCTTCTCTTTCGATTGAAGAGTGTCACAATATTCTGCCATGTGAAAGAACATCAACATCCCTCACAGAACCGTGCTTGCAGATTTCCAGCACACGGCTCCTCAGTAAAACTCACGAGACAAACGACAGTGTATACAGATAGTGAACAATGCGAGGTTCAGGCAGTCGGTAGTGCTCCAAATATGCTTCGAAGCCTTTCCATGTGAACGAGGCTTTCTGGCTCCGCCTATTAAGCCACTTTAATACCAGTTGCTTTGTCACATAATGATATCGCTCAATAGCTCGACTATTACCGCTGATACCATAATACTGATAGTAACCTCTCAGCTTCGCCCGCAAC
>JACNGQ010000283.1 GCA_014384025.1 Planctomycetota bacterium | reverse complement strand
TTCTTGGTTAATAAAGTGTGGTATCAAGGAATTAATAGGTGGCTGTCCCTAGTTTTGTCCCTAGTTTTCAGAGAATACAATAATATTTAACCACGGATTTACATTGGTTAGCACGGATTTAGTCAGCTTGGTGTTCTTGACATGCAAGGCTCTTAAAACGAGCTTTATCACCTTGCCCGACTTCGTCCACAGTTGCATTAAAATGCAAAATATTTGAAGCTGACGAAATTCATTATTTATGTTGGAAATCGGAGATTTTGGGGTGGTTTTGAGTGTTTTTTGTCGAAAAGTGTTCGATTTTTTCGAGGTTTGGATGATTTTATGAGTGGGTTTGGGAGTTTGCTGGTATTTGTTTGGCCGGGATTTGCTATACACGACGCGAGCGACGGGTCAATGGACTCAGATTACGGAGAATGCTGGTTATTAATTGTCAGGGCTGGGAATAACAAAAGACAGCCATTGAAGTAGTAGATGGCTGTTCATTGCTAAAATCATGGGATGGCTTTTTCAACAGTCTTGTTGTTCTTGGTTAATAAAGTGTGGTATCAAGGAATTAATAGGTGGCTGTCCCTAGTTTACTCAGATGGCTGTTCATTGCTAAAATCATGGGATGGCTTTTTCAACAGTCTTGTTGTTCTTGGTTAATAAAGTGTGGTATCAAGGAATTAATAGGTGGCTGTCCCTAGTTTACTCCAAATCTTAAATATCCTAAAATACGCAAGTTCCATTTTTCCGATGTTCTATACAGAGCAGGTGCGTCCCTATTATTTTATCATCGACAAAGAACACATCCTGGCGATTGTTACCTCGCTGGGTAATGTGATGGGCGAACCCGACTGCTACTGCTCTGGCTAATCTCGGCATGCATACAAATTAACAATAAAAACAAAGCCTGTCAATCATATAATAGGTGACTGTCCCCATTATCACATTATCAACCCCCCATTATCAACCCCATTATCAACCTGCAAAAACAATTCGAGAGCTTCTTGGCATAACGCCAAATTAGCAGACCAGATGGTCAATGTCAACTAAGAAAATAGGGTGCGTCCCTATTATTCTATTTTATTTAGTATTCGGAAAGAAAGACTCGCGAAATCCGTCTGCGCATCCTGACACACAACTTGGCCATTCTCTGGCATCTAATGCCATGTTCTATACAGAGCAGGTGCGTCCCTATTTATTAAGGGTCATTGTTCCCATCGCTTACGCTGGGCACATTTTCCTCTATTTGTCTCATTTTTCCTTTTTGTATCAAAGCATCTATTCTTTTCTGATGCTTAGGATTTTTGTCTCTGTAATCATCATCGTAATACCATAATCCGGGAATAAGTTGTTTCTCATTATAATGAAGGTTAGGATCATATTGATAATCCTCAGGATATGCTGTTACTCCATAATTAAGAAATCCTCCATGCAGTTCTATTCTTACTTTTCTATCTTTATATAACCTGACAAATGTTGGTTTAAGATCAAGAATCTCTTGAGGAAAGCTGGAAGCTTCTGGATGAGGATCTAGACGGACACGGTATTGATTAGGCTCCAAGTCCCCTGTGGTGACACGTCTTGAGAGTTCTCTGCAAGCCTTCAATAGAGCCTGATAATCCGTCTCACATATAAGTCGAGTCAGCCTTTGGTTTCCTTTATTGATATCCCATAAGACATATACGAAACCGCTCAGATAATTAAATACATTGAAAACAACAAAAGCTATGACCAAAACAATAACAATTTTAAGAATATTTTTTTTACTTACTTTCATAGTCATATCCTTTCCTTAAACAAAAAGGTGCTCTCAATAATAATTATCATGGCTCTATGGACACAGATAATTTGTTAGAAATTGCTCAATCCAACACTAAATTATTATCTTTGTTTCTTTAAAAAATACAAGTAAGCACTTCGTATTTTTTAAGGATTTTGGCATATCTATTTATAGAATTAATCTTTTTACTCCATCTCACCAGTTGGCTCTTTTGTCGTATTCCCGCCAACCTTTATTAAACCACCACACTGCTTCTGCGGAACGCAAATGTTGACGATACAAGATCTTATATAATCTCGCTAACGCCACTCCCTGGAAACGGCCATCTGCCCAATACACGCTGTCAACAACCCAGCCTTCAGGCAGTAGATCTCCAACGCCCATATCTGTTAGCCACAACATAAACTCACCAGGAATAGCATCCTGTGATAAATTTGCTAAATCTATGAGCTCAGCTGGCATTGTAAAATGCATATGGTGATATTCCATATCATGAGTGCCCGATGGATCCATCCTTCCCAGCGGATTATTTCCACAATATGCGTACCAATTGATGCCGTCGCCGTAGCCGATTGGATCTGTCTGCAGGAACCGGCCGATGTATGGGTTATAGTATCGGGCTCGGTAGTAGTAAAGCCCTGTTTCGTAATCGAACCTGCGGCCGGCAATTTAGTTTTGAGTTTTTAGTGTTGAGTTTTGAGTTGGTATTGAAGAAAAGCCGAAGTCGCTTCGCTCCTTCGCAATGACAATGTTTTTAACGGAACCCAGAGCATCGTAGTGATAGTAATAGACGGCGTTACTGTCTGCGACGTCTATCATACAGACCAGCTCATCAACGCGCGCACCGTGGATGTATTTGCGCGTGAGGTTGTTATTGCCATCGTATTCAGCGATAACGTTACCTCCGTCATATACGTACCTGGTTCTATAGCCGTCGACATCCTTTTATCTATGGGTTTGGAAGTTTGCTGGTATTTGTTTAGCGAGAGCTTTTCCGGCAGGCCGGGATTAACTGTACACAATTCCTGCCTCACGCTATACGCTATCGGCTAATTTCAACTTTGCGAGTTTAGCTTATTTTCTTTGAAATATCCGACGTGAGATACTGTAACTGAAGCAATAAACAAATCTCCTGGGTTTCACAAGGATTTGTCAGGCGGAGTCTTATTAGAAAATATTGAAGTTTAAGGAATACTTTTCTTGCACGAACCTTCAATTAATGTTATCATGTAGTTCAGGTTAAAAAGCCGGTTTGCATGTTCACTCCTAAACATCGCTTGAATTCGCAAGAGCCGCCGGAGATACTTTGCTGTCTTTAGGCCTTAGGGTGAAAACAAACCCAATTGAGCTGGTTAAAAGGAAAACTAAATTCCTGAGCCATGAGTCTCAATTAGCGTGGAAGGGGCGACCATGAACACTTCTTGGTATTTGGGTGTTGACGTCGGCTCCGTGCACGTCAAAGTCGTTACAATCACTCCACAAGGAGAACACTTTTTTTGGGTGAGGCCTACGGGTGGCAAACCCCTTGATGTTATTGCCGAACTTCTTCAGACTGAGATTCGCAAATCTGTCGGCAACTCGCACGTTTGTCCGGCCGTTACAGGAATTGGCAAGAACTTGCTTGCCGGCATAGCCGGTGTACATATGGTCAATGAGGTGATGGCCACGGCCAGAGCTGCCGCACGCTTGTTCCCGGGCATTCGTACGGTTGTGGAAATGGGTGGGCAGTTTTCTAAATGGATACTGCTTACAGGCTCAGGCTCTAATCCTTACGAAGTCCGGGACTTTGCCACAAACGGATTATGTGCCGCCGGGACAGGGGCTTTCCTGGAACGTCAGGCCGATCGTCTCCAGATCAGCGTGGAGACACTTGGCAAAATAGCGAGTACGGCTCCAAAGGGCTGCACAATTGCCGGCCGCTGCACCGTGTTTGCGAAATCGGATATGATCCACCTACAGCAAAAGGGTACTCCGACAGAAGAGATTGCTTACGGTCTCTGTCTGGCCCTGGTTCGAACGTTCATGACCACGGTGATGCATGGGCGGAAACTGACACTTCCTGTGCTGCTTGTTGGCGGTGGTGCAACTAATCCCGGTCTTGTCCGCGCATTTCGAGATATGCTTGGATCTGAGGATGCTCTTATTGTGCCTGATAAACCGATGTGTCTGGGCGCATTGGGGGCAGCCCAAATTATGCGTACCGAGCAAGCTGGGGCCGTACCCTTAGAAGCGCTTATAGAGTCTTTAACGAATCGTCCGGCTGTAAGCCTTTCCAAGGACACAACCGCATTAGAGCCTCTTGACGTGCCCGGTCAGACCGTCACTCCGTGCTTAAATGAAAACCCGGAACCAGTTCCTGGTCCAACTCAGGCTTTCCTGGGCATAGATGTTGGTTCTGTTAGTACGAACCTCGTGCTTTTAAACACAGAGGTTGAGCTAATACAGGGCATATACCTGGCGACATGTGGTGAGCCACTGGCCGCCATTGACGAAGGTTTGAACCGAATCAGAGAACAGTATGGCGACCGGCTTGAGATCCTTGGTGTTGGAGTAACCGGGAGCGGGCGCTACCTGGCAGCCCAGATCCTTTGTGCCGATATAGTGCGAAATGAAATCACGGCACAGTTAACCTCTACTGCACATTACTTCCCAGATGTAGATACGGTCTTTGAAATAGGGGGTCAGGACTCCAAGTATATCGAGGCAAAAGGAGGGCAGCTTCTGGATTTTGAAATGAACAAGATCTGCAGCGCCGGAACAGGGTCGTTTCTCGAGGAGCAAGCCCAGCGTTTGGGAATCAACATTTACATAGAATTTGCAAAGCTTGCAATGTCAGCCGCCTCGCCGTGCAACCTCGGGACTCGGTGTACGGTCTTCATGGACTCGGAGGTTGTGCGCGCCCTACAACAAGGCACTTCCTTAAACAATATTTGCGCTGGTCTTGCATACTCTGTGGCAAGGAACTACTTAGACAAAGTAGTGGCGGGTCGATCGATCGGTAAGACAATTGTCTTTCAAGGCGGCACGGCCTCTAACGATGCGGTTGTTTCTGCATTTCGCAAGATTCTCGGACGCAATGTTCACATCCATCCCTACAACAGGCTTTCCGGAGCTATTGGAGCCGCGCTGCTCGCCAAACGACAGATGGAATGCGCTCCTTATAAGACAAAATTTGCCGGCTTTGAAGCCTGTAAAGCTGCGACAGTCTCAAGTTTTGAGTGCAATAGGTGCGAAAACCGTTGTCAAGTAAATCGAGTTAAGGTTTCGGGTCGTACGGTTCATTTCGGTGACATCTGCGAACGTTACACGGAAAAAGACCTCTACGGATTAAAAGCTATCGAAAAGCTTAAGACACACCGACCGTTTCCGGAGCTTTTCGCCCTTCGAGAAGATTTGCTGAAACAGGCCAACACAATTTCAACGTCTTCAGAAGACGGTAGGATGAAAGTGGGTATTCCAAGGGCGTCGCTCGCTCTTGAGTTTTTGCCTTTTTGGATGAGTTTGATTTCTGAACTCGGTTTTGCACCCATTGAGTCTGCAAGGGCAGACCCTGCAAAACTTACTGAAATGGCCCTCGGCGTACCGGCCGAGGTATGCCTACCGCTCAAGGCAGCAGCTGCATGCGTTGCCTCATTGATTCACGAGCAACAAGTACCATACGCATTTGTACCATCTCTACTGGAGTGTCTGCCGCGAAAAGATGGAGGAGAGACACACACATGTTTGTATGCGCAACAGTTTCCGGACATGCTCCGAGCAGAATATAAAGACAAGCTAATTCACGCGCAATTCGCCTTTGGGGAAAAACCCTGGGATGATTTGGAAGGGGCCAGGGCACTTGTCAAAGCGTTTAATAAACCGCTTCATAAGGTACTTTTTGCCATGGATAAGGCGCGTAAAGTGTACGAGCAGTTTGTCCAGGCGCGAGAAAACCTTGGGCGTGAGGCATTACAAGCGAGTTTTGACAGAGCCGTTATTGTGCTGGGCAAGCCTTATAATACACACGATCCGGGGTTGAATCTTTTCCTGGCTCGCCACCTTGAAAGACTCGGCCTGCCAGCGATCCCGTGGGACTGCCTCCCTTTGAGCCAGGTTGCTCTTTCAGATAGGTGGAATACCCTTCCATGGCATTACAACAGGGAACAGCTTCGGGTGTTGGAGTTCATCAGATCAGATCGCAGGCTTTTCCCGATTCTGCTTTCCAATTATGGGTGTGGACCAGATGCTTTTACACTCAAGCATCTGGAAGAAATGCTATGTGACAGGCCAAGGCTTTTTCTTGAGTTCGACGAGCACCGTGGTGAAGCCGGCCTTGTAACGAGGCTTGAGGCCTTTGCAGATGAGATTAACAGCCACATCGACTTGGGTACTACCTGGTCTGCGGCGCCAAAAGCAACTCGCGGAAGCATGCTGAAGCCTTGTGGGAAGCGATTGTTCATACCAAATTTTTCTGAACATGCACACATCTATGCAGCTGTTTTACAGTCGGCAGGCCTTAATGCACAGGTGCTGCCAATGCCTGATGCGGAAACATTGCGTTTGGGCGAAGAACTCAGCACTGGCCGGGAATGTCACCCGTTTTCCATTATCCTCGGTGAACTAGCAAGGATTTCCCGTTCCAAGGAATTGCAAAAGGGTGATGTCTTTGTCAGCCCTTCGACCACGACTCCATGTTTGATTAGACAATATGGCGATGCCTATCGCATTCTTGCAGAGCGTGCTCAATTACCAGAGATCGAGATCTGGGATGGAACTGGACGTGAAATCGGCAATGTAATCGGCATGTCTGGTCTGCTTAGACTCTATGAAGGTCTTAGTGCAGTCGATTTCCTGTACGTGCTGGCCACAAGGCTCCGGGCTTATGAGCGACAGAGTGGTGCGGTTGATGACATTTTCACCGATGCGATAGCCAGAGTTTCGCGTGCCGTTGCCAACAAACGAAGTGTAGAGGTCGAGCTAATCAATGGTGTACATGCATTGCTTGCCATGCAGCGAGATGGGAATCCCGGTGACAAGCCGGTCATAGGCGTAACAGGTGACCTGTACACGAGGATTAATCCAGTGGGCAATAGGGGCCTTTTCCACCACCTTGAGAGCATGGGATGCGAAGTTTGGCCAAGTCCATATTATGTAGCTAGTGTGGACATCACGGCATGGAGGGATAGCAGGCGAGATGCGCGGAGACTGCACGTGAAAGACGCCTTCTGGGAGACTCTTTCCTGGGGAATTACAACGGGCGTATTGAAACGGCTGCTTCGGAACATTGAACCCCAGGCACTGGCACTGGCAACTGAGCAGAAGCCTTCAAGGCTCGTCGAGCTTGCCGAACCGTTTGTCTCAGAGCAAACGAATTGTCTCGTCCTGCTCAGCGTCGGCAAGATTGCTGATTTTATCGACTGCGGTGTTAAAGGGGTTATAAACGCTGTTGCCCTTCACTGCATGGTGGGAGTGGCAATTGATGCAACTTTGCCTCTCCTTCGCAATACCTATACCGACACGCCTATCATCACGCTGACGTACGGCTGTACTGAGGGACTCGCACAGCATATCCGACTTGAGACTTTTGTCCATACTGTTCTGGAGCGTTCAAAACACGGTGGTGGTACTGCTGGAGGCACGTCACAACAAGTGGTACCATCTTAAAAAATCAGAAAGACAATTCTTTTGGAGTTTTGTTTTCAGGTATATCGAGCAAACGTTTGTAGTACAGTACGAATCGCAGTTCACTTTCCGGCCTGAGCATAGGAAGGTGCAGTGCCGTGGAGGCTCAACACTACAGGCCTATGTTGCTTTCTAATAACTGTAATTGGCTCACTGTCTCGCTGCGCACAGAGAGGGAGAACCGATCATTTTTTGTCATGTAAAGTATCTTTTATAGTGTATAAAGAGGCCTTTGAGATATATTTCTAAAAAAAACAGCATAAAATACTTGATTTGTGCAGATAGTCGCCGATATAATAATAGCGTATAATAGATTGAAATGAGAACATAATGAATCGCTTGTCGCGGAATTAAGACTTACTGAACCAACATCACGCCTTATTGTTGTCCATCATTTCCATCATTTTACTGCCCTTTATCAAGAACAGTGCTGTGGCACACAAGAAACGCAAATAAGGAAATAGTTTGATGTATTCTTATAAACAAGAACAGAAAAGCAGGAAATTGCTTTTAACCAGCGTATGCAGACCTCTCGGACCAAAATACGGGGATGGGGAGAGTGTAGGTTATGAACTCCTCTACGGACAGGTCACCAGGGCCCAAGGGCTCTTCAGCCCTCGAGCCACACATATTCACTACGCTCTGGATTACATAGCGAACAATCTGGAAATCCCTACTGTAGTGCTTCACTACCCATCGCGCAGAGAACTCATTCGAGAACTCAAGAAGGGATATGATTTTGTCGGAATCTCTTTCATAGTGGCGACATTTCACCGAGTGAAGGAGACAGTGAGCCTGATACGCAAGTATTCTCCCAATACCAAGATCATCTTAGGCGGCTATGGTACAGTTCTGGATGATGATACCCTCAGGCAATATGGTGACTATATATGCCGAGAGGAAGGAGTCCGGTTCATGCGGCGACTTCTCGGTGAACCTGAAATCTCCATGCCTTATAAACATCCTCTGATTGAAAGTCGCATGAAGGTCTTATCGGTTCCCGTCTCCAAGACAGGTTTGATATTTGCAGGATTGGGCTGTCCCAACGGATGTGATTTCTGCTGTACCTCCCATTTCTTCAAAAGAAAGCATATCAAATTACTTCCCAAAGGGAAAGATATTTACGACGTGGTCGAACGCTACCTCATAAGAGATTCAAGCATGGTGTTCACTATTATCGATGAAGACTTCCTTCTGGACAAAAAGAGGGCTATGCAGTTTCGGGACTGCGTGCTCGCCGGAGGCAGACCCGTTTCGATTTTTGTGTTCTCAAGCATCAAGGCCCTCAGTCGGTATGCTGTTGAGGAAATCCAGGAAATGGGTATAGATGGCATCTGGATCGGTTACGAGGGAACACGTTCGGGATACAGCAAGCAGAGCGGCAAGCCTGTGGATGAACTCATCGGTGAACTCCGAGAAAAGGGAATTACTGTTCTAACCTCCATGATTGTCGGATTTGATTATCAGACTCCGGAAGTAATCTCTCAGGAACTGGACGGACTGATGGATCTTAGGCCAGAGCTTGCACAGTTCCTTATATATAGTCCTCCTCCCGGAACGCCCTTCTATGATCGAGTCCTGTCTCAGGGTCTTATGCGACCTAAATATACCGAAGATGTCAACAAGCGATGGCACGATGGATGCGGTTTCAATTCCATAGTAAAGCATCCAACTATGTCCTCTTCCGAAATCGAGGGCGCGCAGCGCTGGTGTTTTGAACAGGATTTTCAGAGACTTGGTCCATCGATCTATCGTTTTATCGAGGCCTGGTCTATGAGATATAAGAAGTGGAGTGAGTCTTCCAATGATTTCCTTCGAAAGAAAGCGGAAAGCGTGGCGAAGGATATCAGAAAGGCGTATCTGATGTTTTTAGTCGGGCGGTTATTAGGCCCTAATAGTAATATTCGGTCAAGCATCAGAGAGTTACAGTACAAGGTTCATGCTCAGTTGGGCGCCCCGACTATGTCGGAGAGGCTGATATCTCTGATTGCTCTGGGAGCGGCGGCCTGGACCGCACTGAAGCTGCGTTTGGGCATCTTCCAGCACCCGCGTCTTGGTCGCGTCAGCTTCAGGATGCCGGAAGAAGGTTTGGGATTATGGGCGACTAAGATTTGGGAATCTCTGCGAGATGAGAGCATTTCCCCGCACTTCTCCATCCATGTGGATCTTCAACATGCTAAAAGGCAGGTTTGGGTGCAATTGAATGGCGTTCTGGATAATCTTCGCGCCGAAAGACTCGCCCAAAAAATCGAAGAGTATCTCAAAAAGGACCGGGGAAAGCTAATCCTTGATCTTGAAAAAGTGAGAGCTTTCGAAGGCAAGTCTCTTGACGCCTTGGCAAATAAGCTAAGGGCCTATCGCCATCGAATCCGCATACGACTACCCAGGAACTACATGGGCCATGCCGCCCAGTTTTTGCTGCTCGCGCAGATATTCAAACATTACAAGGGATAATTCGTGTCACCAAAATGTCTCCCATGATTACGTAGTGCAATAGTTTTTTTAACATTTTTGTTTCCGAAGGTCCATTCATAAGAATCTGAGGGACCGAGGAAGCAAAAATGCTTCTACAGTCTATATACTCTTATCGATCAGTCTCCCATTCGGTGCAGTTATAGGAAAGCGTAGTGTGGGAAATCCACATGCTGCGTTTGACGAGGCGGGGGCTGGAAACGTGGTACGGTCGAGATGTTGTGACACTCGCAAACGAA
>JACNGQ010000261.1 GCA_014384025.1 Planctomycetota bacterium | reverse complement strand
GGCGGCAAGGCGACCGGATTTTATGGTGACAAACACATTAATGCTTTATTAACTGCTATGGAGGAGAAGGATTACGGCAGGGTACTGGCGAAACCCAAAATCCTTGTTAACGACAATGAACCCGGACTTATCAGGGCAACAGATACCACTTATGTTACCAAAACAACCGGGGCTGTTGTTGAGGGTTCAGTAGGTGTCGTGCAAACGGGTGTCGATTATCAGGGATACGATGCGGGCATCACACTTGAGATAGTCCCTCATATCAGCCGGGGCGACCTGCTTCGCCTTGATATTAAGTTGGAGAGGTCTGATTTTGGGACCATCACCGGAGAAAGGCCGCCGGATACTACCAGTAACAACATTGATACAACTGTTACCGTCCCTGACGGCAGCACTATAATTTTAGGCGGGCTGTTGAAACTTAACCAGAGTAAGGGTGGAACAAAAGTTCCGATACTCGGCGATATTCCGCTTATTGGCGGGTTGTTCAGGAGCACGAGCAACAGCGACTTACAAAGACATATGTATGTTTTCGTTAAGGCGGAGATTATAAGACCCGATGATAAAGGGTTTGTGGGGGGAGATTTGCAGCGTATATCGGACAGAAACAAGGAAGCGTTCGAAGAAAGTGAAATAGAATTTCAGGACTATCGTAACTGGCCCGGCGTAAAGCCCAGAAAGATGACTCCGCTCAAAGTACTTGAAACGCAATAGCGATGAAAAACATACTTATACAAACTGCCAGGCGGACCGGTCTTGTTGACGCGGATCAATTGGCCAAATTTCTCGAAGAGAATAACGGTCCGGCTCGCCTTGATGAGGCCCTGCTGAACTGTCCGTACTTTACGGAAGATGCTATTTTGAAGCTGTTTGCGGAATCTTTAGGCTGGGAATATATCCCGGAGATATCGGCCAAATCCGTTCCTCCGGAATTTGTGGAATCAGTTCCGGCGACGTATGCACAGCACCATTTTCTTATCGGAATAAAAGCTCAGGCCGATAACGGTGAGCTGACGGTCGTTTTATCCAAGCCGCTGGACGCAAATGCTCTGGATAACGTTTCAAAGATGACGGGCCTGCCGGTTAAAGCGGCAGTATCGACCCGTGCGGCCATTACTTCGGTTATAGATATAGCCTACGAGCAGAGGACGACGGTCATCGAAGAGGTGGCCGAAGAGCTTGATTCGCAGAATCTCGACCAGCTCATGGATGAGGTTGCAGGCTCGGACGACTTGCTGGATGTGGTGAACCGGCCGCCTGTTATCAGGCTGGTTAACGACATTCTCTTTCGTGCTTTGCAGCTGAGAGCCAGTGACATTCACGTTCATCCTTATGAGGCAAAGATTCAGGTTCGCTATCGTATTGACGGTATTTTGTATGATTCTCTGAGCTTGAATAAAAATGTTCTGCCTTTGATTATTTCCCGTATCAAGGTTATGGCGGGAATGGACATTGCGGAGCGCCGTCTTCCGCAGGACGGCAGGTGCAGTGTTCGTCTCGGCCAGCGTGAAGTCGATTTGCGTATCAGCACCGTACCGACCAGCTACGGTGAGCGCAGTGTACTGCGACTTCTCGACAAGAGCACGGCCCTGTACGGCTTGGACGAGCTGGGCCTTGGGGAGAGTGACCTGAAGAAATTTGATTCTTTGCTCAGCCGCTCTCACGGTGT
The DNA here is from genome assembly GCA_014384025.1 of Planctomycetota bacterium. Lineage (GTDB taxonomy): Bacteria > Planctomycetota > Phycisphaerae > Sedimentisphaerales > Anaerobacaceae > NIOZ-UU13. The sequence goes on along the minus strand of JACNGQ010000261.1, from coordinate 8,595 downwards.
GATTTTCGTAACCGGTCCGACCGGAAGCGGAAAAAGTACAACCCTTTATGCATGTCTTAACAGAATTAACTCGGCGGAGAAAAATGTTATAACCATAGAAGACCCGATAGAGTATCAACTCGCGGGCATCAGTCAGATTCAGGTTGCCAATAAAAAAGGGATGACTTTTGCGACCTCACTGCGCCACGTACTTCGTCAGGACCCGGATGTTATAATGGTCGGCGAGGTTCGTGACATTGAGACGGCCCGTATGGCGATACAATCTTCCCTTACCGGCCATTTGGTCTTCAGCACACTGCACACGAACGACTCGGCGGGTGCGGTGAGCCGGCTTTTGGATTTGGGAGTCGAGCCGTATCTTGTAAGCTCATCTCTGATTGCCATAATAGCTCAGCGATTAGTACGAAAGGTCTGCCAGGAGTGCAAAACGGTTGCAAAGCCTTCACAGCATGAGTTGAGAGAGCTTGGGCTGGTGTCGGATGCTGTCGCGAACGGCACGGAATTTTTTATTGGTGAAGGCTGTGAAAAATGTTTTCAGACCGGTTATCGCGGCCGGACCGGTATCTATGAAATGATGTTAATTAACGAAGAGGTGCGTAACCTTATATACAAGCGGGAAAGTGCCGGGACGATAAAGAAGTTTGCCCTTGACTCTGGTTTGCAGACCCTGCGAATGGACGGAGCGAGGAAGGTTCTGGCCGGGATAACGACTATCTCCGAAGTTTTGAGAGTAACACAAGCCGACGTAATGTAACATTTTTCGTATTTTCTCGTAAAACATCGATAAAATGACCGATATTCAGTAGTAAGTTAAAATGCCCAGATACCATTATACAGCGATAGCAACAAGCGGCAAAAAAGTCAAAGGCTCGATAACCGCAGAGAGCCCTTATTCCGCACGAAAGCAGCTCAGGGTGCGCAGTATTCACCCTTCTTCAATTACTCAGGTCAGCTCCGGGTCTGAAAAAAAGGCCGCTTTGTTTTCAATTTTCGCCAAGAGCAGCAAGACGCAGATAATCGACTTTACCAACCAAATGGCCACGCTGCTTAATTCAGGGATTAAACTGACCGAGGCCCTTTCGGTGCTCACGCTTCAGGTGTCGGATGTGCGGTTTAAGAACGCAATTGTCGATATTCGCGACCGTGTTGTTACAGGTGAGTCATTTACAGATGCCCTGAATGATTACAGCGATTTTTTTGATGTCATATATGTAAGTATGGTTCGTGTCGGTGAGGTTACCGGCTCATTAGGTTTGAGCCTTTCGACTATTTCGGGCTTTATGGAAAAACGCCGGCGGGTCGAGTCGAAGGTAATGACGGCAATGGTATATCCGATGGTTTTAATTGTGTTTTGCCTCGCTGCGATTATAGTTCTGACGACTACGGTCATCCCTAAGATAGGTGAGCAGATTGCCAGGTCCGGTCAGGAGCTGCCCGGGATTACCAAGCTGTTAATGGGTGTCGGTTATGTATTGACCAGTTGGTGGGTATTGGTAGTTATAGGGGCTATTGTCGGTATTATATGGGGTCTTAGGCAGTTTTTAAAAACCAGCCGGGGTGCCTATATGCGTGACAAGTTTCTGTTGTCTTTGCCGTTGTTCGGTCCTCTCATAAAACAGCGTGTTGTCGCGCGTTTTGCTTCAACGCTCTCAACGCTTCTAAGCTCGGGACTTGCAATGGCGGAGTCTCTTCGGGTTGTGGCCGAGGTTACGGGCAACAGCCTTATGAAAAAAGCCATTCAGCAGGCCCGTGAACGGATTCTTGCCGGTGCCGATATTGCGACGCCGCTTCGGGACAGCGGGGTTATCGACCCTGCAATTGCTCATATGGTTGCTGTGGGCGAAAAAAGCGGCGAGCTGGAAACAATGCTTAAAAATATCAGTGACAATCTCGAGGCATCAACCGATATAGTTATTGAAAGACTGGGTGCTGCGGTTGAACCGGTTATTATAATTATTATGGCTGCAATAGTAGGCTTAATCGCTTATGCTACGATTCTGCCGATTTTGGAAGTTTCAGCAGGAAAATTGTAACGAAATCTTTCGGAGATCAAAATGACAAGGAAAGAAAGAAAAAGACACGTCAGATACGGTTTTACGATGGTTGAGCTTATGGCGATGCTGATTATCATCGGCCTTCTTGCTACTTTAGTAGTTACGAAGGTGGCAAGTAAAATAGACCAGGCCCGTATCACAACCACCAAGGCCAACCTGAAGGCCCTTCATGCTGCGGTCAATCAATTCAAGATGGATACGGGCCGCTTCCCAGCCGAAGATGAGGGCCTTATAGCTCTTATTGAGCAGCCCAGTGACGTTGAAACCTGGGAACCGGGCGGTTATCTGGAAACTACAGACCTGCCATTAGATGGCTGGAACAACGATTTTATTTACGAGCTTTACCCGGAGAGCGGCAAGCAGTTTGCAATCAGGAGTATGGGTCCCGATGGTGAAGAGGGCACTGAGGATGACTTGCTCAGCACAGATGCATTTTAAGATAGCTGATAGAAAAAAGAAACTATACGCCCAATGCTATACGCTGAACGCAGATTCAGGTTTCACATTGACCGAATTGATGGTGGTGATTGTGGTGATGGCATTGTTTGCGTTTATGGTGCAAATACACCTTTTCGGAATGCTCAGGAAGAGTACGTTCAGGGCACAGGTTCAGGAGTTTGTATCGACAATGCAGATGGCCGCCAATGCTGCCGGTGAGAGCGACAGAAGATATGAAGTTATTATCGATATACCGGCGCAGGGATATATACTTCGGGAGATTACGAATCCTGACCTTACGCAGGTGCTTGAAGAGGAGATTATTGTCGAGGATATTTTCAGTGAAAATTGCCGTGTAGCTTATGTTATGTTCGACGACGGCGATACTACCAGTGAGGACAGAGCTAAGTTCCGGGCGGGTCATTCGGGTTGGGAATATGGCGGGAAAATCGTGCTGCTCGATGAAAATGAGCAGCCGTATTCGATTGTTGTCAATCGGTTAAATAGAATGATTACATTAGAACAGGGTGATGTGGGGCTTTTGACGCCTAAAACCAAAGATGAAGTACTTTTCTAAAAAAATATTGAGCAAACCGGCTTTTACTCTGGTAGAGGTTATGACGGCCTTGTCTATACTTGCGCTTATCAGCTCAAGTGTATTGGTTGTGATAAATAGATGTGTGGTCTCGGGTGCGGATTCGGCCCTGCGTATGCAGGCGTTTGAAGTTGCGCGCGAGAATATGGAAAAGCTGCTTTCTTTGCAATCTGTCCGGGAGAACGTTGATTACGGCGACAGTGAAATATATCCGGAAATTACCTGGCAGACTGTGGTGGAGACTTTTTACGAGCCGATAACGTCGCGGATGTGGCTCAGGGGTGTTTGCTCGGCTGAATACATCGACTCTGAAGGGCAGGTGCAAACGGTTGAACTGACACATTGGCTGAGCGATTTAACAAAAGATCAACTACTTGACGTTATGTCGCGCGAGGAAGAGGAAGGTCAATTGGCGGCCCAGTTAATCACGACGATAGAAGAGGCCGCGGAGTATGCCGGTGTGGATGTTCAGACCATCGAAGACTGGCTTGATAATGGTCTGCTCAAGACCGAGGGAGGCTCCTTCGTCAGGATGAATCTTGATATCTACCAGATCAACAACGGCCAGCCCAGCGCCAAAGACAAAAAGCTGCAAGTGCAATCCGAAGCAGAGCTTACCAGGATGATGGAAGAGCAGGGCAGGCTTGGCGGCGGGCAGGATGATATAGACCCAAAGACGGGCCGGACTTATGAGGAACTCAAAGAAATGGATATCTCTGAGGTTTGGGAATTGATGAAAAATCGACGATAGGGGTATTGATTGCGATGGGGTCGGTAGGGACCGAATATAATTTGAAAAAGGTTTTTGGCACATCGAGTGCGAGGGCGGGCTTTTCGTTGGCGGAAATCATTACGTCCCTGACCATAGGGTCGATGGTTTTAGTCGCAGTGCTTGTTGTTTATAACCGGGCCGAGCGTTCGGCTGCCGCGGTTACTCGCAAGCTTGACGGCTCGCGGCTGTTGTCTGAGGTGATGCAGCGCATCGCCGAGGACCTCGACGGAATAATCGCAACCGGCGAGGACACTAAAATCAATATAGAAAATAAATTCGAGAACGGTTTTCCCACCGCCAAACTTACAATTACAAGAACTATCTTTGACAATAAGAATCAGGAACAGATATTTGAAAACATAGTCTGGCAGACCAACTATGACTTCGAGAGTAATGTAGATGGCCTGGTTTTGTACCGAAGCCACAGCGGCATAGCAATAGAAGATAAGGTGCTCGACAAGAACAAAAGTGATTGGGAAAAAGGGCTTTTTGTGCCGATTTGCGCCGGGATTACCTTTTTCAGGATAAAGGTCCCCTGGGGCGAAACATATCTGGATAGATGGACGTCCACCTCTCTTCCTCCGGGTATTGAAGTTACTATTTCTGCCGGTGAGCCTTTCAAGACGGTCGGCGGTACACTGGACGTGCCGGAAGAGGAAAAAATCATTCGAACCATAGCAGTCGACAGAACCAGAAAAATCAAATTCACTGCTGAGAAAGGTGGGTTAGCTAAAGGCGAAGAAAAAGAGCAGGCAAATGAGCCTTTGCCCAACGATAAGAAAACGCAGCCGAATAGTCCGAAAAAAACCAAAGAAGTCAGAAGATGAGTAAAAGTTCGAAAAAACGTAATAATTTCCAGGGTCGCCCGGGTTTTGTGCTGCTGGTAACGCTGGGGCTGTTGGTCGTGCTTGCGATGCTTGGTTATACTTTAAGTACTCGCGTTGCGTCCCAGCGTCACCGCGATAAGTATATTATAGATTACAGCAGCGCTCGGTACGGCTGCGACTCAGCGGTAAAGTATGCTCTTGCAACATTGGAGGAGATTGACCCGCAGTTGATAAGCCGGCCGAATGAGCCGGATTTTTCCGACTTGTTTTATCTTACACCGGTAGAGTATCAAAAGCTTTTAGAACAGTGGGGTCTTGGCTCTGAGCTGACAATGTTTGATGGAAAAAAGCGCTCAAGGGGCAAGGCTGGTATCGGCGAATTTGATGAGTTTGGGAATATTGATAATTTTAACAATGTTGACTTCAATGAAATGGAGATGGATGATTTTGAGAGCTATGGTTCTGTGGAGATTTCGGGGCCTTATGGGCCGGCCTGGCCCTTTGTAACAGAGCCGGTCGAGTTCGAGATTGGTTCGGCCAAAGTCCGGATTGAAGTTGAAGATGAAAACGCAAAATACCCGCTCGGATGGGCTATGCTGGATGATGCGGACATAAAACGCGAGGCCGAAGCGGGTTTTGAAAGTTTTTGTGAAATGACGGGACTTACCGCCGAACAGATTGATTTACTAAAACTTGAGCTGCAGGAGATAGGTAAAATAAGACCTTTCGCACTCGACTTTCAGCCGATAACGAGGACGGTCAAGACGGCGGTAACAACGAGAACTACCAGTGTCACAAGCCGCAGCACCAGTAAAGCGCCCCCGATGCGGGTAAGCAGGAAGACTGTGGCCGTTCCTGATCAGATTTCCGAACAAACCACGCACTTTGCCAAGCTGTTTCACAGCTCACTTATTGATACCGAGGCCCTTGCCAGACCAATAATCACCGGTCCGGACAAGAGGAATGAGTCGGCGATGAAATATATGGGACTGTGGGGCACGATGAAGGTTAATATAAATACGGCACCCCGGCATGTTTTGGAGGCGGCCTTTATTTTTGGCGGTAATCAGGTCGAAATCGCCGAAGAAATCATTCAGCGAAGACGCATAGAGCCTTTCAGTGATTTTCAGGCTTTGAAAACAGACCTGTTCAGATATTCCGATTCTATAGACAAATGTGAAAAATATATCACAACTGTCAGCAGGTTTTTCACGATAAAAGTAACTGCGGTAAGCGGTGTAGCAAAGGCATCGAGCGTTATCGCGATAACGAAAGACGGTGAAAAAGTAAAACGAATCGCCGTAATTAACGGCTGAATACTAACAACTATTTAGGAGTTTGCCGGTAGTGGAACCTCAGAACTACTTGGGAATTTACATAAGCAGGGACACAGCGACGGTGGTTTATCTCAGTCTGTTGGGCAGGCACGGAAAGGCTCTGGGTTGTTTTAGCGTTTCTGTCGAAGAGAATGAGCAGGCGAACATGCAGACCCTGTCGGGTCTTATTGCTCAGGGTTGCGCCCAGAGGAGATGGTCATATTCCGAGGTTTCGGTCGCTCTGGATTGTGCGATTTTTATGCAGCATAGTGTGCACAGTGAGTTTGGCGACCGGAAACAAATCGCGGCGACTATCAGGTTTGATACTGAAGAGGCCCTTGCGACGGACATAAGCAATATTGCGCTGGCCTTCGAGATAACATCCGCCGGGCAAGAGGGCTCTGAGCTTACGGTTTTCACCGCACAGCGAAAAATATTATCAGAGTTACTTGAATCTTTACAGGCACATAATCTTGACCCGGTGAATATAGAGCCGGATGTTAGTTGTTTATCGAGATTTATTTGCCGCAAGGGCCCCTCGGCTGAATCTCAGCAGCCCGGGACTTTATTCGGGATACTTTCGCGCCGGAACGGTTATTTGATTATGCCGCCTGTCTCTGCGGGCCCCGAGTCTCAGAAGGCCTCTACGGTTCGAACATTTCTGGTCGGGCCAGCACAGAACAGAGGCGAGCTGCTCTCAAGAGAAGTGCTTGTAACGACTGCTCTGGTTAAAAGCGGCGATCCGATAAATTATCTTAAAATCTTCGATTCCGCCGGGACGGTAAAGCATCAGCAGCTTGGCGAGAAGCTGGGTATTGAATCCGATGGAATTGGCTGGCTCGATGAACCCGGGGCCGAAAAGCAAATTCCAACTGACAACTTCGAGCCGGTTGATTATGCAATTGCATACGGTGCGGCTTTGGCTCATTCGGAAAAGGGACACCGCGTAAATTTCCGTGACGATTTCAGTCCTTTTCAGGGCAAAAAGCTTAAAATGCAACAGGCGCTTAAGTTTGCGGTGATATCTGTTACGGTTCTTTTGATAGCTGTTGGCCTTTTTTTTCAGGCAAAGTTAATGAGCAGAAATAAAGATAATCGCAAGCTCAATGCCAAGTTCGCAGAAAACTACAAGTCTGTTATGTTAGGTCAGAAGCCGGAGGACATAAAGAGTGCCGTCAAAAAGCTCGGAACTGAAAAAAGACGGCTCGAAGAAGCAAAGAAGGGCCTGATAACCATTAAGGGAGAAAAATCTATTTCGTCGAAACTGACATTGGTTCTGACGGCTTTTAATGCTTGTGCGGCACAGACAAATCTGAATATAAAGTCTATCACCATCGCAACAAAGGACATTATCGTAACGGGTGACACTTCAAGCCGGCAGAACACCTTAAAATTCTTCGATACACTAAGGAGCAACGGCCTGGATGTTTTGAGAACTAATTTTGATATTAAAGGCGGAATTGACAACTTTAATATAACACTAGCGCCGAAATAATCGTTGAGGAAAACTTCATATGAAAGATATATACAAGAATCCGATTCTATATTACATACTTACCCCTGTCATAGTGTGCCTGTGGCCGTTATTAGTCTTGGCGGTATATTTACCGGCCGCAGAAAAAAATAAAGAAGACCAGCAGGCCCAATATAAGAAGGCTGAAGCGATAATGGTGGAGATTTTAACTCTTGACCCCGACCGACGTGAGTATGCCGATTCCAATAATGTCGATATCGAATTTAATTTTGATAAAGCGGTGGCAAAGGTTGCCGGCACGAGCAAAATACCACCGAGCAAGTGGCATCTCAATGCAGGAACGGTCCAAACCTCCGGCGGCGAGAAGAGCCAGAGTGCCACTGTAAGTCTAAAGCAGATTGACATAGTCAAATTTTCCGAATTCCTCTCGACGATTCAGCTTCGCTGGGCGAACTTACAGTGCAACCGGGTCAAGCTTACCCAAAAGCCAGGCCTGCCCGATATGTGGGACGTGGATATAGAATTAAAGTATTATTATTAGACATAATAGCCCCCCGAAAGTCAATGAAAAAGGGGCCTATACCAAATCAATCAGTATAGGCCCCAAATTGACACGAATCTGTTATCTAATCAACACAGTCAACTGCTGCGGATTACGGAGCAGACAGACGAATATCATCGTAGTACATCATACCAGCACCGCCGGCCACGGGATTATTTCTATTACCAAGACCAAGAGTAATCGTATTGACATTGGCAAGATTCACACCCTGGTCGGCAAAGCGCGTCAGGTCGATATTCCATTCGGTCCAGGAAACTATCTGCGCAGCATCAGGATTATCGTTAGTGACCACAGCGCTGCCGTTTAGAACAACATACATCTGCTCGGCAGCGTTACCCGAACTGCCTCTATACCAAATCGTCAGTGTGTTGACACCGTTCACTGTCCAGTCACGGTTGGAAGTCAATGTCAAAGTCGCCTCGGATTTTCCAACAGCATTATCGTAAGCCATCGGCATCGACTGATTGCCGCTGTGAACGATAGTCTGCTCGGCAAATGGAGGATTAAGGTTACCAACAACAGAACCGTTCGTTGCCGGGTTGTCGAATCCGTCTATC
>JACNGQ010000243.1 GCA_014384025.1 Planctomycetota bacterium | reverse complement strand
GCATTGTCGCCCTTGCAGCGGGCTGGCTGTTCGCAATAAAGTTTGCAGACAGGATATACATCAGCCCCGAGGCGGAATCGCCGGAGCAGGAGACTCAGGAACTTACCACCGAAGCACCTTCAGCTCTCAGGTCTGTGGTTCCAATCTTTCTGCCTATATTTTTGATTGTAGCCAGGTCAATCGGAGATTTCCCAAGCCATCCATTCGGCCAGGGGGATGCGGCGGCTGTCATCGGCTTTTTAGGTCAGCCGGTAGTGGCGCTTCTCGCAGGCGTTTTCTTTGCTCTGCTGCTGCCGAAAAAAATAACCACTGAAATGCTTTCCGCTTCCGGCTGGGTCGGCCAGGCGGTAGTTGCCGCGGCAACTATCATTATTATAACCGGCTGCGGCGGCGCCTTCGGAAAGGTACTGCAGAACTCAGGAATCGCAGATGTCGTGAAGGGATATCTTGGCGAAAGTGCAGGCTTAAGTATCTGGCTGCCTTTCATCATCGCCGCGGCGCTCAAAACGGCACAGGGCTCGTCAACCGTAGCCATCATTACTACAGCGGGTATCGTAGCGCCGCTTTTGGGGACGCTCGGCCTCGAAAGTCCGACAGCGAGAGCGCTTGCTGTGGTGGCGATAGGCGCGGGCTCTATGGTGGTCAGTCATGCAAATGACAGTTATTTCTGGGTAGTGACAGGTCTGTCTAAAATGAGCGTCAAGCAGGGTTATAAACTGCAAACACTCGGGACACTCATAGAAGGCGGTAGCGCAGCCGTTACGTTATGGATTATCAGTCTGATCGTTCTCTAAAGAACAAATAACTCTTGATGGAATTTTATTTTTATGAAAATCGTCATTGCAACAGACTCGTTCAAAGGGACCCTCAAAGCTTACGAGGCATGTGAAATCATCGCAAAGGCCATCGCAGAAATCGCACCCGATGCTCAGCTTTTCATAAAACCAATGGCCGATGGCGGTGAGGGCACTGCAGTGGCAATGATTAAAGCAGCCAACGGTCGATGGATTCCGAAAACGGTAATGGGTCCGGTACCGGATATGCAGGTCGAAGCGGGATTTGCGTGGTTCGATGACAAAACAGCTCTTGTCGAAATGGCTTCGGCCAGCGGGCTCGAACTGCTTTCTTCTGAGCAGATGAACCCGCTCAAAACAACCACCTACGGGACAGGTGAGCTTATTAAAGCCGCTCTTGAATACGGCGGGCGGAAAATCTTACTGGCGGTAGGCGGCAGCGCAACTGTTGACGGCGGCCTCGGAGCAGCAATGGCTTTAGGGTGGGAAATCCTTGATAGCCAGGACAGTCCAATCCCACTCGGGGGTGCGGCCCTTGAGAAAATTAAAAAAATAGTCAAGCCTGAAAACCTTAATCTTGTTCCGGTAGAAGTCCTCTGTGATTGCGACAATCCACTCTGCGGTGAGAATGGTGCAGCCAAAGTTTACGGCCCTCAAAAAGGTGCGACAGAGAAAATGGTAGAGCAACTGGAAAAAGGCCTTGCTCACTTAGCCAGACTCGTGAGTAAACAACTTGGTCGTGACATTAATGTCCCCGGAGCGGGCGCAGCCGGGGGACTTGCCGGAGGTGCTATAGCTTTTATGAATGCCGATGTCGTATCCGGCATAGAAACGATAATGGCACATAGCAACCTCTTCGCCGAGCTTGAATCCGCCGACTGGGTTATTACGGGTGAAGGCTCTTTCGACTCACAATCGCTCTATGGAAAGGTTGTTTCCGGAATCTTAAAATCAGCCTTACAGTCACATACTCGCCTTGCCGTACTCGCAGGTCAGGTCAATATATCTCAACAAGAGTATGAAAAAATTGGAATAACCGCTGCCATATCCTGTAAAGATGAAAATATGTCGCTCGATTACGCGCTCGAAAACAACCGCGAGCTGCTCCGCTCGGCCGCACAGCGTTTTGCGAAGCAATACCTGTGTGATTGCTACTGAAATAGTACGATAGAACCTGCAGAAATGTGATTAAGTTTGATTTTTACATGTCCGAAATTTAAGATATGGTATCTGCACAACTTAAGCAAAACAACCCGGATTTTGGCTGAGCCAATCGATAACTTGTGAAAATGAGAAAATAATGCGCAAGCCGGCCGTATATCTTATTATTGGTATCAGTATAGTGGCTGTTGTCGTAGTCTTACTAATTGCTCTCTATGTGCCCGGGCCTCGGATAGAGGATATATTAGCACTTTACCGGGATGATGCCGAATACAAAAGTCTGGTGATTCGCTATCCGTTTAACGAGACACTTTTTCCACCGGAAATCGTGCCCCCGACATTTCAATGGGAAGACGACAGCTCCAAATCCGACAGATGGCTTTTGACAATCAATTTCCAGGATAACGAGGAGCGTATCAATATCCTCCTCAATGAACCTCAGTGGACGCCTGAATCGGACCAGTGGGAGCTTATCAAGAAGCGCTCCCTGGAAAAGCAGGCAGTCGTTACTATTCTGGGCGTTAATCGCTGGGGCCGGTGGAAAATCCTTTCGGCAGGCAAAATCTCAATCAAAACATCCGAAGATTCCGTCGGGGCACCGTTGTTCTACCGGGAAGTGAACCTGCCCTTTATCGATGCCGTCAAGGACCCTACAAACATTCGTTGGCGCTTCGGTGACATCTCTTCGCCGCAGCAGCCTCCGATTATTCTGGAGAAACTGCCGGTCTGTGGTAACTGTCACTCGTTTTCCGCAAACGGTGAGACCCTCGCAATGGATGTGGATTATGCCAACAACAAGGGGTCATACGTTATAACAGAAGTCGCCGAACAAATGCTTCTTGCTCCCAGTGACATCATAACGTGGAGTGACTACATGGAGGAAGACGGCCAGCAGACCTTCGGCCTTCTTTCGCAGATATCCCCGGACGGCAGGTTTGTAGTTAGCACGGTCAAAGATGAATCTGTTTTTGTTCCGAAACCGGAACTGGCCTTTTCGCAATTGTTTTTCCCTATCAAAGGCATCCTGGTTATTTATAACAGGCAAACGGGCGAGTTCACGGCACTGCCCGGAGCGGATGACCCACAATATGTACAAAGTAATCCGGTCTGGAGCCCGGACGGTAAATATATTGTTTTTGCCAGAACGGAAGCCTACAAGCTCAAGAACGTCAGCGGCCCGCGAAAGGTGCTTCTTAGTCCGGAACAATGCGAGGAATTCCTTAAAGATGGAAAACAATTTTTGTTCGATTTGTACAGGATTCCATTTAACGACGGAAAAGGCGGCAAACCAGAGCCAATCGAAGGGGCATCCAAAAACGGTATGAGTAACTATTTCGCGAAATACTCACCCGACGGCAAATGGATTGTGTTCTGTAAAGCGAAAAGCTATATGCTTCTTCAGCCAGACAGCGAACTGTATATCATCCCGGCCAAGGGGGGCAAGGCCAGTAAATTGCGCGCCAACACAAACCGGATGAACTCCTGGCACAGCTTCTCACCGAACAGCAGATGGCTGGTGTTTTCTTCAAAAGCAAATTCAGCTTATACCCAGCTTTTCCTCACCCATATCGATGAGGAGGGACGGAGCAGTCCCGCCGTGTTGCTGTCGCAATTTACCGCCCAAGACAGAGCCGCCAATATACCGGAATTTGTCAATATCAAACCGGCCGCTATTAAAACAATCCGTGATAAATTTGTTGATGACACATCTTATCTTAGGGCTGCGGATGAATACCTCAAAGCCGATGATTTTGCCGGCGCAGAGCGTCAATGCAGAAAATCGCTGGAGCTGAATCCTAAAAATGCGGAGGCGAATTGTACCCTCGGCGTGGCACTGGCCCGGCAGGGAAAGGTTGATGAGGCAATCGGGTATTTCTCAGAGGCGATAAAGCTTGAACCGGGCTACATCGATGCACATTACAGTCTTGGTCAGGCAATGGCCCGTAAGGGAAAGTTTAATGAGGCAATCAGGCATTTCTCGGCGGTTTTACGGTTTCAGCCGGACCATGCTGAAGCACATGGCTACCTCGGGTCTCTTCTGCTCGCCGGAGGGATGCTTAAAGAGGCTACTGTTCATTTGTCAGAGGCGATACGTCTTGACCCGAACTATGCCGACGCACACTACAATATGGGCCAGGTAATGTATCGGCAGGGGCAACTTGATGCGGCAATCAGGCATTTGTCGCAGGCCGTCCAGCTTAAACCTGATGACGCCCAGGCACACTACAAACTTGCATTGGCATTAGCCCAACAGAAACAGACCGACCAGGCCCTTAGGCATTACTCCAAAGCTGTCTCTCTTAAGCCGGAAGTTGATACATCGCCTCTGCTGCACCACTATTTTGCAACAAGCTACGCTGAAGCCCGCCGGTTCCGCGAAGCGGTCGTGTCCGAAGAAAAGGCCCTTAAACTCGCCCGCGCAGCAGGATACCAAAAGCTCGAACAGGAATTTACAAAAAGGCTCGAAATCTACAAACAGCTCGATAATTCTCCAAATAAATAATGCAATAACGGGAGTTTTACAAAATGCATTCGGTTGAATGGCCAATTTCAGCAATATTTGAAACTTTATGGGACACAAAGGTTTTTATGAAAATCATCTTTTTTTTTCCGAACACTACTTCTATAAAACTGGTATAATAAACACTTGGAGAATGTGTGTTTTCGAGAAAGTTTGAAAACTGAATGCTAATTTTTTAATGAGGGTAGTTCCAATGAGTCTGAAAAACACTAAAAATTTGCTTGTTATCGCTGCTGTTTTAGTCGCTGTATTGGCAGGGACGGTTTTGCTGGGTAATTACACGAATATTTTATCGACCGGCTCGCAGCCCAAAACCTGCCAGGCAACAAAAAATGCGACATGTACGGCTTCGCAGGCTGTTTTTGCAAGCAGCGCTGAAGGAGAATGTACTCGAAAGGCCGAGTGTGGGTCTGCCGAAAAGACTTGTCCGCTCGATCCAACCAAGCCTTGCTGTGCTCAAGAAGGTTCAAAGGACTGCCCGGCAGATTGCACCAAGCCTTGTTGCGCTGGAGAGGCTGCACCGGGTTGTTGCCCAAAATCCGATGCAACTGCTGCCAAGACGGGTTGCTGCCCAGTGGCAAGCACCACAACTGAGTAAGTACCTGTTATTACAATGCGAAAACAGATTATCCGTAAAACGTAATTGTTGCCCGTTACAGGGCTGAAGATTTATTTTAGGAAAAGGCCGACTCATTAGAGCCGGCCTTTTTTATGCGCCAACCACTTCAAAATCAATATAATAAAAAAACTTTAAAGCAGTATTTTCAGCGCCCATTTTGAGTGCAACAATGAGTCTGAATTAATAGAAGCTGAGTCAGCGAAAGTAAATAATGCCCGGGACTCCGGAGAAAGAAAGGTCAGTGACTCAAAAACCGGATACAACATTAGTCAGGTCAGCTATCGACGGTGATGCAGAGGGCTTTACGGAATTGTGCCATCGTTATTATCCGGCTATGGTTGCAATTGCACATTCGGTACTTGGCGACAGGCACTTAGCTGAAGACGCAGCTCAGCAGGCATTCGCAAAGGCCGCGGTGAAGCTGCCACAGTTAAAAAAAGAGAATCGATTTGCCGGCTGGCTTGCCGTAATTTGCAGGAACATCGCAAAAGATATTGCCCGAAGGACAGAGAACCTTCAAAGTGCCGATGAACTTTCGATAGCAGCAACTGAACCGAGGGACGATGAGACTACTGAGGTCGTAAGGCAAGCCATAAGCAAACTTCCGGCTTCTGCAAGAGAGCTGATTTTTCTGCGGTTCTATGACGGTATGTCTTACGAGCAGATATCGGCGGTTTTGGGTATCTCTGAACAGGCCATAAACGGAAGGCTGCGAAGAGTAAAGAAAAAATTGGCCGGTTACTTAGGGCGAAATGGTTTTGGTGAGGTTTGATTATGAACGAGCAAAGAAATGAAAAACGGATAGATGAACTAATATCCCGCACCATCAACACGGCAAAGCCACAGTTCGACGCCGAGAAATGGAAGCAAAAATACCCCGAAGAATACCAAGTACTCCTTTCTCGTGCAGCTAAAGGGGATTCGGTCAAGCAGCCAAAAATATTGAAAGTAATCCTAAAAAGCCCGCTAACCAAAATTGCCGCAGCGGCTGTGATAATCTTAGGTGTAAGCATTTTTATTACTCACCAGGAGCCGGGCGAACAGGAACAGCCTAAGATTGCTGAAGTTACAAAAAGTCCGGTTGAAATGATGACGGCGATATCGCTCGAACGCGCATTTCGGCGAGGAGGAATAGAAGCAGTAGAAGAACAATGCAAACAGGCTTATAAGCCAATTGGACCGCGGCCTGGAAGCTTACCAATCGAGTGGATACTCGCAGAATTTAACGGTAATGGTAGAAGTTCAGAAAGGACGAAACCATGAAAACAAACAAAAGCATAAAAACAAGAACGGTGACATTTGCTGTTTTGGTACTACTCGTATCAGCAACGTCAGCCTGTGCATACCCGCCCGACAATGCGGCAGTGCTTTATTACAAGGCTTTCACGCTGTATGAATCCCCGGACAACATTGGTAACATGCTGTGGGACTACTGGAAGGGTAAAATTAAATCAAACGAGAAAATAGAGGAATGCCTGAAAAAGAATCGCAGAATCATAGATATGGTTCTCGATGCCTCCCGGATAGACCATTGTGACTGGGGATTGGACTATTCCCAGGGCACAGAAGTACTGCTGCCACCTCATCACAAGGCCAGAGATATATTCGCGCTGCTTGCTGCTGAAGCAAGAACGCAGGCCGACAGGGGCGATTACAAAAAAGCCCTGGGTCGCTGCATAAGTATATACAGGATGGCACGACATCTCAACGAGCGTCCAATCATAAGCTACCTTGTAGGTATCGCTATAAATGGCGCAAATAATCAATGTATCACTCACTTTCTATCGGAGATGCCACAAGAGGCAGAGATTTTGACCTGGTTGAGAGGTGAACTCACAGAACTCGACAAGCAACCATTCTCCATAGAACCGGTGCTTCGCTGGAAACGCGAAGCGGGGATAATATCTATGTCCCCGGAAAAAATCAACGATGTAGTACAGTCCGGCCTTGACGATGGTCCCACCAAAAAGAAAATCCTTGAAAGGATTCGCACGGCCAACCAGCAATTCTTTGCTAAAAACATCACTTATTGGAACAACTATATGGACGGCATTGAAGCGGCTTTCGACCTGCCGTATCCACAAGGATATGCAAAGCTTAAGAAGTTAGACGAAGAACTGACTAAAGAATTCAATAAAAATACCGATGCGACCTTGACTGCTGTTTTTGGACCCACATGGCAGAGAATTTACAGCTTATCAATAAGATTGAATACTCACTCTAACGCCCTTAAGGCAGCTATTGAGATTTATATGATAAAGGCCAGGACCGGCAAACTGCCTAATGCTTTGCCTGCCGGTCTGCCGGGAGATTTATTCAGCGGCAAGGATTTTAAGTACGAGAAAACTAAAGACGGTTTTACTCTTCGCTGCCATGGCAAAGACTTAGACAAGGATGAAACATATAGTTACGAATTTAAAGTCAAATAGTGGTTTACATATATAATCAGCAACAAAAGGCCGGGCTTAAAAATCCGGCCTTTTTCATACCCTTTAGGCTGCAAAGCTACTAAAATTATACAAAATTCTGTTTTTCCTTTGAGTAAAATGCATACCTCGATTGTTGTATAGATGACAATCGATTGTCTTGTCTTTAGCAGGCGGCCGGCTGATGTTGGATGACAAATTATTAGTATGGAAATTCAATCGTGGAAGTGTAAATGCCTTGTCACGCATTTACGAAAAGTACCGCGATGATTTGCTGAGGCTGGCGGCCGCTCTTTTAAATGACATCGGTGATGCAGAGGACATTGTGCAGGACGTTTTCTTTAACTTCGCGCAATCCGCCGGACAGTTTCAGCTTACCGGAAGTCTTAAGGGGTACCTGGCAACCTGCGTAGCCAATCGTGCACGAAACAGAAACATAGCTACACACCGGCGGCGGACCAACCGGTGGAATGGGAACGCGCCTGTGACATCAAATTTAGAAACACCAGACCAATGGTTAATGAACGGTGAAGAGCTAAGAAAAATGAGTGATGCAATATCTAAACTACCATATGAACAGCGGGAAGCAATAACCTTACATTTATATGGCAGGATGAAATTCAGAGAAATAGGTGTGCTGCAAGAGGTATCAATCAAGACTGCCCAAAGTCGGTACCGATGCGGATTAGACAGACTGCGTTTATTACTGAACAGCGAGGTGCAAAAGTGAGCTCAACAGAAGACATAGAGAAGCGTATCAAAAATGTTGATATTGTCATCGATTCGGAACGCAACAAAAAGGTATTCAGCAATATTTTGCAGGCATTTGAGAAATCAAAAGCGAAAGAATTTGCTCCGACTGGTCCGAATATATGGAGAATAATTCTAAAAAGCCCGCTCCCCAATATTGCCGCAGCAGCCGTGATAATCTTAGCGGTAAGCTTTTTTATAACTCACCAGGAGCCGAGCAAACAGGAGCAACCCAACATAGTAGAAGTTACAAAATCGCCGGTTGAAATGATGACGTCGATATCACTCGAACGCGCATTTCGGAGAGGAGGAATAGAAGCCGTAGAGAATCAATGTGAGCAAGCTTTGAAATTGTTAGGAACACGGACTGACGGCTTGTCATCTCAGGAATTACTTAGCGAATTTAATGGTTCATAAATTGAAAGGACAAAATCATGAAAACAGTTACAACCAACAAATTAACAAAGTTTACGAGCTTTATTCTGACACTACTTATACTAAGTTCTCCGGTCTTCGCCTATCCACCGGACCCTGATAATGCAGCCCTGCTGTATTATCAGGCTTACATTTCCTATGAAAAAGCTGACGACACTATGGAGGATATGGTTGCCGATTTATCAAGGGGCAACATCGAACCAAATGAAAGAATCAAAAAATATATCGAAAGCTGCCGGGCAGCAATTGACCTTGCAGCGGCCGCAACCGAGATTCCAAATTGTAATTGGGGTTTGAAATATTCCGATGGAGTATCGATCAACCTGGCCCATGTTGCTCAGACGAGAAAGCTGGTCTTTCTTATTACTGCAGAGGCTAGGATTCTGGCAGCCGAAGGCGATTACCAGAAAGCTATTAACCGCTGTTTAACAGTTCATAAGATAGGCAAACATGTTGGCGATGATACACCCATTTCCTTTTTGGTATCGATGTCAATAGACAAGATGGTTGCCAGTCGCATTCAGGATATCCTTGCCGACATGCAACCGGACCTGGAAACCTTAACATGTCTCAAGGCGAAATTAGCAGAGGTACCGTTCAAAACACCGTCACTGAGGTTCGCGATGCGCTCTGAGAAAGAATGCTTTTCTTCAGAAATGCAAGTTGATAGACGTGATAAACTACTTGCTTTGTGTTCCGGGCCAGAAGAAGTTGGGGACCTTGAGAAAATGGCCATTAAGCGAGTTACTGAAGGTGATGAAGTGTTTTTCGCCAAAAACAGGGATTATTATATAAAGCATATGAATTCTCTCGATGAGGTTCTGGAAAGTTCGATACCTTATGCCGAGGTTTATAGTCGGCTGGAGCAATTGAATGAAAGGCCGGGGAAAGAGATCACCGAGAATCCTGCTGCAACACTGACCTCTCTTCTGACACCTGCGTTCGGTAGAATTTATAGTATTGAGATAAGGACGAAAACAATTTCCAACTCCATCAGGACAGCAGTTGAGATTTATATGATAAAGGCTAAGAGCGGCAAGCTGCCTGATACCTTGCCTGACGGTCTGCCGGGAGATTTATTCAGCGGCAAGGATTTTAAGTACGAGAAAACTGCCGACGGCTTTGCCCTCCGCTGCCAGGGCGAGGAATTCCAAAAAGGACGTATGAGGCGGATGCTCGAATTCAAGGTCAAAAAGTAACTTTAAAATATCATCAGTGGAAAAAGCCGGGTTTGAAAGCCCGGCTTTTTTTGTAACTTTTCAGAAAAATTAGACTAAAATTGACGGGTTATTCGTTGTACCGGTGAGAAAGTGCCAACACTTTGTCGTTGGGCCGGAAATTGACAATGCAATTCGGAAATCAAGAGAGAGAAATATGAAAAAGATAACAGGAGTATTGATAAGCATTGTAGTATTGGCTTTGGGGCTTTTCCTTCTGTTCAACGATTCCGCGGACAAGAACAGCTCGGCTATAGAATCGGATCCATCGAAAGCGGAGGTTTTACCAGACAAGCAGGTGATAAAATACGACGGAGCTTTAGAACCTAACGTCTCCGACGATTCCTCCATCACAAAAGATGAATTCAAGCAACTATCTCAGGAGCAACAGGATGAAATGATGGAAGAGTTTATTATCGACTTCTGGGAAAAAGAATTAGGGCTACTGGATAAAAACCTTCAAGAGAAACGCTTAAGTCTTGATATTTTCAATCGCCCGTACATGAAAACAATAACTGAGAGTGAATATTTTCAATTGTCACCGGAGGACCAGGAGAAAGCAATGGCCGAGGTTGTCGATATTGCTAAAAAGACTCGCAGTTTCGTAAAGGATGTGATTGCCGAAGCCCAGTCCTGCATCACCAAAAAAGATTATGCGAGAGCAGAGGCGTGTCTTTTATACGCATGGGAAGTAGGCAGAGAATTTACTAACAATAAAGATGGCATGTACATCACGCGTGTGGTTGGGATTTCATTTGAAAAGGACGCTTTGAATGAATTGGTCGGAGTATATACACAACTCGGAGACCATTCCAAAGTACAGACAGTCAAGGGGCGTTTATCCGACCTTGAAAAAGAAATGGACGAAATGAGAAACGCGGCAAAGTAATTTGAAGTAATGAATTAAATAACAAAACACTCAGAAATCAGGCCGGGCATGTTTAGCTCGGCTTTTTTTATACGCTTTTTTTGCAAAATTTCTGGGAAATTAGACTAAAATGGATGGGTTATTCGTTATACCGGTAAGAAATGGCCGTTTCTTTGATTGGACAAGTGAATTTGATGGTTGAAGACAACATACTTGTTTGGAAATTTAATCGCGGAAGCAAAGATGCTCTGCGGCGGATCTATGAAAAGTTCAAAGATGACCTGCTGGGATTGGCTATCACCCTGTTAAGAGACAGAAGCCTTGCCGAAGACGTTGTGCACGACGTATTTGTTTCGTTTTCGGGAACTGTGGGTTCTTTCCATCTCAGCGGGACCCTGAAAGGCTATCTTTCAACCTGTGTTGCCAACAGTGCCCGTGACAGGAACCGCCTAAGGTCGCCGCGGCTCGCAGGGCCGGACGTTGTTGAAACAGCCTGCTGCGATTCGGACGGGCCGATTGAAAACGCGATCGGCATCGAGGAATCCGGCGAGCTGCAGAATTTACTGGCCCGGCTTCCATACGAGCAGCGTGAGATTATCGTGCTGCACCTGCATCACGAGATGCGATTTCGGGAAATAGCCAAGGCCCTTGATATTTCGATTAATACTGTCCAGAGCCGATACAGATACGGTTTGGACAAGCTTCGTTCAATATTGAATAGTGTGGTGACAAAATGAGACCGAAAGAAAATATAGAAGAATTCGTAAAAGTCAGAAAGCCGGATGTAACAACCAGCCGCGAAATGGACAAGCGCACCCTGGATGATTCATTAGCAGCTATGGAGCAAACTATGCGGGCTAAATCGGCGGACCACAAGCCGAGCACGGCCCGGATAATTACCCTAAGCAGAATGATTAAGCTTACCGCCGCAGCGGCTGTGATAATAGCAGGTATCAGCTTCTATGTTCACCAGGGCCCGGGTGAGCAAAAAGATACTGCTATGGTTTATGAAGCTGTCGAGTCCCCGGCTGAGATAATGACGATGAAGTCGCTGACAATCGCTTATCGCAGGGGCGGCATAGAAGGAATTGAAAATCAGTGTGAAAAGGCCCTTAAGATTCTGGGACCGCAGCCGGCCAGTTTATCACTGGGAGATTTATTTAACGGTTCCCAAAGCTAAATACAGAAAGGAAAAAACCATGAAAACGATTACTAACAACAAATTAACAACAACTACGTGCATTACTTTGATGCTGCTTATACTAACTTCTCCTGTTTTTGCTTATCCGCCAGACCCTGATAATGCAGCTTTACTTTACTATCAGGCATACATTGCCTATGAAAAATCGGACGATACCATGCAGGAGATGGTGAGTGATTTATCAAGAGACAAAATCGAACCGAATGAAAGAATCAGAAAATACATCGAAAACTGCCGAGGCGCGATTAATCTTGCCGTTGCCGCGGCCGAGGTTCCGAATTGCAACTGGGGTCTGAAATATTCCGACGGATTTGAGATGTTGTTGTCTCACCTTGCTCAGACGAGAAAGCTGGCCTTCATTATAGGCGCCGAGACCCGAATTCTCGCAGCCGACGGCGACTACCAGAAGGCGCTTGACCGCTGCCTGACTCTTCACAAGATGAGCAAGCATATGGGCGACGAGACAATAATTTCAATGTTGGTAGCTATGTCACTTAGCAAGGTGGCGGATAACCACATCCAGTATCTTCTGGCCGAGACGCCGCAGGACCTGAAGACATTGACGTGGTTGAAAAGCCAGCTTGCTATTATAGAAAGCAAGCCACTTTCATCAAGACCTACAACAAAATATGAAAGGGAGCTGTCTCTCGAACATATGCAGCTCGATAAACTAAAGAAGCTCATAGAAATAGTTCTCGGTGAACCTGTTAAACCTGGCAGCAAAGAAGCCGAACAGCTTCGCAATGTGGACCAGACCGTTATTGATAAAAACAGGGCTTACTATATTAAGCATATGGATACACTTCAAACGATTCTAAGTACGCCGATGAACTATGAGAAGGTCTATACCGAGCTTAACAAGCTTAACAAACAGCCGCATAAGGACCTTGCCGAAAACAACACCGATGCTTATCTAACATCAATTATTTCACCGGATTTTAATAGAATTATAAGTGTTGAGACAAGGGACAAAACATTAAACAACGCCGTACGGGCGGCAATCGAGATATATATACAAAAAGCCAAAACCGGCCAATTGCCTGAAACTCTTCCGGAAGGTCTACCGAAAGATTTATTCAGCGGAAAAGATTTCAGGTACGAGAAAACCGCAGACGGTTTTATTCTTCGCTGCCGGGGCAAAGATTTGGATAAGAACGAAACCTACCAATACGAATTTAAAGTCAAATAGTGCTTTACATATATCATCGGCAACAACAGGCCGGGCTTGAAAGCCCGGCCTTTTTTATGCGCATAGATAATAAAAAACGAAAAATTTATTCATAAAAGAGGTTGCGCACAGACACCCTTTACCGTCTATAATAGTGAAGTCTTGAAAGGCAAACATCAGGAGGTTTTTTGCGAGACCGACAGAAAGAACTTTTAGAGCTGTTGGACAAGTCCGGAGCGAATCTATATGCGCTTTTGACCAGGCTGACACTGCGCGAAGATGTTGCCGAGGAATTAATGCAGGAATTATTTATAAAACTCAATAATACAAGCCGGTTCGATAAGGTCAGGAACCGTTACGCTTATGCCCGCAAAACAGCTATTAATCTGGCCTTCGAGTGGCGACGCAACCGTAAGCTGAATCGTGTGGGATTGGACCAGATATCCGAACCGGCTTCCAATGGCAGCTCGCCATTGAATAAACTTATCCGAACGGAAGAGCTGGATGAAATATTAAACGCTGTTGCTAAATTGAATAAAGTGCCCCGCGAGGCCTTCGTAATGCGATATATCCAACAGGAACCTTACGACTATATCGCCGAACAATTGGGTAAGACCCCCCATCACATCCGGGCCCTGTGCTCAAGGGCCTCGAATCGTCTTCGACATATACTTGAACACAACCGGTCACAATCTTTTGTAAAGGAAACACATAATGTCATCAATCAATAACAACCAAATCCACGATCGGCTCAAAATCCTCTCACAGATTGAACCGAGTTCGGAGTCCACCGGCCGTGCAGTGCAGCGGACCCGGGACGCCCTGTTAAACAAAGCAAATGTACATCAATATACTGGCACGACAATATGGCGAAATATATTCAGGAATCCAATAATAAAGTTCGCCGCCGCTGCGGTATTGATGATTGGTTTCGGATACATCGGCGGTAGGCTTTCCGCCGGGCAACCGCTGGATGTCGAAGAACTTCGGGCCGCTCTGGAAAGCTCACTGAGAACGTCTCTGGAACCGGCTCTTCGTAGGGACCTGACCGAGGAGATGAATGAGCGCTGGCAGTCGGCTTTTGCGACTAATTGCGCTCAGCTCAAAGACGAGCTTCAGCAACAGGTTCGACGCGACCTTATGGAGTTCGCCACACAGACTTTAGCCGCATCCGGCACTATGACGAACCAGCGTCTAATAGAGCTCGCCCGGTTAATCGAGGCTGCACGAATAAAGGACCGCGAAAGGATAGAAACAGCCTTCAAGCAAATAGAATTCAACCAAACCCAGCTTGGAAAAAGCCTGCTGGCCATAGCTTCCCGAAAGAACGAACTGCTGGACATTAAGGAGAATTAACCAAATCGCCACCTTCAATGTATCTGATGGCTTGGTTCAAAATGTGTTTATAAAATGTAACAAGCTAATGAAAGGAACAGAAAATGAAATCTTTAACCAGAACAATTATTGTGCTCGTCATTTTTAGTTTGGTGATGGGAAGTTTCGCCTTAGCTGAGAAAGCTCCCAAAGAAAAGTTGTCGACTTATACTATCTCCGGTTCAGTTGGCCTAAGTGACGTGGAAATGCAAGGACTGCCGGGCAATGTTGTTACCGACCAAAGGGGCTATTACAGCGCCACCGTTGAGCACAGCTTTACCGGCACGGTTAGGCCCGTAAAAGAAGGTTACAATATTGAACCAGCCAGTATGATCTACAAAAATATTACCAACAATCGGGATAATCAGAACTATGTATGGAAAATGATTACCTTTATTATTTCCGGCAGAACCGGCTTAAGCGGCGTGGAAATGCAAGGTCTGCCGGGCAAACCTGTTACCGGCAGGGACGGCACTTATCGCGCCGCCGTTAAGTATGGCTGGGACGGTAGGGTTACGCCTATGAAAGAGGGCTACGCCTTTGAGCCACTTGACCTGCAATACAGTAGAGTTATGAAAGACCTGATTAATCAGAACTATAGCCCGAAAAGGATCGGCCCTGCGCCTATATTCGGGCGTAATGTCGGTCGGAAAGTTCTCGTTATCCCCGCTACAGACGTTGAAGTCGAAAGCCTTGTTGCAATAACAGAGGATTTGCAGGTTATGTCCCATATATTCGACGAAAGATTTAAGGAGCCGCAGGAGATTCAAGGAGTATTCGTCGATTTTGGTGATATCTTTGGCCGGGACAGTCGTTCAACGGAAGCTATTTATATACAGGGCTATGGAGTGCTCTTTTTGATGGAAGTAAATTTCACATTCTCACCTCCACCCGAACCGCAGGAGCATGAAGCTCAGGAAACTGAAGAATATATCGACCCGGACTGGCAGCGTGCAAAACAGCAATTATTCTCGCCAAAAGGTTTCGGCGGCGGCGATTTTGCTCAAGAAGAACAATACAGTGCGCAGCAGATTGACCAGATAAAAACAGAGCTTATCAGAACCTTAAAACACTCCGCAAACATTCGAAACTTACAACCGGATGAATGGATAATCCTCACGGTCATCGGGCAAAGCCGGCAAGCCGGCGGGATGTATGAAGACTACTACCGAAGCGCCGCCCCAGGGTCCGGAACTTCCAGATCGAGGGGACGATCCTCTTCGGGCGGAAGGAGCCCTTACGGTGGAGGGGCCGCTATGGGTGGCGGAATGGGCGGTAGTATCGGCGGCGGCGTAATGATGGGTGGCGGTATGGGTGGAATGGCTGGTATGGGTGGAATGGCAGGCGGTGGTATGGGAGGCCAGGCTTTCGGCGGCGGTGTGATGATGGGCGGCGGCATGGGTGGAATGGCCGGCGGGGGCATGGGAGGCCAGGGTTTCGGTGGCGGCATGATGGGCGGTATGGAATACGGAGAAACAGGCTCTGCCTCAACCACGGTCCTGACTATCCGTGCAAAAAAGACGGATGTGGATGCCTTCGCCATAGGTGAACTGGACTTTGAACAATTCCAGCAGCGTGTAGAAATGTTCACGTACTGATTGTCTAAGGAAAGGAGATAAAGATAGTTTCCAATAACATAATACGTAAGCGGATTTACGCAGGGGCGGTCATGCTTGTTCTCTTTGGGCTTGTCGCGGGCTTGCGGGCTGAAAAAATTACCTTGTTGAGGCCCAGGCAGCCGCCAGGGGCAACTAAGGTTCTGTCCTTTCCATCCGGGCAATGCATGGGCAATCTTTACCTTGAGCCCGAATCCGGTACGGATTGGGACCCTAAGCGCGTGTGTCTGTCCGGCAAATGTGAGTACCTTAGACCCGCACAGGGCGATGTACATGTGCCCGAAGATCGAAACATAAAACTGTGGGTTCGACTGGCACCGAGTCCGCGGGAGTCGGCAAAACTGCTTGCACAGAATCCTCAGACTCACCAACTGACGATTGCCGACCGGATCCGTAAAGAACCGGATGATCTGACCGGGCTGTCGGAACTTGGTCCGAATGACTTGTTTTGGCTCTCAGTCGGCTCCGAGATATACCTAAGGACTGGTGCAGACCCACGGATATTCGAGCCGATCAGCCGTTTAACGGGTCTCCGGATACTGACCCTATTCACCACTGGAATAACCGATGAAGGTCTTGAGCACCTCAGGCCGCTGCGTTCACTCAGGGGCCTGGAGCTCATGCAGACATCTATCTCAAATCGGGGCCTTGCTGTCCTAATGGATTTGCCTGCCCTGGAATACCTGCAACTTATGGGAGTAACCGATGCAGGCCTTAAGCAGGTGGCCCAACTGTCCAATCTACGCTGGCTGAGCATATTGGATGTAAAAATGTGGGGCCCGGGCCTGGCCGAACTGGCGAAGCTGCCACATCTGGAGCGTCTATGCATCCAGGGTTCCAGCCCAATCTCCGACCAGCACATCAAATACCTGGAGGGCCTGACGCAGCTCAAGGGCCTGACCCTCTGGGGAATTGCCGATCGTCTCACCGATGTCAGCCTTGCCTCCATAGGCAAGCTCAAGAACCTTGAGGGGCTGCACTTTATCCGTACCAGCCCAAAGTTCACCACTACAGGCGCTGCCCACTTGAAGGAGCTGAAGAACCTCAAGAAGGTGGATTTTGCGCAAGCATGGTTTAGCACTGAGGGTACTAACGGTGGCGATCAAGTGATACGCCACTTAGCCGCCCTGCCCAACCTGGAGTCCATTACGGGGATCAGATATGTGTCCGCCGAAGGCATGAAGACATTAGCAAGATTCCGGAATCTCAAATGTCTGCACGTCGCGTTGAAAGATCGCAGGCAGGGCTATTACGGCCCCACAGGCCTGTCCCATCTGGCCGGCCTCGGCTCTCTGGAGGATCTTTCAATTTCCAGCGGTGATGCATTGTCCGATGCAGACCTTGCCAGCCTGGAGCCATTGGGCCGTCTGAAAAAGCTGCATGTTGGGAACAGGCATTTGACCGACCGAAACATGGCGTCTTTCGGCAAGCTGAAACAATTGGAGTCATTGAGCTTTTGGGCTTTTAGCGGTGCAGGTGTAAGCAAGATAAGTAAGAGCGGACTGAACCAATTGAACGGCTTGACGAATCTCCGCTTCCTGCAAGTGAACACGTGGGGAAATGCTGCTAAGACAGACCCGGCCGACGAGCCTATGCTGGACCTGTCGGGACTAAAAAAGATGAAGGACCTGTATCTGAGCGGGCCACCATTGCAGGACAGCGACCTTGCGTTTGTCAAACACATGTCCTTGATTGAGAATTTGTCGATTCAACCTGAACCGGATTCCCACCTGACTGGAGCGTTCTTACGTCACCTCAGAGAGCTGCCTGAACTGAACCATCTGTATGTCAGCAAGCTTTCAGATTGTACAGGCATAGATTTGGCACATCTAAACGGCCTGCCGAAACTCAGAAGTTTGATATTGAAAGGCGATATAGCGGATACCGCTCTTAAATCTCTGACGGGTCCTTTGTCTCTGACGTCCCTCACGGTTGAAACCGACGAACCCATCCGCAAGAAGACGGTGACCGACCTGACAGAAAGTCACCCTGTGATCGAGTATATTCACATAAACGAACTGTATAAAGCGCGGACCCGACCTGTCAGTACACCAAAACGCACCAGGGTCAGCCAACCTCGTACTAACCGCCGGCGTGAAAGGAGATAAAGATGGTCCCCAATAACATAATACGTAAGCGAGTAAGCGCAGGGGTGATAGTACTGGTCACATGGGGACTGGTCACAGGATTGCAAGTTGATGCGGCTTCTTCGCCGGATAGTGGCGCTGCTGCGGCCCCGACCAAAATCCTGCGCTTTCCGCAGGATCAATGCATGGGGAGATTGTCGGTCGAGGATCCGAACCTTGGTAGTTCATACCTCGAATCAGGCCGCGATCTGTCCCTGCCCCTGGGATTAGACCCGAAGAGGGTATGCCTGAGCAGTGGCTGGGATTTTACAGGCCTGGCACGGGGCGACACAGTTGTGCCCGCAGGACGGAACGTCCAGCTCATCGTAATGCTGCGACTCAGGCAGAAAGATTCCGCTAAGATAGCGGCATTGCCACCGGCTCAGTACAAGATGTACGTTACCGACCGATGTCACGTTGACCCCGATGATCTTTCGGGATTGTCGGAACTTGGCCCGAATGACCTGTACAAGCTCCATGTCTCTTCATTAGTCAGAACTGCCGATGCAGACCAACGTGTCCTCGAACCGATCTCTCATCTGACGGGTTTGCAGATACTCTGCCTGCACAAGACAGGCGTAACCAGTAAAGGTATGGAGTTTCTCAAGGAACTGCGCTCGCTCCGGGCTTTGGAACTCCATGGAGAAAGGATCGGCGTCAGTGGCCTGTCTGTCCTAAAGGACCTGCCGGAGTTGGAGTACCTGGACCTCGATACCAGCCTGACCGATGCAGGACTCAAGCATGTGGGGCAACTGCCCAATCTACGCTGGCTGAGGATACAAACGGGCAGTATATTCGGTCCTGGCCTGGCGGAACTGGCGAATCTACCCCATCTGGAGCGTCTATCTATCTGGGGTAACAGCCCAATCTCCGACCGGCACATCAAATATTTGGAGGGCCTGACACAGCTCAAGAGCCTGACCCTCTGGGGAATCGCCGATCGTCTAACCGACGCCAGCCTTGCCTCCATAGCCAAACTTAAGAATCTTGAGGAACTGTACTTTATCCGTACCGGCTCGAGATTCACCCCTACAGGCGTGGCCCACTTGAAGGAACTAAAGAACCTCAAGAAAGTGGATTTTGCGCAAACAATGTGGGGCGGCAATGTAGATGAATATAATGGCGATGAAGTCGTGCGGCAGTTGGCGGCAAATTCGCCCAACCTGGAGTCCATTACGGGAATTTATTTTCTAACCGCTGAAGGCATGAAGGCGCTGGCGAGATTCCGGCATCTCAAATACCTGCAAGTCGGGCTGAAAAACCACATTCTGGGCTACGATGGCCCCACAGGCGTGTCCCATCTGGCCGGCCTGACTTCCCTGGAAGAACTCCATATTTCCAATTATGATTCATTGTCCGAAGCGGATCTTGCCAGTCTGGAGACCTTGGGCCGTCTGAAAAAGCTGGATGTCGGGAGCAGACATTTGACTGACCAAGGCCTGGCGTCAATCGGCAAACTGGATCAGTTGGAGTCATTGAGCTTATTGGTTGTGGGCGGTACAATTTTAAGTAAGAGCGGATTGAATCAATTGAACGGTTTGACGAATCTCCACTACCTGAATGTGAGCACATGGAGTGTAAATGCCGCTAAGACAGACCCGGCCGACGAGCTTATGCTGGACCTGTCGGGGCTAAAAAAGATGAAGGATATAAGTCTGTCCGGATTTCAATTACAGGACAGTGACCTTGCGTTTCTGGAACACATGCCCTTGGTTGAGAATATAGCGATTCAACCGAATTCCCCCTTGACTGGAGCATTCTTTCGTCACCTCAGGGGGCTGCCTGAACTGAACCATCTGTATGTCAGCAAGCTTTCAGATTGTACAGGCATAGATTTGGCACATCTAAACGGCCTGCCGAAACTCAGGAATCTGCGCTTGGCAGGCGACATAACAGATACGGCCCTGGCGTCTCTGAGAGGCCCTTTGCCTCTGGAGTCGATCACGGTTGAAACCGACGAACCCATCCGGAAGCAGACGGTGGCCGATCTGACAGAAAGTCACCCCGTGATCGAGTATATTCACATATACGAACTGTATAAAGCGAGGACTCGCCCTGTCAGTACACCAAAACGCACGAGGGTCAGCCAGCCTCGTACTAATCAGCGGTCACCGGCGAACCGCCGTCGTGAAAGGAGATAATGATGGTCCCCAATAACATAATACGTAAGCGAGTAAGCGCAGGGGCGATAGTACTGGTCACGTGGGGACTTGTCACAGGATTGCAAGTTGATGCGGCCTCTTCGCCGGATAGTGGCGCTGCTGCGGCCTCGACGAGAATCCTGCACTTTCCACAGGATCAGTTCATGGGGAGATTGTCCGTCGAGGACCCGAACCTTGGAAGTTCATACCTCGAAGGAGGCCGCGATTTGTCCCTGCCCCTGGGATTAGACCCGAAGTGTGTGAGACTTGACGGTGACTGGGATTTCGCGGGCCTGGCACGGGGCGATGTTGCCGTGCCCGCAGGACGGAACATCCAACTCACAGTAATGCTACGACTCAGGCAGAAGGATTCCGTGAAGATAGCGGCATTGCCACCGGCCCAGTACAAGATGTGCGTCGCCGACCGATGTCATGTTGGCCCCGACGATCTTTCGGGATTGTCGGAACTTGGCCCGAATGACCTGTACAAGCTCGATGTCTCTTCATTAGTCAGAACTGCCGATGCAGACCAACGTGTCCTCGAACCAATCTCTCATCTGACGGGTTTGCAAATTCTAATGCTGTATGGGACCGGAATAACCAACGAGCAGATGAAGTACCTCAAGCCATTGGGTGCGCTCAGGGCACTGGAACTCGGTAACGAATTCTCGATCGGCAATACCGGTATGGCGGTACTTCAAGACCTGCCAGCGTTAGAGTACCTAAGCCTCGATCCGGGAGTGACTGATGCAGGCCTCAAGCATGTGGGACAACTGCTCAATCTACGCTGGCTGAAGATAGGGACAGGAACAATAAGGGGCCCAGGCCTGGCGGAACTGGCAAATCTGCCCCGGCTGGAGCGTCTATGTCTCTGTAGTTCTTTTCGAAATCCAAGTCAAATCTCCGACCGGCACATCAAATACATCGAGGGCCTGACGCAACTCAAGAGCCTGACCCTCTGGGGAATCGCCGATCGTCTAACCGACGCCAGCCTTGCCTCCATAGCCAAACTCAAGAACCTTGAGGAACTGTACTTTATTCGTACCGGCTCAAGATTCACCCCTGCTGGTATTGCCCACTTGAAGGAGCTAAAGAACCTCAAGAAGGTGGACTTTGCGCAAACATGGTTTAATTCTAATGACGGCGATCAAATGATACGCCGCTTAGCCGCCCTGCCCAACCTGGAGTCCATATAAAGGGGTTTATAATATAACCGCCGAAGGCATGAAAACACTGACGGCCTTCCGCAATCTCAAATGCCTGCTTGTCGGGCTGGAAGATAGTAGTCAGGGCTATGATGGCCCCACAGGCTTATCTCACCTGGCCGGCCTCGGCTCCCTCGAGGAACTCATTATTAGCAGCATTTCATTGTCTGATGAGGATGTGGCCTGTCTGGAACCATTGGGCCGTCTGAAAGAACTGAATGTCAGTAGCAGGTATTTGACCGACCGAAGCCTGGCGTCGATCAGCAAGCTGAATCAGTTGGAATCATTGGGCTTTTCGGCTTTTGGCGGTGCAAGTGTAAGCAAGAGCGGACTAAAACAATTGAGTGGTATGACAAATCTCCACACCCTGGACGTCAAAGTGCACCCGGTTGTGACAGGCCCGGCTGATGGAGTAAGGCTGGACTTTTCGGCGCTGACGAAACTAAATACCCTGACTCTGGACGGATGTTCCCTACAGGATGCCGACCTGGCGTCTTTGGCGGGCCTTCATCATCTCGAATGGCTGGTGCTTGGCGGCGACTTCACAGAAGAGGGACTGTGGCATCTGAGGAACCTGCCCATAGTGAAGCATTTGGTTATCAGGGGTATAGCCTGTACCGACGGTGACCGTCTGAGCGATGTTGGAGGATTGGCGAAATTCGGAGAGATGACACTCAGCGGGCGGGTCACGGATGCCGCCCTGCGCCGTCTTACCGGCTTTCCATCCTTATGGTCGCTCACCGTGGAGACCAATGAACCGATTTGGCCCGCAACCATCGCCCGGCTCAAACAGGTCCTGCCCGTTGTTACATACATTCACATCGACAAACCACAGCGGCCAATGCAACCGGCCACACAACAATCACGAGAACAGCGGGAACGTACCCGAGTTAGCCAACCTCGTGCTAATCAGCAGATGCAACAGAACCGGCGGCGCAGGTAGCGATAGTCAGGGCCATGTGTAAACGATGTATTTAATAACAAGACATATACAGAACTAATTGTTTTGGAAAAGGAGATTATTGTGGCAAGACGAAGAATTATTCTCGGGGCGGTAACATGTCTGTTAACAGCGGCGTTTGTGGGTCAAACGCTGTCCCAGACACCCGGATCCAATCCACAAAGAGACCCGGCTTACTATGAGCGTTTGCGGAATATGACCCCGGCACAGAGGCAAAGAGAATTCGAGCGACGAAGACGTCAACAGCAAATTGAGACCGAACAGTGGCACAAGCAGCGCATGAAAGAGCGCGAGCAAACTCGAGAACAGAGACAAAGAGAATCAAAAAAACGTCAGGAAGAAGCAATAAAACAGGCCCTCGGCGCAACTGATGAGCAATGGAAGGTCATCAAGCCAAGGCTTGAAAAGGTTCAGAATCTTAAGCGGCAGTCGGATCTTTCCATATCACTTCTGATTTCCGGCAGCAGCAGCGGCTCAGGCGAAAGCAGTACCAGAAATCAAAGAGGAACTGGAGCATATGCAGGAGGTGGAAGCGCGAGAAATACACCATCAGGACCAAATAACAAAGAAAAATACTCCAGTCAATATGGCTGGAAATGGTACAAACCCTGGGACCGCAAAGCACCCGGTAAGTTAACCAAAGGTGAAAGAATATGTGAAGAACTGCTCAAGCTTATAGAAGATAAGAATTCAAGGCCGGAAGAAATCGAACAGAAAATGGAGACTTTGCGGGAAATCAGGTGGGAAGCCGGCAAGCAGTTGGTAATGGCACGGCAGGAACTTCTTGAGGTGCTGACTTACCACCAGGAAGCCACGTTAATAATGATGCGAGAACTTTACTGAATTCGCATTACAACTTAGCAAAGGAGTTTACGATGTCAACGCGAAAAATAATAATCGTATTCTTTATATGCCTTTCGATAGCTGTGTTTGCAGGCCAAACCCTGTCCCAGACACAAAAATCCGGCAGAACAAGAGAAATGCCCGACTGGATCCCGCGGAGTAATATGACCCAGGAACAGTTACACAGGGCAATTCAGAAACGCAGCCAGCAATTGCAAATGCAGAACAAAAAGGAAATTGAACAACTGGATAAACAAATGCGAATTGAATCCGCTAAGAAAGCAGACGAATCAATGAAGCAGGCGCTGCGGGCAACTGAACGGCAATGGGAGATTATCAAGCCGAGACTTGACAAGGTTGAATGCCTTTCGAAGCAGGCGAGAGTAAGCATAACACCGGCCTCTTTTAGAAGGTCTCGCGGCTCCGGCGGTCCAAACAATCGACAATCAATCCCCAAGGTTGAAGAAGGCTGGAAATGGTCCAAAGCATGGGAAAAAAAGGCCCCCAGCGAGCTGACCGAAGGCGAAAGAATCTGTGAAGAGCTTCTTTTGCTTCTGGAAGATAAAGGTTCAAAACAAGAAGATATAGAACAGAAAGTTGAAGCCCTGCGTGAAGTTAGAAAAGAAGCCGGTAAGCAATTAACTAAGGCACAGCAGGAACTGCGTGAGGTGCTGACTTTCCGCCAGGAAGCAACTTTAGTGCTAATGCGGTATCTTAACTGATTCTGTAGTTTAACTCTCTTCCTTGTCACACGTACACTGCGGCCCAGCAACGAAAAATGGCAATCAAGGCTGGGCTTTCAGGCCCGGCCTCTCTTATACGCCCTTTCATGGGCGTTTTTACTATTATAAAGCCAGATTATACAAAGATCGCACTTTCCGGAAAACATATTGACCTCAGACGGCCCAGCAGTTACAATTTTCCGGTTTTTTGATATAGATTAATAAGAGTTCAATATGGCAAAGAGCAAAGGACAGATTGAGGCTGACATTAGTGAAGCAATCATCAAGTTCGAACAGGAATATATGGGTCGCGGTCCCGAGGAGACCAAGACCTATATTATTGACGATATGGTAGTAATTAGGCTACGACGTGTTCTAACTCCTGCGGAGCAGCAGCTTGCCGGAACGAGTAACGAGACCACCGGGCGGACACTTATCAAGCGGGTCAGGACTGAGCTGCTCGAAAAGGCCCGGCCACTTCTGGAGCAGATACTAATAGACCTCACCGGAAAAAGGGTAAAAAGTCTTCACACAGACATTAGCACAATTACGGGAGAGCGTGTTATTATATTCACTCTGGAGAGCCCCATCGTGTTTGCTGACTTATAATAAAAGTCAAACTACACAAATATTTCTCTTGACACCATTAAACTTTTATAAGATAAAATTTCAACATATGAAAAGGCAGATTGACAGGGGGTAGCTTTTGCTACCTGCTGGAGAATAGGCCGGCAAATAGTTTTTATATAGAGAACTGTTGCCGGTTTTCTTTTTGCTCGGAAAGTTGCTGAGGTACGTTGTTCGCAGTCCATTTGTGGAAGGCGCGACAAGATACAGGCCAGCTAACCCAGTTTTGGGTGTGCTGGCTTTTTTGTTGGCCAAGTATGGTGGTAGTGCTGCTGGGACACAGGGATTTAAGTTATGGATCGAATTATCAGAAACTTCATGCACAGGGGCGTGGTTACCTGTGGAGTCGATGCAAATGCTGCTGAAGTTGCAAGAATAATGCTTGACAATGATGTTTCGGCTCTTGTCGTTATAGATAAACGTTTGAACGCCTGTGGAGTCATCTCCAAAACGGATTTGATTAAATCATACGGCAAGGATTTGGCACTGATTAACGCCGAAGAAATTATGACCTCTGAGATACTGACTGTTTCACCGGATACCCTGGTCCACGAAGCAGTTCAACTGATGTTGGAACACAGGATTCATCAACTGGTTATTGTTACGCAGGGAGGTGCTCACCGCCGACCTGTGGCCATATTTACGAGCGGAGATGCTTTGCACTGATGGCGGGAGAGTCTGCCCCTCGCTCAGAGGCTCAAATACGCTGCAGTACCTGTCTGCGCAAGCTTATATCCATCGGTTCAAATAAAGAGGCTGATGAAAAGTCAATGACGTGAAAAAAAAGAAAAAATGATAAGACGCTGTTTAAGATAGCGAAATCGACAGGAACGATTTATACGTCGTTATGATAATAAAGGTAAGATTATATATAGAGATTAGCTTCGACCAGATGGCAGGCAGTGAAGTTCCATTTTTTGTGTGTTATATAAGGAATAACCATGTATCGAAATAAGAATACTGCGATATTTCTTGACAGGGATGGCACAATAATCGAGGACCGTGGGCATCTGCGGGACCCATCTGAAGTGGTTTTCTTTCCTGAGACCTTCGAGGCGTTACAGCAGCTTCAGAAACATTTCTTGCTTTTTATAGTCACGAACCAGTCCGGAGTCGCAAAGGGCGTGATAACTCGAGGCGAAGTGAATTGTGTCAACACTCACATAATTACGACGCTTGCAAAAGCAGGCGTCAAAATTTGCGACCTTTATGTTTGTCCACACGACCGTTCAGAGAAATGTCAATGCATAAAACCAAAGCCTTACTTCTTGAGAAAGACCGCAAAGCTGTATGGCATTAATCTAAATGCGTCTTTTACTGTAGGCGATCACCCACACGACATCAAACTCGCACGTAATGTCGGAGCAAAGGGAATTTACGTCCTGACCGGTCATGGCTGGAACCATCGTTATGAACTACCGGAAGATACAGAGATAGTATCTGGGATGACGGAGGCTGCTGACACGATTATGTCGCATCATACATCCTCAATGCGAGGGCACAAGTGCAAGCAGATGGAGATGAAATTTGTACTCGATCTGACGATTGCCCATGACTTGTGGTGGAGAGCCGATCTGGGACACGCACCCCAAGACACGAAGCATGTGGCGGAAGTGCTAAGGGAGGCAGGGATAAAGGTGCTCCAAATCTCTGGCGGTTGGTTGGAGTGTGCACCTCGCCCGGTCGGAATATTCGAGGCATTGACAGGTAAATTGGCACCTTCTGATTGGATAGAGCAGTTCAACTGCCCGCCGGAACAGCCAGGTTGCGTCTTAATACGTTTGCTTGAGAAAGGAATTCCGGTCTGTGATCCTGGAGTCTCTCTATTAGGAAGGAACATGCAAGGAGCTGGAGAATGAATAACGGCACTTTTATTTGCTTAATGGTCATAAGCGTTATTGTAATGATTATTGGTGGATTCTTGAACAAAAAGGGGAAGGAATAATTATACTTTTGGCCCAAGAGGCTTCGCGAGTACCTGTTATGACAGCGAAAAAAACAAACCGATGCGTTTTCAAAAAGTCAAGAAAGGCAGGTAAAGTATTAAAGCTTAACACTTGAAATAGATATAGAGCAAATCAGGAACAGCGATGTAAGTATTGGTCAGGCTATCGAAAAGATTTGACAGCTGAAGGAGCAATATACTCTACTATGAATTTGCCAGGTGGGGCGTTTTCAATCGTTTGGTATCCAGTCAGCCTGGACCTGCAGTGGACTTACTATTCTTCTGGAATTTAAAGAAGTGATAAGAAAGAAGATTCATGAGAAGTAAATCAAACATATTTCTCTGTCCTAATCCAAATGGTGATTGGCCTCAGGTTGATTCGACTGCCTATATCGACCCGACCGCTCAAATCATTGGCAAGATAGATATTGGTGCTAAAGTTTTTGTCGGTCCCAACGCGGTTATCAGGGCAGATGAAACTGATGACAATGGCAATGTGTCGCCGATTGAGATCGGACCTGAATGTAATGTTCAGGATGGCGTAATTATCCATGCACTTGGTGGAACGAAGGTTACGGTTGGACAGCGGACATCGTTGGGGCACGGTTGTATTATTCACGGGCCATGCACGCTGGGCGATGGTTGTTTTGTTGGATTTGGTGCAAAGGTGTTTGATGCCATATTGGGAGATGGAGTATTTGTCGGCACGGGCGCCGTTATTCAGGGAGTTAAATTGGACTCGAAATCTCTTGTTCCTTCTACAGTTTCAGTTTTATGTCGAGAGCATATGGTAAGGTTCGTAAGTACTACGAGTCTGACAGAGAGTGAATTCATGGAAAAAGTTGTAGCTGCAAACTTGAATCTGGCCAAGGGATACATCGGGCTTAAAAAGAAGGAGGTTGATACGTATGGCGACAAGTCCTAATGTAGCTGTGGTTATGGGCAGCAAATCCGATGTGAAAACTATAAAAAAAGACAAGAAAACAGTGTCCTGTGAGATAGGTCTGGAAATTGCCGCGATCTGTGGCAAGCAGTTCCTAAAGTTAGAGCATCTTCATTATGGGTATTGGACTAAGGACCTTGAGGTTGATTTACCTAACCTATGTAAAGCCCAGGAAAATTATGCCAACTTTCTAATTTCACATATTCCAGAGGATGTAGAAACAATACTGGATGTCGGGTGCGGTATGGGTCAAATAGCCAAGAAGTTACTCGATATGGGATATCGTGTAGATTGTGTATCTCCGAGCCCCTTTCTTACCAAACATGCTCGCGATTTATTGGGGAACGGAAGCAAAGTTTTCGAATGTTACTACGAGCAATTGCAGACAAAGGATCAATATGATCTTATTTTGTTTAGCGAAAGTTTTCAATATATTAATCCTGAAGAAGCAATAGAAAAGACACTCAGCCTTTTGAATTATGATGGTTGCCTGCTAATCTGTGATGTTTTTAGAACTACTGTCAAGGGCAAGTGTCATATATCGGGAGGACATCCGTTAACAAGTTTCTATAGTATTATCTCTGAATATCCTTTTGAACTCATTAAAGACTTGGACATCACTGAAGAAACGGCACCAAACATAGATATTGAAGACCATATATTTAAAGATGTTGTTCACCCTGTTATGAATTTGTTAGAGCAACTTATGGACAATAGATACCCTTTTATTTCGAAATTTCTGAAGTGGAAATACAAAAATAAAATAGACAAGTGTTATACAAAATATTTGAGTGGCCAAAGA
This sequence comes from Planctomycetota bacterium, assembly GCA_014384025.1. Taxonomy (GTDB): domain Bacteria; phylum Planctomycetota; class Phycisphaerae; order Sedimentisphaerales; family Anaerobacaceae; genus NIOZ-UU13. The sequence goes on along the minus strand of JACNGQ010000243.1, from coordinate 15,447 downwards.
ACAGGAGAGAACTTTAAAAAATTCAAAACTTATCGTCTTTTATTGTTCAAAAGAAATACTCTGGACTCGAGAACAAGTGAACAGCTTCATAGTATAGCTAATTGTTAGATTCAGGGAAGTGTTGATGAGTAAACAAAGTAAGCGAGTGGAGTTCACAAAAATGGAAGATGTTGTTGTCGAACTCTGTTACTTTGGCCGGCCAAAGGCGAAAAAGTGTTTCTAAGAGTGTTAAATGCAAATGTCAGGAAAAAAAGGAATTGAGCATGGAACGATTCAGTAAAGACGGAAGATTGATTATTCCACTCGGGAAGCGGAAAAAAGGTACGAAAGATATCGACGAGAAAAAAGTAAGATATGTTGTAACCGAGGTGTACTGTCCTAACGGCTGTAATATTATTGACAAGGAACATGAAATAAACAGTGCCCCCGGACTTCGGATTAAATTTAAGCGACCGGGTATGGAAGGAGAGTTTGTTCTATCGGCAATTCAGGATGACTTTGACAAGATTATCCTCTCTGGTAAGCTTGAAAACGGAGTAAAAGACGAATTATACTGCCCGCACTGTGGTGTTATGTTTAAGAAATTGGTTAACTGCAGCTGCAAATCCGATGCGGACATGGTTGTTATCGGTTTGACTCCCATGCTCGATTTTAATAACGCAATTTCGTTCTGCAATGTGACCGGATGCACTAATGGTACCACAATCAAATCAGGAGATGTCATCCGACATATGCAACTATGGGGAGCGGTTTGAAAAACAGCAGCTTGGGATTTAGATAATACCAATGGATAAGTAAGGACAGAATTCAAACCAGAGGCTAAGACATGCTCGAAAAAGTACATCAATTCACTGTCGATAAGGTCCCATTCAGGTCAAGGTTCAAAAACATGAGAATACAAGAACGAAAAGGAGTTGACGTCTGTTGGCTCTATCGGTTAAAATTCCCTAACTTTTTTCAATTCTAATAAATATTAAGGAGTTAATGATTGTCTATGTCTAATGTAAATAAATTATTGAAGCAAAAACTGACTGCCGAAAACTACGACAGGCTGATGGCCGTTAATAATGCCAAAATACACGAATTTGTCGCTGATGCTATAGAGCTGACGAGTCCTGAGACAGTTTTTGTATGCACAGATTCTGACGAAGATATAAGTCATGTTCGCGAAATGTCTATTAAAAACGGGGAAGAATCACCTTTGGAAACCCCCGGGCACACATATCACTTCGACGGTATTAATGACCAGGGCCGGGACAGAGAGATTACAAAGTATCTGGTGCCGAAAACTGAGACCCTGAGCAAGGCACTGAATCAGATAGGACGGGAAGAAGGCCTTGCCGAGGTGCGCGGTCTTATGAAAGATTCAATGAAGGGCAGGACAATGATTCTGCGGTTTTTAATGTTGGGACCGAGAGATTCGGTATTTAGCAGCCCATGCATTCAGGCTACAGATTCATGGTATGTGGCGCACAGCGAGGATTTGCTATACCGCACCGCTTATGAGCAGTTCTGCAAGATTGGCAGTGATGACAACGTCTTCTGTTTTCTGCACTCAGCAGGTGAAATGAGCGATGATATGGTCAGCGTTGATGTGGAAAACAAGCGTGTCTATATGGATTACACAACAGACACGATGTACAGTGTCAATACGCAGTACGGCGGCAATACAATGGGGCTTAAGAAGCTGGCCTTGAGGCTTACGATTCGCAGAGCAGACCGGGAGGGCTGGCTGGCCGAGCATATGTTCATATCGGGTGTTCACGGCCCGGGAGGACGAAAGACCTATCTGGCCGGTGCCTTTCCGAGTGCATGCGGCAGAACCTCGACAGCTATGCTGCCGGGTGAGACTATATTGGGCGATGATATCGCATATTTCAGGAACATTGACGGCGAGTTTAGAGCGGTAAACACCGAAGCTGGAATCTTCGGTATTATCCAAAATGTCAATGCCAAGGACGACCCTAATATTTGGGACGTGCTGCATAATCCCGGCGAGGTGATTATTTCGAATATTCTGGTTTCTGATAAAAAGCCTTACTGGCTTGGAATGGGAGAAGATATACCGGATAAAGGTGTCAATTTCTCAGGCGAATGGTTCAAAGGAAAGAAAGACGCAAAGGGAAAAGAGATACCGCCTGCCCATAAGAACGCAAGATATGCAGTTGCATTGAAGGCGCTGGCCAATTGCGACCCCGAGCTGGATAATCCCGAAGGCGTTGTCCTCGGAGGTGTAATGTACGGAGGACGAGACCCCAAGGCATCCGTACCGGTTCAGCAGAGCTTTAACTGGGCACATGGTATCGTCTTGTACGGTGCTTCACTCGAAACGGAAACAACTTTTGCGATCATCGGTGAAGAAGGCGTGATGGAAATCAACCTTATGAGTATTCAGGACTTTCTGGCGATTCCCCTCGGCAAGTACATTCAGAATAATGTGGACTTTGTCAACGATATTAAAAAGCCGCCTTTGGTGTTCGGCGTGAATTATTTCCTGAGGGACAAGGAAGGCAAGTTTGTAAACGGCGTTCGTGATAAGCATGTCTGGGTCAAATGGATGGAGCTTCGCGTACACAGCGATGTAGATGCGATTACCTGTCCAACCGGGCAGATACCCTGTTACGAGGACCTCGTAAAGCTGTTCAAGCAGGTCCTTGATAAAGAGTACACAAAAGAAGATTACATCAAACAATTTACCATTAGAGTACCTGAAAACCTGGCCAAGATCGGCCGCGTGGAGAAATACCATAAAGAGAACGTTCCCGGAAGCCCGCAGATTGTGTATGACACCCTGGAAGATACGCGCGAGCGTCTGAATGACCTGCGCGAACAACACGGAGATTACGTTTCGCCGTTCGATTTAACGACCGGGTAGTAAGGCGTTTTGCGAATCGCCTCTATCTCTATACATTTTGCTGAAAACCTTAAAAGAACAGGAGGAATATACGGCAAATGCGCCTAAATAGAGTCCGCACTTTGTGGGTCAAATTACTGCTTCTGGCATTTTCGGCAGCTCTTGTCACCACATCCATAGCAGAAGGAAAATCTAACTCTAACATCATCGAACGTTGGGGAATTTTCGAGCTGGTGCTAAAGGGGCCTGAAGGAGGAAATCCATTTATCGATGTACAACTGAGTGCAGAGTTCAGGCAGCGTGGACGGGCTTTTGAGCCGGAAGGATTTTATGACGGCAACGGTACGTATCGCATCCGTTTTATGCCGGATTCGCCGGGCAAGTGGACTTTTTTAACAAAAAGCAACCGCAGAGAGCTTAACGGAAAGAAAGGCCAATTCACCTGTGTAAAACCATCACCGGATAATCACGGCCCTGTTGGCGTGCACAAGACATGGCATTTTGCCTACGCGGACGGTACGCCTTATTTTCAAATCGGTACGACCTGTTATGCCTGGGCACATCAGGGAAACGCGATGGAAGAACAGACACTTGCCACGCTCAAAGAAGCGCCGTTTAATAAAATGCGAATGTGCGTCTTCCCCAAAAGTTATTCTTACAACAAGAACGAGCCCGAATTCTATCCGTTCGAAGGACAACCTCTGAAAGACTGGGATTACAATCGCTTCAATCCCGAATTCTTCAGGCACTTCGAGAAGCGTATCGGCGACTTGCGCGATTTGGGAATTGAAACCGACCTTATCCTTTTCCATCCATATGACCGCTGGGGCTATAAAGATATGAATTCCGAGACCGACGACCACTATCTTCGTTACTTCGTCGCCAGGACGGCGGCCTATCGCAACGTGTGGTGGTCCTTTGCAAACGAGTTTGACTTAATGAAGTCAAAAAAAATGGAAGACTGGGACCGCTTCTTCCAGATAGTTCAAAAGCATGATCCATACCAGCGTCTTCGAGGTATCCATAACTGTCGCGGTTTCTACGACCATAACAAGTCCTGGGTAACCCATGCCAGCATCCAAAGCTCGGACCTTGCAAGAGGTATCGAATGGCGGAATGAATACAAAAAACCAATTGTGTTCGACGAATGCAAATACGAAGGGAATATCTCTCAGGGCTGGGGTAAAATTACCGCCCAGGAACTAACTCACAGATTCTGGCTCGGAACCATCAGCGGCTGTTATGTCGGGCATGGCGAAACTTACAAGCACCCTCAAGACTTGCTATGGTGGTCAAAAGGCGGCGTGCTGCACGGGCAAAGCCCGGCCAGAATTGCCTTCCTGAAAAAGATAATGGAGCCAACACCTTTTGCCGAGATGGAACCTCGTGAACTTTCCGCCGGCAATTATCTCCTTTCCAAAGCCGGCGAGCTTTATTTCATATACTTTAGCACTCCGACAGCTATAACCTTAGACCTTCCGGGCTCAAGGGCATACAAGGTTGACGGTATCGACACGTGGAACATGACTGTCACTTCGTTAAGCAATGCCGGTCCCGGCCGTTCCAGCTTTACCCCGCCCAAAGCCAATTATCTCCTGCGATTGTCCCTTTACGCATCGGACGAGAAAATGCGGCCTAACGTAAAAGCATCTGCCAATCCGACCGAAGGTACCGCTCCCCTTAAAGTGAAATTTTCGACACCGACAAAATATCGGCTTCGTTGGGAATTCGGAGATGGAACATCCTCATCCAAGTCAAACCCTGTGCACGTTTACGAGCAGCCGGGTCTATACGCAGCAACACTGACTGTTACCGACGATGACGGACTCTCTACTAGTACCGTTTTATCTATCGCTTCGGACCGAGCAACCGATTTACCCATAATGCAGGTTGGAGTTAAAAATGACGATAGTCCTCGTACAAAGCTTCATGGCGGAATTGTTCGAGCAAAAAACGGATTTTATGACTTCGGTGACGGAGAGCCCTGGAAATGGATTTCCGTCGGTGACAAACCTATCGAGGCAATGGAGGGATTACGTTCTTTTACTATTTTGGGCTGGGCAAATCCCTCCAGCTTAAAGGCAGGAAGCGGCGGTAATCGTATCGTGTTCAACCTGAATTATGATCACTCCGGTGTAGATATGGTTTGCCTTGAGGATGGACGGCTTCGCCTTGCGGTCAACGAATGGCCCGACCGTGTCAAAAACGACAGCTCATCGAAAAAACTGCATATCGGAAAGTGGACTTTCTTCGCAGTTACATATGACCAAACCAGAGAAAAGGATAATGTCCGCTGGTACTTCGGTGGTGTTGATACACCAGCCCGGCTTGATAGAACGACCAGTTATAACCGCGGCACTACAGGCAAAGGAAGCGGCACACTTACAGTCGGCAACTACAATGAAAGTATCCATCAACATGGCAAAGACCGGCAATTCCGAGGCCGATTAGGCGGTATAAAAATTTTCGGCAGCAGAATCGGGCCCCGCGGTGCATTGCCATTAACTGATATTCACAAACACCAGCGACAGGATGCTCCTTAACTCTGAATTTTGAATTTTCCCGAAAGGAAATCTTAGATGAAAAAGAAAACCATTCGTACAGGCATTATCGGCGCCGGTTTTGCGGCAACATTTCATTTCGAATGTTTGAAAAAAGTCCATGGCACCAACGTTGAAGTCGAAGGTGTATTCGCAACCGACACCGAGCAGGCGAAATCCTATGCGGACAAACGGGGCATTGCAGCTTATGACAGTATGGAAAAACTCATCGATAAAGTTGATGTCATACACGTCTGCACTCCGCCGGTGGCCCATGAACCTATTGCAGTAGCCGCCCTTGAGAAGGACAAGTTCGCCATCGTGGAAAAACCGCTCACCGGATACTTCGGTGACGGCTCGGAAGACTTCAACGGCGATACTTTCCCAAAGCAGGATGCGCTTGACCATTCCCTTGCGAGTATCAAGCGGATGCTCGATGCGGAAAAGAAGAGCAAAGGCCGGATACTTTATGCCGAGAACTGGATTTATGCACCGTCTATTCAAAAGGAGCGGGAGATTATCGAAAAAACCGGTGCGCAGATTCTCTGGATGCACGGCGAAGAGGCACACTCTGGCTCCCATGCGGCGACTTATGCCTATTGGAAGTTCTCCGGTGGCGGTGTTATGATAGGCAAGGGATGCCACCCGCTGACAGCAGCGCTTTATCTAAAATGCGTTGAAGGAAACGCACGCAGCGGCAAACCAATCCGTCCGAAAGCGGTTTCCGCCCGAACTGCCGCCCTTACCCGGCTGGAAAAATTCGAGGACAAGGGCCATATCCGATGCGACTACCACGATATCGATGACTTTTCCTTAATGCACGTTATCTTCGAAGACGGCACTATCGCCGACATCTTTGCCTCTGATATCGTTTTAGGCGGCATTCACAACTGGCTCGAAGTCTCGGCGAACAACCACCGGACAATCTGCAATATCAATCCGAACACGGCGATGAAAACTTATAATCCGGTGGATTCTAATTTTGCCGATATCTATGTAGTGGAAAAAACAGGCACAAAACAGGGCTGGTCGAATCCGTCGCCCGATGAGGACTGGTTCACAGGCTATCCACAGGAAATGGAGGCCTTCTACAGGACCATCGCATACGGTGACACCTTAGAAAGCACCAGCAACTTGGCCGCCGACTGCATCTCGACCATTTATAGCGCCTATATCTCGGCTGAAAAAACCGGAACAGAAGTTCCCATCCAAACGTTTTAACAAGTTGCAAACCACGGATAAGGAGTCACTATGGAGTTTCTTGGTTTACACTACGCAATCTGGATTGTGCTCGTATTATATTTTGCCGGAATGCTCCTGATGGGCTGGTGGAGCAAGAAGGGTATTCACAACCAGGAAGGCTATCTGCTGGGCAACCGCCAGTTCGGCTGGCCGATGATGGTGATGCACGCATTCGGCGCAGGGACGCACCCGGGCAATGTGGCTGGGGTAATGAGCCAGGGTGTCGTAAGCGGGGCCTCCGGTATCTGGGTCTCGTGGATGTGGCTGTTCGGGACGCCCTTCTACTGGATTATCGCGCCGATAATCCGGCGAATGCGCTGCCTTACGATGGCCGACTTTTTCCGGGAGCGCTTCGGCAGATCGGCCAGTGTGCTGTATATTATCGTAGCATCGGTCGGAATGATTGTATTCTTGGCGGGCGTGATGCTTGCGACAACCCGCACCGTACAGGGCGTGATGGGCAAAGCCACGGTGCAGGAAAGCGATATGTGGTTCTTTGGAATCTTATTTGTCACCACGGTGGTGTTCATAATCTACAGCTACTGGGGCGGCATAATCGCGGCCATCCGCACCGATATGATTCAAGGCTTCATGATTATCGCCCTGTCATTCATTGCCATTCCTATTGCACTCAGTCGTGTGGACGGTCTGGTCGGTATGCGGGCGACATTAGCAGCGCAGGAAAACACTTACCTGAGCTTATTCGATCCGAAACAATTCAGTTTACTTACCGTGCTTCTGCTGAGTATCAATGCTCCGCTGACGGCACTGGCATTTCCGCACCTGATGAGCGTATGTGCGGCGGGCAAGACCGAATGGGAAGGGCGAATAGGCTTTACATACGGCAACATCCTCAAGCGCGTTTGCACAATCGGCTGGTGCGTGCTTGGCTTGTGCTGGCTGGCATATCTGCTCAACACGGGTTCGGAGATAAATAAAGACGCCGCCTTTGGCGATGCAATCCGCGGGTTACTAAGCCCCGGGCTTCAGGGTATAATGCTCGCCTGTGTGATGGCTGCTGCTATGTCCAGCGGCGATGCGGTGCAGGTGACAGTCGCGGGGCTTTTCTCTCAAAACATATATCGCGTTTTCATAAATCCAAACGCCGAAGAGAAGCAGTTGGTGCATGTGACCCGTATTATTGGTGTTTTCATCGCTTTTTCGGCACTTGTGGCGGCAATTCTTATGAGGAGCAACCTCGTCAAAGCAATACTCGATTATTTCAACATCCTCAGCCTGGTAGGTATCTCCACGGCAATGGGTATTCTCTGGCCTCGCATGAATGCAACAGGAATGTTTTCCAGCACGATTCTGGCCTCGGGCACGTTTCTGATTAGCCGTTATGTTCTAAACTCCGGCAGGGATGTCACCATTGGCATTCCAATCTTAGTTGGCGTACTTGCCGGGGTAATCGGCAGCCTTGTAACAAAGCCGCCGAGCCGAGAGACAATCGAAAAATTCTTCACGAAGATCTATGTCCCAATCGGCCAGGAGGATAAACTGGCTTTGCCTCTCGATGAGGCCGTCCCTCGACAAAAACGCTTACTGCCCGGCAGCGGACTTTTCATCGTTAAGCCATCACGTCAGTCCTGGATTGGCCTTTTGGTAACATTAGGAATCTGTCTGGCCTGTGTGCTTGTGATGCTGGTGATACTTAAATAAAACAAAAGGACAATAGAGTGACTTCTAAAATCGGACTCGTTGGTCTTGGTCTTGTCGGCACTGCGATGGCAGAGCGACTGCTTGCCGAGCAGTTCAATGTTATCGGCTTTGACATCAAGCCTGCAAAGTGCGAACACCTTGAACAGTTGGGTGGAAAAGCCGTCGATAATCCCGCGCAGGTGGCCGAACAAACCGACCGTGTAATACTTTCGCTCCCGAATACGGAAGTGGTATTGAAAGTTGTCGAAGGTCCAGAAGGTATTTTAGAGGCCAAAACACTTCCGAGATATATAATTGATACGACCACCGGTGATCCCGAAGAAACAGCGGCATTGGCACAACGACTCGCAAAAAAGGATATTTACTTTCTGGATGCCCCTTTTTCCGGCTCCAGTCAACAGGTCAGGGACAAAGAGATAACGTTTATGGTCGGTGGTGACAAAATTGCATATGAAAAGTGTACGGATATTTTTCAAACGCTCGGCGCAGATGTATTTTACTTAGGCGATTCGGGAAACGGCTCCCGGGCCAAGCTCGCGAGTAATTTGATTCTTGGCTTAAACCGCCTGGCATTAGCCGAAGGGCTTGTTTTTGCAGGCAAATTAGGCCTCGACCCAAAGGCATTTCTTGAGCTGCTAAAAGTTACGCCTGCTTACTCAGCCGCAATGGACGTCAAGGGCAAAAAGATGTTAGACGGTGATTTCACCACACAGGCAAGACTTCGCCAGCATCACAAGGACGTTTCGATTATCTTAAAATACTCTGAAAAGCTCGGTCAGGAACTGCCATTGTCGAGAGTACACTTTGATGTCCTGAAAAAGGCAATAGAAGCGGGCGACGGAGATTTAGACAACTCGGCAGTTATTAGGGAAATTGAACGCAGAAACAAACTTTAATACTTTCATGTTTATAAGGAAAGGAATCAACGAACGTGCAATTCTGTCCTTCAGTATATGAACACGCCGCCAGAGTCATTGGCAAATCCCCCTGGGAAGTATCGCGCAACGGCCGGCTGCTTTCACAAGCTCATATTGAAACGTTTCGCCTCTACAATCATCGCCCTATCGTGGTAGGTATAGATATTTACAATCTCGAAGCCGAAGCGTACGGCGCAACAGTTGACAGGCCCGCCGGCACCGGTGTTCCCGCCATTGTCAGGCATCCATATTCCACCTCAAAAGAGCTGATAAATCTGGAGCCGTTTAACCCAACAACCGATGGTCGTATTCCGATGGTCATAGAAGCCGCCCGTCGCATTGCTGATGAATGTCCCGGGGCGGATGTCAGAATTCCATTGAGCGGGCCGTTCTCGCTGGCAACAAATCTAATGGGATTCGAGAACCTGTTGTGCGAGATTATGACCGGCCCAGACCTGGTTGCCCGTATGCTAAGTCACCTTGTGACCGGGCAGGTAGAGTTTTGTGAAGAAGTCGTTCGCCAGGGTCTGGATATCGCATTCTTTGAATCGGCGGCAACTCCCCCATTATTGTCGCCTCAGGACTTCAAAAAAATTGAGTTTGACGCCCTCAAAGAAACCATGGAAAAGACAGCAGCGGTTGTCGGCCATCCGGTTCCCTGCATTATGGGTGGTGACACAGCTCCTATCCTTGATTCGATTCTACAAACCGGAACCGGGTACGTCTGTTGTCCGGCCGGAACAGACCAAAAACTGTTTATGGACATAATGCAGGAATACCCCGAAGTGATGGTCAGAATCAATATGGACCCAAGACCAATGAGTTCAAAAAATTTCGGAGATGTCGAAAAGGAAGTTGACAGAATATTCGAACTGGCCAACAATAGAGGGAAAGTTTGTATTGGGACGGGATGTCTGCCGTTTGAAACAGACCCTCAAGCAGTCTTAAAAACAAAAGAATATATTCTGTCTAAGAGCACAGGAAGGAATGTTTAATACAGGAGAGTAAACATATGTCGCCAAACGAAACTGAACAAAGCCCGCAGGCTCAGGCCCAGCAAGTAATGCACATGAACCCGCGCATCGAAAAGGACCGCCAAATGATATTGGATGGGCAGCGCAAAGGTAAAGGGGCGCTTTTAAAGGCTTATATGAGATTATCAGGGCCCGGCTGGCTGCAGAGCGGCATAACCTTAGGCGGAGGCTCGCTGTCGTCGAGTTTGTATCTGGGTGTGCTGGTCGGCTTCAGTTTTATGTGGCTCCAGCCGCTGGCGATGATTTTAGGAATTATTATGATGAGCGCCATCGCATATGTAACACTCTCGGCCGGTGAGCGGCCGTTGCATGCGATTAACACCCATGTCAGCCCGGTATTAGGCTGGGGCTGGCTGATTGCTTCGATGATGGCAAATCTCGTATGGTCACTTCCTCAGTTTGCACTGGGAACTGCGGCACTGCGCCAGAACATCCTGCCCGGCCTGCTTGGGCCGGCTTCAATGGCGGAAATACCCAGTAAAATGATCGCCGGCGCAATCTTCCTCACTTTCTGCCTCACATTTACTTTGACCTATGGTGCCGGCGGCAAGGGTACGAAGGTATTCGAGATCCTTATTAAGACAATCGTCAGCATGATTGTGCTGTGCTTCCTCGGCGTCGTCATCAAGCTCAGCATAGAAGGAAAGATTCGCTGGGGCGAAATTCTCAGCGGCCTGGTTCCAGACCTGAGCCTGTTCGTCAAGCCGACGGATTACATAATGCCTCATATCGAAAAAGTTTCTGAACAGTTCCAGTCTTTCTGGACCGATATGATTGTGGGCAAGCAGCGTGACGTGATGATAAGCGCCGCTGCAACGGCGGTAGGGATTAACATGACATTCCTGCTGCCCTATTCAATGCTGCGAAAGGGCTGGGACAAATATTTCCGCGGTTTGGCGATTTTCGACCTTTCAACCGGCCTGTTCATACCGTTTATTATCGCAACAGGATGTGTCGTGATCGCTTCAAGCAGCCAGTTTCATGGCCAGCCGGCGGAGGGTTTCGTCGCCGACGAGCCGGGCGGTCAGATAACTGCTGAGCCTGCACCAAATCTGGTCGGTCGCTACCAACAACTTCTCGCAAGCAGACTAAACTTCGAAATAGGGGCCGAGGAATTCGCTAAACTCACCCCGGAGCAGGTGCAGGCCAAATCGCAGGCCCTGCCCTGGGCCGATAAGAGAATGGCGGCTATTCTTGTCAATCGCGACGCCTCCAATCTGGCCGACACGCTTACTCCGCTTACAGGACCTGTTATAGCCCAGTATGTATTCGGCTTAGGTGTTATTGGAATGGCGATGAGTGCGGCGACAATGCTTATGACTATCAATGGCCTTTGCCTCTGCGAGCTTTTGGGAAGGCCGCCAAGAGGCTGGACTCAGAGATTGGGAAGCCTGATGGTATCGGTTGGAGCGCTCGGACCGTTTTTCTGGAAAGACGCCGCACCATATCTGGCGGTACCAACGTCGGTCTTTGCAATGGTTTTGCTGCCAATAGCATACTTCGCTTTCTTCCTCCTGATGAACCAGAAGAGTTTCCTCGGCGAGAATATGCCTATCGGGGCCAAACGCATACTCTGGAATGTCCTTATGGCGCTGGCATCCGGTGCGGCCGCATTCGGAAGTGTCTGGAGCCTCTGGTCGAAATTGCAGTGGAAAGGAATTGGGATACTCGTCGGCTTTATCGTTCTTTGCATCATAGTGCATTTCGTCCGTAAAAAGCCCAAAACAGCATGACAACTGAACAGTGGGAACAATTGCTGGCCGTTATAAACGGTGAACTGTTCGAGCCGGTACCGGTGGGATTTATTATCGATAGTCCCTGGCTTCCGGGCTGGGCGGGCATGTCCGTTCTCGATTACTTCTCTAACGAACAAATGTGGTTCGATGCCAACCTCAAAGCCATCGAGCAATTTCCGGATATTATGTTTTTACCGGGATTCTGGTCCGAGTTTGGAATGTGCACGGAGCCGTCAGCTTTCGGCGCGAAATGCTCCTGGCAGGAAAACGAATTGCCCTATGCGGATAAAATTATCAACGATATTCTGCAGGTAAACTCACTCAACAAACCGAATCCCAAAACGGATGGCCTGCTGCCGTTCGTCCTCAATCGTCTAAAGCACTACCAAAGCCAAATCGAACAGGCAGGCCATAACATTAAGTTTGCAGTTGCACGCGGACCGTTGAACGTGGCTTCGTTCCTGGCCGGCAGCACCGAATTCCTTATGGCCATCCGAACCAATCCTGACGAAACAAGCGAGCTGCTCAATATTGTAACAGATTTCATAATCGACTGGCTCAAACTTCAGTTCGAGACCTTCCCTTCCATTGACGGTATATTCATTCTCGATGACATCGTAGGCTTTTTAGGCGAGGAAGACTTCAAAGAGGCGGCCCTGCCGTATCTGAGACGTATTTTCCAATCACTTGATGTTAGCGTGAAATTCTTCCACAACGACGCCGCCGGACTTGTTTGCGCACCATATCTTCCCGAAATCGGTGTGAATCTTTTCAATTTCAGCTTCCAGCACACCCTCGCCAAGATGAAGGAGCTTACCAAAAATGCTGTTACCTTGCTCGGAAACATCCCAACACGAGATGTACTTGCAGCAGGTACGCCCGAAGACGTGTGCAGCAGCATCAAAACGGAGCTCGAATCGGTAAGCGACAAGAGCCGGATTATCCTGTCCTGCGGCGGGGGAATGCCTCCGGATGTACCTACGGAGAATCTTGAGGCTTTTCTGTCAGCGGTAGGGTTGAACAAATAAATTTATTTTGTGTATTATAATGAACCCAGTTCACGTCTTTGCCTTATAACAGCCGATTGTAATGGGATATTAGTTACATCGACTATGGAAAAGCAGCCGCTTTTTAATAGTGAGATTTATTAAAACAATAGATAAGGAAAAACTATAAAAAAAGGAAACTGATGAATCAGAACTCAAAACATGATCTTTTTCGAAGATATCCCGACAACCCTATCCTTACAGTCGAAGACTGGCCGTACAAGGCAAATTCTGTTTTTAATGCAGCCGCTGCAGAGGTAGGCGGTAAAATATTATTACTGGCGCGGGTTGAAGATTTTAGAGGTATGTCACATTTGACCGTGGCTCGAAGTGATGACGGAATTAATAACTGGCAAATCGAAAAGATGCCTTTCTTAAAACCTGAACCTGAAAAGTATCCTGAAGAGCTTTGGGGAATAGAAGACCCGCGGATAACCCGGCTTGAAGAATTGAATAAGTGGGCTATCTGTTATACGGCCTATTCAAAAGGCGGTCCTCTTGTATCGCTGGCGATGACCAGTGATTTCAAGTCTTTTGAACGGATGGGGCCGGTAATGCCTCCCGAAGACAAGGATGCCGCTCTTTTCCCTGTTAAGTTCAACGGACTTTGGGCAATGCTGCATAGACCGGTCCCTAAGTCTGCTATGCTCGGAGCCCATATATGGTTATCCTTTTCGCCGAACCTTAAACACTGGGGCGAGCATCATGAAATAATACAAGCAAGAGAGGGCGGGTGGTGGGATGCGAATAAGATTGGTTTATGCGCACCGCCTATGCAGACCAAAGAGGGCTGGCTTATTCTGTATCACGGTGTGAGAACAACCGCTTCCGGATCGATCTACAGATTAGGGCTTGCGCTGCTTGACCTGGAAAATCCCGCCAAGGTCATTCGACGTACCGACGAATGGATTTTCGGTCCCAAAGCTCATTATGAACGTGAAGGTGATGTCGATGATGTTGTATTTCCATGCGGATGGATAAAAAAGAAAGACACGGTTTTTATTTATTATGGTGCAGCCGATTCACGTATTTGCGTTGCAACCGCTGATTTTAATGAATTGGTCGATTTTGTCCTGAGTTGCCCTGACCACAGTAATTGCTCAGATTGGTGGAAAAGCTGAGCATGTTTAACATTAAAATACAGTAGAAAAAAGATGTCGTTATGGAAAACGAACAAAAATATAATTCTGTTGACGATAATCAGAAGAACCTTATGTATTGTGGCGAGGTCGTATATATCTACGCATTTGATATAGCATACGATATGAAACGCCGGCCTGTCGCTGAACTTATTGGGCAATCGTTACAAAATTATTCCATCGGACCAAGCAAACGCAGTCCCAGGCAGCTTTTTTTCTACCAGCCTCAAATGGCAAAGCTTCCTGTAGAACTCCGCCATATCAACAGCGAAGCCGTCCGGATTCAACGTAGCATTAAGGTCTTCAGTGTTGGGGCTATTAGTATCCAAATTCGCGTACCATTCCATGTTGAGAAAATCGTCGATTTAGTTAGTTATCACGAGCTTAAATTTGCTCAGAGCAGTATCGAAGATGAAGTTATGCAGTTAGCCGAACAGGCTAAACAGGAGTTAGAGCCTTATTGTATTCAACCGGTATCCCATCTTACCCAGATAGAAAACTATACCGTTTTCTGTTTATATGATTTACCTCATAGCGATGGTTGTTCAAGAACTCAGGCTGAAGACTGGCTAAAAACAAATCGGCGTGAAGTTGCCGGCCTTTTAACCGAAGAGGCCAATACCGCCGATTTGTCCGAACAGGAAACAAAAGAATCAACCGGGCAATACTTGACATATTATTCCCATGATTTGGTCGTGATAGACTGGGATGCAGCTTTGGTTGTTGGCGAAAAAGACAGCCTTGATGACATTTTGCATATCATGGAAGTAGCCAACGTTCAGTTGGTCGAACTTTCCGCGTATGACCGCCTTTTGGATGGTTCGTTAGAGAAAGCTTATCGTGACTTAACAAAGCGCAGGGTAAAAGTCAGCCGGGAAATACATCGAAGTCTCCGTGAGAATCGCGTTGATCTTGCCAGGTTTAGCGATGAATTATCGAATATAACGAAATTTTTCGGGGATTGGCATCTGGCAAGAATATACACCAGCCTGTCTAATCGTTTCCATCTGGCCGACTGGTACCGGGTTATACGCGAGAAACTTAAAACCCTTGGTGATCTTTACCAGTTACTCCAACAGGATTGGGTAAATTTCTGGATGGTATTACTTGAAACAACAATCGTCCTGTTATTCATCCTGGATGTAATCCTGTTACTTGCCGGACTTTAATCATGACTAAAACCCAATCACATAAACACATGTGGACTTACAATAATTGTGCTGTAATTGTAGCACACCCTGACGATGAAACATTATGGGCGGGCGGTTTGATGCTGA
>JACNGQ010000282.1 GCA_014384025.1 Planctomycetota bacterium | reverse complement strand
GGCAAGAAGTAAAGGCCCCTGTTTCTCGGGGCGATGCCCGGCATACGATGCCCGGCATGGCTTCCGGTCGTGGCCGGACATCGGTCAGAGAGCTTTTTGAAGGCTTCGCTTATTATCAGGATTATCATCTGTCTGCCGACAAGATCATCATCATCGACGAAACCGGATTGCCTTGCGAACCCGAAGAAGGGGAATCTTCCGGAAGCGTTGCCATCAGCAGCGTGTCCCCATATTGGCGCGGTGACGAATCGATCGCAATCGCCAGAAAATGGTTCAAGGAGCAGTTTGGGATTACCTTCACCGAACAAACGCGCCCCATGACCGTTTATATCGTTGACAAACAACGATAAAGAGTGGAATGGCATGTCTATTCTCGGGCCGGGCTTATTCTTAGCCCGGCCTTTTTTTATGCGCCTGTGTAAAAATAAAAATGGAAAAATCTAAAGTTTTTTAGACTATGGTCTGCATGTAAAACGTGATAATAGTGAGAACCGAAAGTTCCGGAGCTTTGAAACGGCAAAATGATAGAGGATAGACTGCTACTGTATAGATTCAAACGCGGGGATGCTGATGCCTTACGCCGAATCTACGAAAAGTACGAGGTCTATCTCCTTACGGTCGCGACGGCTCTTTTAAATGATATGGGTGCTGCTGAGGATGTATTGCACGATTCGTTCGTCGCCTTCGCCGAATCGGCACATAAAATCAGGCCCGAAGGCAACCTGCGAAGTTTTCTTGCAACCTGTGTTGCAAACCGCTGCCGCGACCTGATGCGAAAGCGAAGCAGAAATTCCGAATCTCTTAATAAGGCCGCTATGTTTACCTGCGACGAAAAAGGTCCCGAGCCGGCGGCCGTTTGCAACGAGCGGCTCGAAATGGTTGCCAGCGCAATTGCGTTGCTGCCTTATGAACAGCGAGAGGTTGTGGTGCTGCATCTTAAAGCCGGCCTGATGTTCAAGCAAATCGCCGGTTTGCAGAAGGTCAGCGTCAACACCGTGCAGAGCCGATACCGATATGGAATCGATAAACTGAGGTCAATAGTAAATGGTGAGGCGACATGATGAGACCTGCAGAGAATATAGAAAAATTAATAAACAAGCTACGAGTTGAGCCTCGAGCCGAGATGTCCAAAAGAAATCTCGACGATGCGCTTGCAGCTCATAAAAAAGTAATTGGATCGGTCTCTTCAAAACCGATCCTATGGAGAATAATCATGAAAAGCAGAACAGGAAAAATAGCCGCGGCGGCGGTGATAATTGCCTTAGTAGTCGCGGGCATATATTTTCTTGGTGTTCCAACTGAAAGTGTCGCGTGGGCTGATGTTGTCCGGCCCATCTTAACCGCCCGTACTGTGGTATTTAATGTTATTCCGGTCGAGGGAGAAAATATTCCCGTCACCAGGGTTATGAACATGGGTACGCAACGGGTCAGAAGTGAAGTGTTATCGCCGGACGGGAAGACTGTACAGGTGATAGTAATCGTTGATTACGATACTTTACAGATGCTTACATTGACTCCGAAACAGAAAATATCGGCATTAATCGATCTGAAAGATTTGCCGGAGAAACCCGAAAACGTCCTGGAAGTATTGAGAAACGTGGTTACGGAAATACAGAATGATCCTGATGTTTCGGTCGAGCCACTCGGCGAGAAGGAAATAGATGGCCAGATTGCAAAAGGTTTTCGGGCTACCGGCCCTGATGTAGAGTTTACGGTCTGGGCTGACCCACAAAGCGCCCTGCCGATACGAATGGAACAGAAATGGCGTCAGATGCATTTTTATTATACGGATTTCCAATTCGATATCGAAATGGACGAATCATTATTCAGTATGGAGATACCTGAAGGCTACTCGACAATGCCCAAAGCTGCGCTTTCCCTTACAGGGTCAACCGAACAGGACCTGATCGAAACCCTTCGTATCTGGGCAGAGATTATACTGGATGGTGTCTTTCCGAATGATTTTAGTTCCCAGGCATATATGGATGACGTCCCAAAGATACGCAAACTAGCCTCGCAACATTCACAAGAACAAAACCAGGAGTATGGGCTGAAGATGATTCGTGGATTCATATTCTTTAAACTCCTAAAGGCCGAAAACGACTGGCACTACGCGGGCGAGAATGTCAAACTTGGCGATGCGGAATCTCCAGTTTGTTGGTACCGCCCGGATGGCTCAGATACTTACCGCGTTATCTATGGCGATTTGAGTGTAAAGGACGTCGCGCCTGAAAACCTACCGAAATAAAGCTGCCGAACAATATTTATTATAAAGGCCGGGCTGGTTTGGCTCGGCCCTTTTTTATGCGCTTTTCAACCGAAAAATCAGTAAAATTACCAACAATCCGAAAAAAACTGATTTTTGCGGTTTTTTTTGCACCTTAAGACAGACTATATAATGGACGCTGATCAGCGTGTAAGAAAGTTAGCATATAGAGTGACAAAGGCGTTAGAAACAGAATTGTTGGATTTGGTTTTAAGCGGCGATATCGGCAGCTTCGGTAAGCTATGCGATAGATACTACAACTCTATCGCAGCAATCGCATATTCTGTGCTAACAGACCACCATTTAGCCGAAGATGCCGCACAGGAAACGTTTCTAAGAGCTCTTAAAAATCTGAAGAAATTGAAAAGTAAAGAAAAGTTCGGCCCCTGGCTCGCTCAAATCTGTAGAAATGTTGCCAAAGACATGGTCAAAAAGAAGCTTAGAGGCATAGACACTGAGAATGTGCTGCCTTTAGCAGATGTCGGCAATAATGAGCAGGAAAATCAAGCAGTTAAGCAGGCTATTGGAAGATTGTCTCTTTCCGAAAGAGAGTTGATTGTCTTGCGATATTACAACAATATGTCGCACGAGCAAATGTCATCAGTCTTAGGGTTATCAAAAGGCGCTATTAATAACCGACTGGTCCGATCAAGGAAAAAAATTGCAAAGCATCTGAAAAACAATGGCTTTGCCGAGATCGAATTATGAATCAGGAAAATAACAAAAAATCATTGGGTGAACTTATCTCTCGTGCAGTCGGCCGAGAAAACTTAAAGTTCGATTTTGATAAATGGAAATCTATCCATGAAAAAGAAATTCGAATCTGCAAATCACAAATGTCCGACGAGCAAACTTCACGCTCTGTTTGGGCGTTTAACATTTGGAGAATAATTATGAGAAGTCCAGTTACAAAAATAGCCGCGGCGGTGATAATTTTAGTAATAATCGGCTTACATCAATTTAGTAATTCAATTAACGGCACAAGTGTAGTTTGGGCTGATGTGGCCGAGAGATTAGAAAAAGTGAGTTCTTATACGGCCAAGGCGGACCGTGCTCTTACTGAAACGGGCCAGGAGGAACCTTTTTTTGAATGTGAAATCAAGCGATACTTCTCACCGAATCATGGATCTATCGAAAAGTCGTATGTTGACGGCGAATTAACCATGCTTGCTTACTGTTCGATTTCGGAAAAGAAAGCCATAGTCGTTTTTCCACAGAACAAAATGTATTGGCGTTTTGATTTGAATGAGGAATTGCTGTCAGTAGTCAAATACATAAATCCTGCGAATAAAGAAGGAATAATGAAGCTGTTTGGTTCTGAAAGGTGCACAAGATTGGGTAGCAGGGTGATTGATGGAGTGAGAACCGAAGGATTTGAAGTGAAAGACGTGAAGCTTTTCTCGCAGCTTCCACGATATCTTCTTCACCCTGAAGATATTAACATACGTGTGTGGGTGAACGAGGAGACTTTGCTGCCTGAGAGAATCGAGGGTGAGGGTTTTGTCGGCAAAGGGCTTCTGACCGGGTTTAAGGAATTCAGATATAAAGAAGTTATGCACAGTATCGAATATGATGTGGAAATTGACGAAAGTATTTTTGACCCAAATATCCCGGATGATTACAAGTTAATTGATCCTGCAAATATGGCAGAAAAAGCCGAACTCGGTCTGGTGAGTATTTTGCCATTTAATGTTGCAATGATTGCCTATGAACATTTCAAAAAAAGACGGAATGGAATAGACAATACCTGACCCTGTGGGCAAGCAATGAACGAAAATACTATCCACTTTGCTCACTGCATTTTCTCAGCGGCTGTCATACTTCGTTTTACATAAAATCCTGGGCCGGACGTATATTTTTCTTGATTTTACAGACACACAATTGTATTAAGCAGTGAGGCATTTTGACAGACGTGACATCATCAAGGAATGAAGGGTAAATGTAATGCCGAGAAGATACTGGTTATTAACTTATTGCTGAATATTGGAGACAAACAATGACAAGTAGTAATTTGAACTCACGACGTAATTTTATTAAATCATTGACGGCAACTGCAATAGGAGGTTCGACGCTGATAGTCTCCGGCTGCAATAACATTGCCTCCAGTTCCGCCCCTAATAAAAGAAAATCTATTATCAAAAAAGGCAGCGTAATCGTATTCCAGGGTGATTCCATAACCGATGCCGGACGGGACAAAAAAAGAGAAAATAATGCCAACGACAAAGATGCATTAGGAAGGGGCTATGTCTATTCAATTGCCGCTCAACTATTAGCCAATCGACCAGGTGACGGATTGAAAATCTACAGTCGAGGCATAAGCGGAAATAAAGTATTTCAGTTGGCAGATCGGTGGGACAAGGATTGTCTGGATCTTAAGCCTGATATTTTGAGTATTTTGATCGGGGTCAATGATATATGGCATGCACTTAATGGTAATTACGACGGCACTGTCGAGAAATACGAAAAAGACTACAGGGCATTACTCGAAGGGACATTTAAGGCATTACCAAATCTGAAACTGGTCATATGTGAACCGTTTGTGCTTCGCTGCGGCGCTGTTAACGATAAATGGTTTCCTGAGTTCGATAAGTATCGTGCCGTTGCCAGGAAAATGTCAAAAGAGTTTCATGCTCTGTTCGTCCCATTCCAGTCTATGTTTGACGATGCCGTAAAACAGGCTTCTCCCAGCCATTGGGCAGGAGACGGTGTTCACCCAAGTATGGCAGGAGCACAATTGATGGCCCAGGAATGGTTAAAAACTGTGATGATTCAAAGAGGCTGAAGAACAAAAGGAGAATAGAGCAGGTGTAATTTCCCAAGGCTCTCTCAGATACCCTTCGTCTTGAGTTTTGCCATTGTAGAACGATTAAACATCTCTCTCAGGACAGCTTTCGCAGGATTGACGGGTCAGTTTGATACTGCCTGGGAGTTGATTTTTTCTATGAGGGCGGGGAGTTCTGAAATGTGATTTATTTTCCAGGCGCCGGCAGGGATTTTCTTACCGTTATTTGTATAAGCGGTTTTCAGCACGGCCCGCATACCGGCTTTTAGCGCAGGCTCAATGTCCATATTAATACGGTCTCCCACGAACATTATTTTCTCCGTGGCTTCGCCAATCCTCTCGGCGGCAATCATGAAAATCCGTGGGTCGGGCTTTCGAAAATTAAACTCGTACGAATACATCCTGGGCTCGAAGAAATCCAATATTCCCACCTGCTCCATATGTTTTTCGAGGGAATCGCCGCTTACAAAGGTATTTGAAACGATGCCGAGCTTGAGGCCGGAATTTTTCAGTTTTGTCAGAGTCTCTTTTAAGTCCGGCTCGACCGTGGCGACTTTATATAAAGGTTCGTACCAAAGCCATGCAAAATGCCGCCATTGCTGTCCGTCAAGACGAATACCTTTTTTAACACCAATCCATCTTAACAGAGCCAGGGAATTAAAATCATTTCTGGTTATACCGGAAATCAAGCGTCTAAATTGAAGTGCCACCATGTTACACAGGCAGTAATATTTGAAATTGCCGACGGGCTGGCCACAGCTTTTGAGAAAATCATAGGACAATCTGGCTCCCTGACAAAAAATCTGGCCCGGCTGGACCTTGCCAAAGTCCAGGAGGGTCTCTCCGAGGTCGAACAATACCGCCTTGATTTTTTTATCCGGCATAATCAGTGTCTGCCCTTTCGGGACGCAGAGATTAGGGCAACCACATGGGGTTGCCCCTACAACCTTAACGGGGGCAGATTACCACTAAAAGCTTCCCTCGTCCAGGCAAACATTTCCTCATCAGAAATCATCGAGACCCTGTCGGCGGCGTATTCTGCATCAATTCTGTCTTTGATTTGGATTATCCGCGGGTCATGCTTGGGAATTTGAATATCGTACATGGTTTCGACCCAGTGTTTGATACCGGCGGCACCGGTCTTGTCGGTTATCGCGACACTTACAGGACGATTAAGCAATTCGTTGGTATCGAAGCAGTTGTATATTTCCTCGTTTTTTAACAAGCCGTCCGCATGAATACCGGCCCGAGTAACATTGAAATCCATTCCGACCAACGGGTAGTTCCGGGGAATCTCAAAACCCAGCTCCTTTCCAGCGTACTCAGCCAACTCGGTTATTGCCGCATAGTTTACGCCTTTGGTCATCCCTTTCAACTGGGCGTGCTCTACAACCATCGCTTCAAGAGGGGGATTGCCGGTTCGCTCACCACAGCCGAATATCGCAGTGTTTGCGGCACAACATCCGTAGAGCCACGCCGCCGCGGCATTCACCTGAACCTTATGGAAATCGTTATGGCCATGCCATTCGAGCCATTCGGGCGGGACTCCTATCTGACGAAGACCCCGGATAAGTTTCGGAACGCCCCGCGGGAGAGAAGCTTGTGCCCACGGCAGGCCGAACCCGAGCGTATCACAAAGCCGAATCTTGACCGGCTTATCATATTCTTTTGAAAGTTTCATCAACTCCGCGGCAAAAGGAAGAACAAAACCTTTATAATCAGCCCGGGTTATATCCTCGAAGTGACATCGTGGAATAACATCACTGTCTAAGGCCGTTTTGACAATATCCAGATATGCGTCCATAGCCTGTGCCCGCGTCTTTCGCAGCTTCAGGAATATATGATAATCGCTCGCCGAGGTGAGAATACCGGTTTCGCTCAGCCCCATTTTCGAGACCAGTTTAAAATCATCGGCCACAGCCCTTATCCATCCTGTTATCTCAGGATACTCGTATCGGCGCTCTCTGCACAGTTTTATCGCCTCCTGGTCGCGCTTCGAATACAAGAAGAACTCACACTGACGAATCAGTCCTGTCCCGCCGTCTATTTCATGGAGCAAATCGTAAATCCTGAGTATTTGCTGAGGTGTATAGGGCGGGCGAGCCTGCTGGCCGTCACGGAAGGTCGTATCTGTTATCCATATATTCTCCGGTATTTCGCAGGCAACTTTCTGCTTATCGAAGGTTGCTTTGGGAAAATCGGTATATGGAAACGTCTCTCGAAAAAGATTTGGTTTTCCCACATTTGCAAGTTTATAGTTCTTATTCAATGTTATCTAACTCCAATACATCATCAGTTAATTGTATATCAACGGACTATTTTACTCTTAACATCTATATATACTACGAGATACGCACTTCGCCTGGCGAGATACGATAATAGCCGAGGTGGGATTCGAACCCACACGCCCCTTACGGGCAGGGGATTTTAAGTCCCCAGCGTCTGCCATTCCGCCACTCGGCCTAATACAGTAAACTAACTTATTTGTGGAAATTTTGCAAATTCTTTCCCGAAAAACTACCAGAACAGAAACTTCCGAAAAAAACATTCCCAAAGAAGCCCCAATAAATCTCTTGCCGATAAGCCAAGTTCGTCGCATACATAGCCTCTGAAGCGATTTAAATTGAAGTTTGGGGGGTACATGAGATTCTACAATAGACTTAACTGCCTTCTCGTTGCACTTTATCAACAAGGTATGCTAATAAATAATTAAAGTATTTCCCTTGACGTTAAGATGGGTAATTTGGTATAAATTATACTGGGCAATTTGTGCCCGTAAAGTTGGGCATTTGCGGTTTTTTTGGCCTAACCCAACAGGTGTATTTTCATTAGTTTCTCAATGGAGGAGAGGTTGTTATTCAAGGCTTGAAGCTTAAGAAGCTTCGTGCTTTGAAATGAATATTTATTCATTTCAAATAACAACTTATTGTCGATTTCCCCACGGTAAGGAGGTAGTAAATTTTTCTAAACAATTGTTTTAGTAGTGAGGTGTGAGTCATGAAAAAGAAATATTCGAGTGCACTGGTCATGCTTTTACTTGTTTCAGTTTACACTCAGGAGAGGGTTGTTGTAGGTCAAATCTTTGAAGAGGTTCTGCCCCGTGCAGGACAAATGTACTACGTTCAGGGTGAGTTTCTTGTAAAATTCAAACCGAACGTCTCAGAACAAACCATAGACACCTTAAATTCAACCCAAGGTGTTTATACTATCTATACGAGCCCGTTTGCAGGATTTAGAAAACTGAAAATAGCAAACGGCAAGACAGTTGCCGAGATGGTCGAAATTTATCAGGCAAATGCCAAAGTCGAGTACGCCGAGGCGAACTATATCGCTTATGCTCTGAAGGCGCCAAACGACGAACTATATCCCCACCAATGGCACCTGTACAATAGCAGCTTCGGCGGCATTAAGGCCGAATCAGCCTGGAATATTTCAACCGGCACCGGAGTAATTGTGGCAGTTCTTGATACGGGTATTGCCTATGAAAATTACAGCGAAAAAAAACGTTCAGGCTCTGACATCAGCTATCAGCAGGCACCAGATTTAGCCAACACTCTTTTCGCAGCCGGTTATGACTTTGTTAACCATGATGAGCATCCTAATGATGATTCTGTCTCCGGGCACGGAACTCACATAGCCGGAACCATCGCTCAAAATACCCGTAACTATCTCGGAACGGCCGGAGTAGCCTTCGATGCCTACCTTATGCCAATAAAAGTGTTGAACAGAAGCGGTGCCGGAACTTATGCCGATATAGCCGAAGGTATTATGTGGGCAACCGAGAACGGCGCCCATGTGATTAACTTGGGATTCGGAGGAACTGAACCTTCAATAGTCTTAGAGGAGGCAATAGCTTACTCTTATAACCGCGGAGTAACACTAATAGCCGCGGCCGGTAATGATGGAATCGGTGGCGTATGTTATCCCGCTGCCTACGATGATTACGTTATTGCTGTAGGAGCCACCCGTTACGATGAAACTTTGGCTTATTACTCCAGCCACGGAGCAAGCCTGGATTTGGCAGCACCGGGAGGAGACCTTAAGGTTGACCAGAACGGCGATGCTTACGGTGACGGTATTTTACAGCAGACTTATAAAATAGCCG
Organism: Planctomycetota bacterium; assembly: GCA_014384025.1. GTDB lineage: Bacteria > Planctomycetota > Phycisphaerae > Sedimentisphaerales > Anaerobacaceae > NIOZ-UU13. The sequence goes on along the minus strand of JACNGQ010000282.1, from coordinate 1,161 downwards.
GAGACGGTGCAATATCCTGGGGTTATGGTTTTATGGAAGGCACTTCAATGGCTGCTGCGCATGTTTCGGGTGTTGCGGCCCTTCTCATAGCCAACGGAAACGCCAGCTCACCGGCAGAAGTCAGGCAGGCATTAGAATCCACTGCAAAAGACAAGGGAGCAGAAGGCTGGGACACAGGATACGGCTGGGGGATAGTAGATGCTTTTGCCGCTCTTCAATGGACAACTTCCGAAGCGGAGCCACAATTAGGAGATCAACCTCTCGATGCAGGATTTTCAGGTGGGCCTACAACCGGTCTTCTAAATACGACGGTGCAATTCAGCGACCAATCCACAGGAGATATAACCAGTTGGTCATGGGATTTTGGTGATGGAGGATCATCATCCGAACAGAATCCGTCTCATACATATTCAAACGAAGGCGCTTACACCGTTAGCTTGACGGTAACAGATCCGGATGGCTCTGATACCGAAACTCAGGGAACCTACATCAAAATTTACACACCAAGGCGTCCTATTGCGGACTTTACAAGAGAATCAATAAACATCAATAATCCCATGGAAGTACAATTTATTGATGATTCCTATTGTGGAGCTGCTCTTGCTAGCTATCCTAATATAGAAGCAACATCTCTTGGAGGTATTACAACATGGAGGTGGGATTTCGGTAATGGAGCAGCATCATCCGAACGGACTCCATCGCCTGTTACATATACGAGCGAACGCGCTTACACAGTTAGCTTGACAGTAACAGGCCCGGGTGGTTCAGATACCATGATTAAGGATGGCTATATACAATTTGGGCCTTCGACTCCGGTTGCGAACTTTACGGCAACACCAAGAAGCGGAAACAGCCCCCTTGCTGTGCAGTTCACCGGCACTTCCACAGGGCCAGCGAATATCACCAGCCGGCTGTGGAACTTCGGCGACGGAACAACTTCAACCGAGCAGAGTCCATCCCATACGTACCAGAAAACCGGTTCTTACACAGTAAGCTTAACTGTGACAGGCCCGGGCGGTTCAAACACCAAAACGATGGAAGGTTATATACAAGTGACGTCTCTGGCTCCGGTTGCGAACTTTACGGCAACACCAAGAAGCGGCAACAGCCCTCTGGTCGTGCAGTTCACCGGTACTTCCACAGGGAATATCACCAGCCGGC
>JACNGQ010000073.1 GCA_014384025.1 Planctomycetota bacterium | reverse complement strand
TCACGAGATTAATCGATATGGGTGTCGAGCCGTTCCTGTTAGCCAGCTCTCTGGAAGCGGTGCTGGCCCAAAGGCTGGTGCGTAAAATTTGTTTGAAGTGCAAAGAACCTTACAAACCCGACGAACACCTCATAAAGAGCCTAAACGGTTCTATGAAGATAGAACCCGGTATAACGTTCTATCATGGCGCCGGCTGCAATGAGTGCAACCATACAGGCATGACCGGGCGATTAGGTATGTTTGAACTATTCAGAGTAACCGGCAAGATTAGAGAATTGATAGCGGGAAAACCAACCACAGAACAGCTTATAAAAGCAGCCCCTGCGGACCATATTAGTATGGTACACGATGGTATCAGCAAAGTTTTAGCAGGCATTACGACACCTGAGGAGATATTCAGAGTTTCAAAGACTATAAGTGAAGACGAGTAATGCGAAGGTTTTCTGAACAAGTAAAAGATATAAGAAATGAGTCAGTATTCATACAAAGCAGTTGACAGAGGCGGGGGACACGTCAAGGGACTAATCGAGGCCGTTGACCGCAGAAGTGCTGTGGCCGTTCTGGCGGATAAGGGTCATTTCGTAACAGAATTGTTCGAGAAAGACCATGCACCAATCGCTGCATCGCGTGCCAAAGACAGACCACGTTCTAAAGACAGAGAGAAGGTTTTGTTGGATCTGAGCCGTTTTTTGCGGTTCGGCTCTCGAAAGGTCAGCAGCAAAGATGTTTTAGCCATGACCACTCAGTTAAGCACGGCTTTACAGGCCGGGCTTCCACTGCTGAATGGTCTTGAGCTTATTCGTGAGCAACAGCACAAGCCCGGGATGAGAGAAATGTTAGGCGATCTTGTGAATTCGGTCAACTCCGGGCAGTCACTTTCAGAATCTATGGAAAAACACAAGAAGGCCTTCAATCCGCTGTATCTGTCGATGATACGAGTCGGTGAAACAGGAGGAATTCTCGAAGAAACGACCGCCCAATTGGCGGGGATACTGACCCGGGACGAGAAGATAAAGACAAATATGAAAAATGCTTCTGCGTATCCTATATTCGTATTGTGCATAGGGCTTGCGTCAGTGGCAATTATAATCACCTGGATACTGCCAACCATAATAGGAACGATAAGCGAAACCGGCGCCTTGCTGCCCCTGCCGACAAGGATGTTGATGGGATTGAGCGAATTCTCGAAAACTTTATTCACCAAGGTCTATGGATGGATTTTTCTATCCGCGATAGGGGCAGGGTTTTATTACTTTTCAAGATGGACAAAAACCATCGGCAAAATCAAGTGGGACACTTTTAAGCTGAGAATACCTGTATTAGGCAAGGTATTGCAAACGATTGCGGTGGGTAGATTTGCCCGGACACTTGGGGCACTAACTAAAGGGGGGGTAATCATTTTGGAAGCCCTTAGTGTAGTTCGTGATACGCTCGGCAACGAATTGCTGGGCAGGGAAATCGATGCAGTGGCTGAAAAAGTCAAGCGCGGCGAGTCGCTTGCCGAACCATTGAGCGAGTCGGGACATTTTCCACCCCTGTTAGTGCAAATTGTCTCGATTGGTGAGCAGACAGGCAAGCTTGACGAACTGCTTTTGAATGCCGCCGATACCTTCGATACAGATGCAGACTCGGCGATAAACAGATTTATGGCGATTTTCCCGGCGATGTTGATATTACTGTTAGCTTTAATAATAGGATTCATAATAATAGCAACGCTTTTGCCAATCGTGGCATTAACTCTTGGCGGAGGGATGATCTAAATAGTTTTGAGTTCTTAGTTTTGAGTTTTGAGTTTTTATAGAAAGGTGATCAAATGAAGTGGAAGAAGCAGAAGAGAAAGGCATTCACACTTATAGAACTACTTGTGGTGATTGTTATTTTAGGCCTACTTGCAGGATTTGTTGCCCCGAAAATGTTTAAATCCATCGTGAAGGCCAAAAAGGACCTGGCAAAGCCCAAGATGACAATTATCGAAGGTGCAATTGAAAGATTCAGCCTTGATTGCGGGCAGTATCCTGATGACTCTATGGGGCTTGATGCCTTACTGAGTCCGCCTGCAGGGCTGGAGGAAAGATGGAACGGTCCGTATCTCAAGGCCAGCCAACTGCTTGATCCGTGGGAAAATCCTTATATATATGTCGCCGAAGGTGAAATCAATCCGGGCAGTTTCGATTTGGTAAGTCTCGGAGCAGACGGCACAGAGGGCGGCGAAGGCGACGCCGAAGATGTATTCAATGACTAAACAACCGGCAGTTCATCAGCCATAAGCTATGAAATCGGGTGAGTTTGTAAGAAATGCAAAGGCAAAAGTCAAAATTTAAGGTCAACTCGAAAGAATGCGGCTTTACACTTGTGGAAGTGTTAGTAGTCGTAGTTATCATAGGACTTCTGGGAGGTCTCGGCGGTGGTGTTTATATAGGGACATATAAGAAGCTTCTGGTTGAAAAAGCGGCGCGTGATTTTTTCCTTACCGCCAAATATGCGCGGATAATGGCGATTGAGAAACAGCGTCAATATAAAATCGTATTAGATACAGCCAATAACGGGTTTCACTTAGCGACAACAGAATTAGACGAAGAAGGCGGACAAACAGAACAGATGATCGTGAGGGATTCTTTTTGCAAGCCGGTAAAATTTAACGATGCAACCCAGTTCGTGAACATTCAGATTACACCAATAGGATTTGAGGCAGCAACCAAGGAAGATGAGGATGAGCAGTCAATAGTATTTTCAGCCAATGGTACAGCGCAAACGGCTTTAATTCAGATAGGTGACGGCAAAACCCATTATACAATTACTATTTCGGCAGCAACGGGTAAGACAAAAGTTTATGACGGCATAGTTGAAGACGTGGATGTCGGAGTTATCGATTTGGATGCAGAATCATGATCCGGGCAAAAAATAACAAAAATGGATTTAGTCTGATTGAGACCCTCGTTGCCAGCGCCATCCTTTCCGGAGCTGTTTTAACGTTAGGGGCAATCAGCACGATGTCCGTTACCGGGACTCGCATTAACAGGCGATATGAAGTGGCTGCGTCCTTGCTTGATAAACAGCTTAACATGATTGATTATATCGGTATAGACGAATTCATCGACATAGGCCAGATGGAAGGAGATTTCGAAGGATACGAACCAGCATATCACTGGAAAGTTTTAACCGAATACCAGGATATCGACAGTCTTTATCTTGTAACAATAACTGTGAGCTGGGCTGACGGCAATCGCCCATACAGTATCTCGGCTGATACTATGCTCGATGGAGTAAGTGTATATCTCGAGGTTGAAGTGGAGTAGCAGTGCAGAAGATTGATTCAAAAACGCCTGGATTTACATTAGTAGAAGTGATGGTGGCCGTGACTATCGGGGGATTTATTATGTTAGTCGCTGTTGGAACCCTGAAGGCCATAACAAGCAGCGCCGAGATGGTGAACACTAATATCAGCGCCGCCGCAGAAGTACGATTTGCAATGAATCTGATTTCACGGGACCTTGTTAACTTCTATCGTGACGAGAATAATGAAAATACAAAATTAATAGGTATAACTCAAGAATCAGCAGATGGCAACGCCAGCTATCTGGTTTTTTACACGCTCAACAGGATGAAGGCCAGGGCAGACCAGCCTGAAGGTGATATTTATGAAGTCGAATATTCTCTGCTGCAAGACGGAGAAAAATCATTACTAACGAGGCGTTTGTGGCCTAACCCCAATAATGAATATGATGATGAACCACACGGTATTTTAGCTGTCATCGCAGAGGATATTGATATTTTCGAGGTCAGATACTTTGACGGAGAAGAATGGTCCAACGAGTGGCCGGAAGAAATGGAGGTTTTACCTCAGTTAATTGAAGTAAGTATTGTGGGTAAAGAACAGAGCCGGGGAAATCCGGCAATGGAATCCATTCTGGTGAATCTGACCAGGTCCGTAACTGCCACAGTTGCAGCCTCTGAAAGTGAAGAGCAAGGAGGCGGTGGGGGAGGTGCCCCGACAGGCGGCGGGGGAGGCGCCCCGGCAGGTGGCGGGGGAGGTGCCCCGACAGGCGGAAACAGATAAATCAGGAAGAATCCCAAAGCAAAAGTTTAGCTGAAAAAATGAGTAATAAAGGTAATAACAAAGGGCTTGTTCTTGTAACGGTGCTGTGGGTAATAGTGGTGCTTATGGTGATTGTTTCGGTACTCGGTCGCCAAAGCCGGCTTGATACGAAAGTCTGCCTTGCCAGACTGGAAGGTGTCAGATGCAAGTGGGCATCCCGCGCAGGAATAGAAAAAGCCATAGGCATACTTAATGAAGACACAAGAGAAAGTGACTGTCTGACCGATTTGTGGAGTGATAACGAGGAAGATTTAAATGATGTTTACCTGCAGAACTGCTGGTTTACAGTTCGAGTTGTTGATGAGGCGAGTAAATTAAACATAAATACAGTTACAAAAGGTCAGCTATTAGCATTACCGGAAATGCTCGAAGAAATTGCCGATGCGATAATTGACTGGCGTGATGAAAATGATACTCCAAGCACAGGCGGCGTCGAAAGCGGATATTATGAGAACTTGCCGTTCGGGTATATGGCCCGGAACGGCCCGCTGCGTACAATACGTGAGCTTCTTTTAGTGAAGGATGTAACAGAACAGTTATTTTTTGGAGAAGACACCAACCTCAACGGCCAGTTGGATTATAATGAACAGGACGGTGAAGAGAGCCTGCCATACGACGACGGAGACAGTGAGCTGGACAAAGGATGGATAGCGTACCTGACATGCTATTCTTACGACAACAATAAAGACGCCGAGGGTAATAAAAAAACCAATATTAACTCGGGCAATGCGAGTCAGCTATCGAGGTCCCTTGGCATAAGCAACGATCAGGCCGAAAAGATTGTAGATGGCCGCGACTATGATAGTATCGGCGATTTGATAGGCAACGGCTCAAATAGCATACTGGATGTGCAAACTTTTTCGAAGATAGCAGACAAGATAACAGTTGTTGACAGTGATAAGATACCGGGGAAAGTAAATATTAATACGGCCTCAGAGATAGTACTGACAGCCTTGATGGGCGGCGGGGATTCGGCCGAGCAAACAGCGGAAAATATAATAGCTTATCGAGAAACTTTATTGTACGGGATGGAAAGCATTGGGGAACTTATGGATGTTCCATCGATGAGTGTTAATACATTTCAGAAAATTGCGGATTTAGTAACCACACGATCCGATGTCTATTCAATTCGCTGTGTGGCGACGGCCGACAGAAACGGCAAAAAAGGGGCAAAGCTGGAAACTGAAGCGGTGGTGGACAGGGTCGAAAGCCCATGTAAGATACTTTTCTGGTATCAGGGAGCAACTAATTAATGAGCACTAAAACCAATATCAAAACTCTGCATTCTGTAATAGCAATAGCGCGTGAGGAAGGTAAGCTCAAGGCTATCGAGCTTCTACGGCAGAGCGGGGCAATAAATGTTCTCTGGACAAAGAGCAGTGAAGATGGTGCATCAAACTGGAAAGCCTTCGCCGCCAAATGCGGTTTGTCTGCCGAGCCAATGGCGCATAGAAGCCCAGACAGCCACAGAGCAGTCGTCGTCGGCTTTAATTCGGCGGGCGTGTCCTTTTATCGCATCACCGTACCTGCCGTTGGCGAGGAAGAAACCGCATCTATAGTTAAATTTCAAGCTGAAACGCGTCTGCCGCTTCCGGCAGAACAAATGGAGATGGCCTGGCGAGCAGACCAGATGCGGAACGGACAGGTAGGCTTTATCGTGGCGGCGGCAAGAAAAAAACCGTTAGAAGATTACGTAGAAAATGTGCGAGATTTCGTGCCGACTAAAATATTATTAGACTGCGAGGGAGTAACACAGGCCTGGAAGGCATTCTTTTCCGGAAATGAAAAACTCGCCGTGGTTGTAAGTATAGCAGGACAGAATACACAGGTTTGCCTGGTTGAAAACGGACGATTGTGCAATGCCATGATTCTGGATATCGGGATGGAGGATCTTACCGCTGAGGACGAAACCGAACAATTGCAAACTTCTGAAAGATTCATACAGGACATGTTCAGCGTGCTGGAATTGTTCGGGTACAGCAACCAATCAGAATTGCCGATCTTTATGCTTTCAGACGGCAATTCATCTCATATGAACTTAGTATCTTCTCTCAATTCGGCAGGATTAGATGCTCAAATAGCTCTGCCGGACATTAAAGAATTGCGGACCCCAAGCGAAGTCGGCATTGAAGATATCTACGAATACCGAGTAGCAATAGGTCTCGGGATGATGGCGTTTGAGACGAGCGAAAATGAGCTTAACATTTTCGAGCATATATATAAGCCAACATTAAAAAAGGAGAAGGAACATTGGGTTTATTCACCAAAGATAGCAGGCGGGATTGCAGCGGTAATGCTGGTGCTGTTCATCGCCGTCTATTGTGTTGTCGGCATAGCCAGTCCGATAACAATAGAAAAGCATTTGAAAGCATCGGCTTCCGACTCTGATCTCAACAGTCTGATGCAACGGCAACAACTAATCAAATCGGTTGCACAGCAAAGGCCCGACGTACTCGAACTTTTAGGTCAGATTAATGCCAGCGGTGAGAATGGGATAAAGCTGGAGAATTTTCATTTTAAGAAGGGTCAGCCGATTACAATTACCGGTGAGGCGCCCGGCAATGAGCAGCTATATAAGTTCGAGAAAAATCTGCAGGACAGAAAGAACATAAGCAGTGTGAAAATGACTCCAAGCAGAGATGCCAAAACCAAGAAAATCAAATTTACGATAACTTTTCATTATAAGAATTTTACGAAATAAAAAACTTGTATAAAAGGTTTAAGAACTATGATAAATAAATTAAGCCAAAAAGACATTCGGACATTAAAATTAGGTGCCTTAGGCATAGCAGGAATTCTCATATTTCTGGTTGGGTCCAAAGTGTTCGACCGCTTGAAAAAGGCACAAGCATCTACAGCCATACTGAACAACAAACTGGAGCTTATTGATGTTGACAAGGCCAAACAATCCGGCCTGATGTCAATTGTGCCTAAGTTTGAGATGCCGATAGAGGAAGAAGATCAAAAATTCCTATTTGTAGATAAACTTACCGAACAATTCAAAAAAGCGGGAATAACAAACCAGCCTTTGCAGGTCGCCTCCAAAACAACTTCCAAGAAGGACGGGTATAAATTGCTGCGTATGAAATGCAGTGCTACGTGCAGATTAACGCATGCACTCGATTTCCTGGCCAACCTGAAAGACAATCCGTATCTGGTTGGAATCGAGGAGCTGAGGCTTAGAATTGATAAAAATAAACCTCAGGAAGTTGCAATGGACCTGACAGTATCAACATTTGTTAAGTAAGTGAGGTAAATTTTGAAAATTGATTATCTGAAAGAAAAGAAAGAGCTGTTTTCTGTTGTTCTCCTTTGCGTCTCAGCGGGTTTGGCAGTTTTGATTTTAGTCAAGGTAACAGGCTTTTTTACAGCTCCAGCCAAGGCAAGGAATATAGTCAAGGCTGCCATTGAACAAAATACTGAGGATGCCAGCGATATAGACAAGTACTTCGCCAAATACAAGATGCTTGCAGATGCGCTCAAAAAGAACAACTTGTTCGCACCGCCTGCACCGAAAGAGCACCCCGTAAAAGAGGTATTGGGGATATTTGGTGATGAAGTGATAATACGGGACAAGTTGTATAAAGTCGGCGATAAGGTTGGAGATGCAACGATTGTCGCAATTGAAGCTACGCAAGTAACAATCGAATGGGACGGCAAGAACAAAACCTTTTCTCCTATGGATGCAGGAGGATCTTCGCCGCCTGACAGACCGGGTGGTTCAAGAACAACAGCCAGGGAGGGTGAGCCTGGCAAAGGAAGCGCCCAGATGGTTGCAGTTGGATCGGATGGATTTAGTGGTAAGGGGGATAAATTCCAGAATATGTCTGAGGCCAAAATGCAGGCAAAAAGAGCTAAGCTTGATAAAGAAAATCTTATAGCCATACAAGAGAGGTGGCCAACTCTGCCCGAACAAGTAAGACAAAAACTTAGTGAGATAAAAGAGAAATGGCCAACTATGTCTGAGGGAGAAAGGGACAAAATCAGGGCCGGATTGAATGAAAGATTTGGTGGCGGAAAACGTGGTGATAAATAATTATAGAAGTACTTAAGTAAGGGAGATAAATTATGAAAATTGATTATCTGAAAGACAAGAAAGAATTGGTTTCTGTCGTTCTCCTTTGCGTCTCAGCGGGTTTGGCAGTTTTGATTTTAGTCAAGGTAACAGGCTTTTTTACAGCTCCAGCCAAGGCAAGGAATATAGTCAAGGCTGCCATTGAACAAAATACTGAGGATGCCAGCGATATAGACAAGTACTTCGCCAAATACAAGATGCTTGCAGATGCGCTCAAAAAGAACAACTTGTTCGCACCGCCTGCACCGAAAGAGCACCCCGTAAAAGAGGTATTGGGGATATTTGGTGATGAAGTGATAATAAAGGACAAGTTGTATAAAGTCGGTAGTAAGGTGGGAGATGCAACGATTGTCGCAATTGAAGCTACGCAAGTGACTATCGAATGGGACGGCAAGAAAAAAACCTTTTCTCCTATTAATTCAGGAGAATCTTCACAGCCGGATGGACCGAGGGGTTCAAGACCTACGGCCGGGGAGGGGGGTCCGAGACCAGGAGGAGGAAATGCCCAGATGGTTACAGTTGGTTCCCAGGGAGTACCCGGGGGCGGTCCCGGTGGTGGATTTGGAAGAGAAATGATGGAAAGGTTCCAGAATCTGTCTGAGCCTGAAAGGGACAGATTCAGGTCTGAAATGCAGGAAAGAAGAGAAAGATATATGAATATGTCGGAAGCCGAAAGGGAAAGATTCCGAACCGAAATGCGTGAAAGAATGATGGGCGGTGGACGCCCGCCTGATGGAGGTCGGGGGCCAGGTAGTGGACGAGGCTCAGGTGACGGACGACGAGGTGGCAGATAATTATAAACAAGGATTAAAGTGAGGTAAAGAAAATGAAACGATCAGGAACAGTACTAATATTTGTAATAGTTTGGGCGTCAGTGCTTTTTGCATCCTTTGTAATCGGAATTTGCATAAGGGAAGTGAGATTCTATCGTGCAAGAGGGGTAGTTGAAGTAGCAAAATTCGAAGCAACAACTACACCACCTAAGGTGGTCAAGAAGGTTGAAAAACTAAGTGACACAGAGAAACTTGCACAGGAGCTTGCACAGAAAGCACCAGCTCCCGGAGCCGGGCCCGGAGATGGTGAGCAACCTGCCGACCGTCCTGGCGGACAAGGAAGCGGAGAGGAAAGAGGAAATATGAGAGAGCGATTTGCGAATATGTCTGAAGAAGAAAGAGCCCAAATGCGTGAAAGAATGGGCGGCAGACGCCGAGGGGGCGGGGATAGAATGCAAAATCTTTCCGAAGAAGAAAGAGCCCAAATGGAAGAGCAAAGAAGACAAATGAGGGAGCGATTTGAGGGTATGTCTGAGGAGGAAAGAGCTCAAATGCGTGAAAGAATGGGCGGCAGGCGGCCGGGAGGTAATGGAGAAAGCGGCAGAGACCGAGCAGGCGGCAGGCAAAATAACGAACAGCAATAAAACAATTAATGAGGTGAGAAAAATGGACTGGTTAAAGTCAATAATATCAGTAGTAGTTGGTATTGCGGCGGTTCTTATTATCTGGAGGGTAGGTTTTGTTCCTGAGCCTCCGATAGCAGGACAAGCAGAAAAACCAACTGAAGCCAAAGTAGTTGCTGAGGCGGAGAAATCCGTTGAAGCTCAAAAGCCAGATGCCGCAGACAAGTCTGAAGTAGCCTCTGAAGATAGCAAACCTGAAAGACCGGATGACGTCGTTGGCACACCTGAAGGACCAGGGGATGTCAACGAACCTTCAAGGGTAATGGCCGCGGGCGATTCGAGAGGACCAGATGATGTTAGCGGGCAGATACGAACTGCTGTTATTACCGAGCAGGGTAAGCCTGTCGAGCCAAACGAGCCGATGGAAAACCTGAATCTCAAAAATGTGGAAATGAAAATCATTATCGAGAAGCTCGCGACATGGACCGGTAAGGTGATTATTCCCACCGATGAGTCGCTGAAACAGAAAATAACCATATACTCACCTGAGAAGCTGCCAAGAAGCAAAGCCCTGGCAATGATTTATAGTGCGCTGCGTACTAAAGGTTATATTGCCGAACAGACCAACGGCACGATTTTCCTCAAACCCATATCAGAATCAAAGCTCGGCGAGGTCCCCACAATATCGGAAGATTATCCGCTTGCGATGGTGGAAAACAAAGACCAGGTAGTTCAAAAATTCTTTAAGTTAGAAAACTACAGTCCTTCGCAGATGGGTCAGATTATTCTGCCGCTGGTGGGTGAGTACG
>JACNGQ010000210.1 GCA_014384025.1 Planctomycetota bacterium | reverse complement strand
ATCCTGTCTGCAAACTTTATTGCGAACAGCCAGCCCGCTGCAAGGGCGACAATGCTTACCAGCCCCCCCCATAGAATTACCAGGCCAAGGTCGGCCTCCAGCAGACCAGCCGCCGCGACTGGCCCGGGCGTCGGCGGGACCATTGTGTGGGTGGCGTAGAGACCAAGGCTAAGCGCTATTGCACTTGCCGCTAATGATATCTTTACTTTGCGTGACAGCGCTTTGGCCAGAGGGCAAAGGATGACAAAGGCCGAATCACAAAACACGGGGATGCTGACAATATACCCGATTATGCCCATAGCCAGAGGTACATTTTTATTGCCGACCAGTTTAAGCGTACTCTCGGCCAGTTTATACGCACCGCCGGATTTTTCCAGAAATGTCCCGATGACCGCTCCTGCTAAGATAACGATACCGATATAGCCGATAGTGCCGCCGAAGCCCGCATTTACAGCCTCGACGACTTGCTCAAGTGACATTTTTCCGCATAAGATACCGTATCCGAATGCGGCGATCAAAAGTGCAAGAAAAGGGTGCAGGTTCAGCCTGGTTGTAGCAATTATGATGAAAACAACAGCAAGCAGAAGCAGGATTAACAGCCACATAGAGTTCATCCTTTCATCGATAAAGCATTTGCCGTAAACAGCGAAATAAAATTGAGGCGGCCAGTGACGTAAAAATCCCGACAGCTAAACGCTATTTACTCCGACCGCTATTGAGTGTCAATCTTTTTCTTGATTCAGCATCATATAGGTAGCTAAGGCGGCCATTATGACGGTCATTTACTACAGACAGGGCCTAAAAATGAGTTTTTTCAGGTTAGTATTCATGAGATGCCCCGATTATGCTGGTTTTAAGCAAAAAGAAAATGGGTTGAGTGTCATAGAGCGATTCTCAACGATTAGGAAAAAATCCCCAAAAAACCATTTTTTTCTTGAATTAAAGGTAGATAATCTGGTATAAATAATATCGGTGCAACTTGCGCTCGGTTAAGTGTGTGTCCTAAACGGACGCTGTTTGAGAGCATTTTTGCTTTATTACAGGTGGAGCTTCTGTTTTTTTCATTTTCCGGGCCGCACAGACCAACAAATAGAGGTTAAGAGAAGCCGAAGTTGTTTGCTTCGGAGATAGGGTTTTTACATTTCAACAGACGGCAGTTATTTGTCATTTGAAGAAAGGAGGTGGCGGCAGGCCGTAAATAATCTTCTGGGCTCAAGATAGGTTGAATGTATGGAGTGTAAAAGTTGTTATCGGTCTCATTATTTTGAAGTTACCTGTATTCCATTGCTTTCTTGCCATAAGCAAGAGCGGGGGTTTTGCAGGTTCAGGTATTTAAGGCAGGCACAAAATAATAAAGTTTTGAAATTTGAACATTTGGATTTCGGGTTTGTTTCGGATTTCGATATTTGGATTTCGGATTTATTCTTAGTTTTGTTGCTTGTCGGAGGTAAAGGGTGTTTTGGTGTGTGGCCAAAGCATAATCCATAATTATTTTAATTCTTGTGTAAGGAGGACTATTATGTCTAAGAAATTGTTTTACCTGGTTTCTTTTGTTCTGGTATTGGGTCTGGCTAACACGTCTGTAGTTAGCGCTATTGACCTTGACACCGACCCGGCCCTTGTCGGCTGGTGGACGTTCGATGAAGGTACGGGTAACATTGCCGCTGATTCATCGGGAAATGGGAACGATGGTACCCTTAACGGTCCCTTGGAGTGGACCACCGAAGGTAAAATCGGCGGAGCGATGGCATTCACGGGCCCATATAATTTTGTGCTTGTCGAGGATGCCCCTTCTTTGAACATGACCCAGGAAATAACTATTGCCGCCTGGATAAATCCGAGCTGGACCGGGAACAACAGAATCCTGCAAAAAAGTTCAGGGGGTGGGGACAACCAGTATCGCCTCATTAAAGAAGGAGGCAACAATATCAGGGTGCACTTACCGCCTGCTTCGAATTTTGAAATCACGGGCAACATACCTCCACAAGGTGAGTGGACACACCTTGCAGCTACGTATGACCACTCAATGATTAGGGTTTATTACGATGGGGTCGTGGTTGGCGAAACGGCCTTCAGCGGCAATTTAGCTGTCTCTAACGGCCAACTTTTTATTGGAAATAAATGGGCACAAGCACCAGCCGGCGACGAGTTCAATGGTATTATGGACGATGTCCGCATTTATAACCGAGCACTCACACAGAGCGAAATAAAAAGACTTGGCGGAAATCCGGCGGCTAACACTCCCTCTCCTGCCGACCGTGCCATACATCAGGATACATGGGCGACTCTGGGCTGGACGCCGGGCGCTTTTGCGACCTCGCACGATATCTATATCGGCACCAATATGGATGATGTAACCAAAGGAATCGGAGATACCTTCATAGGTAACCAGGCCTCGCCGTTTGTTGTAGCTGGATTCCCCGGATTCCTTTTCCCCGATGGCCTTGTCCCGGGTACGACTTACTACTGGCGTGTCGATGAGGTCAACGACGCCAATCCGGACAGTCCATGGAAAGGCGACCTCTGGAGATTTACGATTCCCCCCAGCATTGCATGGAAGCCCAATCCGCCGGATAACGCAAGGCTTGTATCTCCGGAAGCGGACCTTAGCTGGAATGCCGGTAAGGGCGGCAGAATGCACACCGTATATTTCGGTGAAACTTTCGAAGAAGTTGACAGTGCCGCAGGTGGTGCGCCTCAGATTCCTACGACTTATGCACTTAATACCCTTGAGTTGGGCAAGACTTACTACTGGCGCGTCGATGAATTCAATGGCGCTACCACACTTAAGGGCGATATCTGGAGCTTTACTACCGGCGATGCCAGCATTGGAGGTATCAAAGGCGAATACTGGAATAACCTGGATCTGTCCGGTGCACCGATTCTGAGCCGCGTAGAACCCGGAATTGACTATAACTGGGGCGGAGCCGCTCCGGGTCCGGGTGTTGATGCTCCTGTATTCTCGGCCAGGTGGACTGGTGTATTGAACATACCATACACCGAGACATACACGTTCTACTTGAATGTTCAGTCAGGTGTACGCCTGTGGGTTGATGGTCAGTTGATTATCAATAACTGGATGGCGCATCATATGGCTATCGAGTATCAGGGCAGGGTTGACCTTGAGGTTGGAATGGTTCCGATAGTCGCGGAAATAGCTAACATCTCAGGTGGTGGATACGGCGGCGGCGCTGTCATGCAGGCAAACCTGTCCTGGTCCAATCCATCCTTAAGCAAGGAAATCATTCCGCAGTCCGTATTGTTGCTGCCTGTCTGGGCTGGACGTCCGACACCCGCTAATGGTGCCGCAGATGTAAGCCAGACAGCGACTTTCAGATGGGACCCGGGCGATGAAGCTGCTTCTCACGAGGTTTATTTCGGTACTGATGCAAGTGCACTGGAAGCGAAAGGCAGCCAGGCTCTCGGTTCTGAAATCTTTGATCCTGGACAGCTTGAGATGGCTACTACCTATTACTGGCGTATTGATGAGGTCAATAGCACCAACGCCGGTAGTCCGTGGACGGGTGAAGTATGGAGCTTTACGACGGCCGCCTATCCTGTTATTGATGATATGGAGAACTACAATGACATCGATCCGGCTGAAGCCCAGAGCAACAATATCTTTTATGCATGGGTAGATGGCTTTGACAGCCCGGCAACAAACGGAGCTCTCGTTGGTAATGAATTTCCACCTTATGCCGAGCAGAATATCGTTCACGGTGGTAAGCAGTCGATGCCTTATTTCTACGACAACGCTGTTGGGAATTCTGAGGCAACTTTGACATTAACGTCACCGCGTGACTGGACTGGCAATGGTATGACCAAACTGACGATTTATTTCAAAGGCGATCCGGCTAATGCTCCTGAGCAGATGTATGTTGCTCTCAACGGCACCGCTGTGGTCAACAATGATAATCCTGATGCGGCTACAGTGGCCATCTGGACGGAATGGACTATCGATCTGCAGGCATTTTTTGACCAGGGCGTTGACCTGACCAATGTCGATTCGATTACCATTGGTTTCGGTGATAAAGCCAATCCGCAGGCCGGTGGTTCAGGTACGGTATTGTTTGACGATGTTATTCTGCAGTAACCGGCTGCAATAAGCCGAGATTTGGCTGGCAGTTAGATTTGCACCGTTGAAGTAGCAGATTAGTGTCAATTCGGGGCTTATACTGGTTCATTCGGTATAAGCCCCTTTTTAAGATTATTAGTGGTTATTTTGAAATTCCCTTTTGTTGATGGGAAAGTAACTTTTTTGTTATTGTTAATATTTATAAAGCTTGTCTCTGTGCTCTCCGGCAATGGTTGATTGTTGTAGTCTTACTGTGGGAGCTATTCATGTAGTTTTACGATATGAGGAGGATTATTATGTCTAAAAAATTGATTTATTTAGTTCCTTTTGTTTTAGTGCTGGCTATGCTTAACACATCTGTAGTTAATGCTATTGACCTTAGCACTGATCCAGACCCTAATGATGGTGCCATACTTCGGGATACCTTTGTGGGCATTAGCTGGGTACCGGGAGATTATGCGGCTTCACACGATGTGTACGTGGGTGAGAATTATGATGATGTGGCTGCCGGCACCGGTGATACGTTCCGGGGCAACCAGGTCTCGACGTCTTTTGCTGTCGGCTTTCCTGGATTTCCTTATCCGGATGGCGTTGTTCCGGGAACGACCTACTACTGGAGGATCGATGATGTTGAGGCCGATGGCGCTACGACGCATAAAGGTCCCGTCTGGAGTTTTTTGATTGCAGCCAGGAATGCCTTCAACCCCGACCCGGTTGATGGTGCTGATTCTGTGGACCCGAATGAAGCCCTAAGCTGGGAGCTTGGTTATGGTGCAATATTGCACTATATTTACTTCGGTGACGATTATGATGTTGTCAGCAATGCTGTCGGGGGTATGCCCTGGGGAGCTTCGACCTATAGCCCCGGTACGCTTGATTTAGGGAAGATTTATTACTGGCGGGTTGATGCATTCCATGGTGTCGAAACAATTAAAGGTGAAATCTGGAGCTTTTCGACTCCGGGCGCCGTAGGCAGCCCGATGCCTTCTCAGGGCGCTGTCAATGTATCTCAGGTACTGTCTCTCACATGGGCGGCAAGTGACAGTGCCGCTTCACACCAGGTCTATTTCGGTACGGATAAAGACGCTGTTCAAAGTGCTGATACAGGTTCGCCCGAATATAAAGGCAGCAAAAACCTTGGCTCTGAAAGTTATGACCCCGGTAAGCTCGAATGGGATACCGCTTACTACTGGCGGGTTGATGAAGTTAAGGCCGGCGGCGCCACACAGAAGGGAATGCCCTGGAGCTTTACGACTGCCGACTTCCTTGTTGTGGACGATTTTGAGAGCTATAATGACATTGAAGAAGGTCAGCCCGGTAGTAACAGGATATATAATGCTTGGTTGGATGGATTTGGCGACCAGACAAACGGCTCTCTCGTTGGCTATGCGGTTCCTCCTTTTGCCGAGCAGACTATCGTTCACGGCGGCAATCAATCAATGCCCTTGGAATACAATAACCTTGCCGGGAAATCTGAGGCGACTTTGACATTGACTTACCCGCGTGACTGGACTGAAAAAGGAGTGAACACATTGACTATTTGGTTCAGAGGTGAAGCTGCTAATGCCGCTGAGACTCTGTATGTTACTCTAAATGGCAGCGCAACCGTAAATCATGATAATCCTGATGCAGCAAAGACGGCTTCCTGGACTCGATGGGACATCGATCTTCAGGTGTTTGCAGACCGGGGTGTTAACCTTACAAATGTTAATACGATTACTCTCGGTCTCAGATCCGTTACCGGCGGTTCGGGTATGATGTACTTCGATGATATCGACCTGTATCCACCCGCACCTTAAATGGGATTTGGTTGTTAAGTACAACTGTGATGTAGTTTTGTAAATTCGGGGCCTGTACCAATTCGGTATGGGCCTTTTTTTTCATTGACAAAAGCGCTGATATTTTGGTATAAGTGAGATTGATTATGTGCCCGTAAATTCCGGCATCCGAGGCTTTTAATCTTCCTGTTGGCACATTTCTTGTAATTTAACGAATTGAGGAGGATTTATATTATGTGAGACACCGAGTCTTAAAGATGGCTTTGTGTTTCGCTGTGAAGATATTGAGCATTTCAATCGACACTCTATGTTGTTTCTAAGGAGGATTATTATGTCTAAAAAATTGGTTTGTTTAATCTCTTGTGTTTTGGTCTTTGCGCTGTCCGGCTCTATTTCCCTGGCTCAGGAAAATCAAATTGCAAACGGCGAGTTTGACGATGGTCTAAATGCATGGGGATCATACGGTTCTGCTGGTTTCAATATGGAGGTTGTTCAAAGTGGTGCCCTGTCAGGAAATAATTCGGTATTGATAGATATTACCGACGCTTCCTCAGCGGCTTCCATAGGGATTTCACAGGGGGGATTTCAGCTTGTGCAGGGTCAAACATATCCTTTCGGTTTTATAGCTAAGTCTGATCAGGAAAGGGAAATGGTCGTATTGATCCAGCTCTCCAAACCGGAAGTTCCTTCGTGGACAGACATCTTTTTGACGCGCATACAGCTTACACCCGATCCGCAGGAGTACGTCTTGGAATACACGCATGCAGATGAAAACACCATTGAACATCCCGGTTGGTCTGTAAATATGTATTTGATGCTGAAGGGTCAATGGTGGGGCATGGCTGGTAGTGATCTGAACACAAAGGTATGGATTGATTGGGTGTACTTTGGTGCTAAACCTGAAGTCCAGGATCGTAGTCGTGCCGTGAATCCGACTCCGGCTGATGGTGCCATATATGAAGATACATGGGTTAATCTTCGCTGGATGCCGGGAGATTATGCTCTCTCGCACGATGTTTATATGGGCGAAAATTTTGACGATGTGAACGATGGCGCCGAAGGAACATTCGTTGGTAACCAGCCGGCGTCGAGTCTTGTCATCGGCTTTCCCGGATTCCCTTATCCCGATGGTCTTGTTCCGGGAACAACTTACTATTGGCGGATCGATGAGGTCAATGATGCCGACCCGAACAGTCCATGGAAAGGTCCTGTCTGGAGCTTTACAGTTCCTCCTAAGATTGCGTACAATCCGAGTCCGCCTGATGGGGCTAAATTTGTAGACCCGGATGTAGTCTTTAATTGGGGTACGGGATTCGGCTCGAAATTACACACAATATATTTCGGCGACAATTTTGACGATGTGAATAATGCTGTTGTAGGTCTGCCCCAGGCGGATACAACTTATACCCCCGGTACATTGGAATTAGAGAAGACCTATTACTGGCGGGTTGATGAGTTTAGCGGTTCCTCCACAGATAAAGGCGACGTCTGGAGCTTTACGGTTACAAGGGCCGGTGGAGGTCTCAAGGCGGAATACTTCAACAACAGAGACCTCAGCGGCCAGCCGGTGCTGACCCGCGTGGATCCCGGAGTCGATTTTAGCTGGGGTAACGCCGATGTACCCGGAGAGAATTCTCCCGATCCGAGTATCAATGTTAATGACTTTTCCGCCCGCTGGAGCGGCGAACTCGAGGTGGATATAACAGACACTTATACCTTTTCTATTACCGCTAACAATGGTTACAGGCTGTGGCTCGATGGCGAGCTTATCATTGATTTTTGGGATAATCCTACCACGGACACTCTCGAAAGTGAACCCATTGAACTGGTTGGTGGCGAGCTTTACTCAATTCAGATGGAGTATTTCGAAGGCGCGGACACGGCCACTGCCCAGTTGTTCTGGGAAAGCATCAAGCGGCCCCGGCAAATTATTCCGAGCGGTGCGCTTCAGCTTCCGTTAAAGGCGAGTGCTCCAAAACCGTCTAATCATGCTGTGGATGTTTCGCAGACGCAGGCTATGAGCTGGTCGGCTGTGGCCGATGCCGCATCGCACCAGGTATATTTCGGCACGGATGAAGAGACCGTGAAAAACGCCGATACCAGTTCACCGGATTACAAAGGCAGCCGGAACCTTGGCTCTGAAAGCTATGACCCCGGACTGCTCCAGTGGAATACCACCTACTACTGGCGAGTTGATGAGGTCAAAGCCGACGGTTCGGTTCAAATGGGCAGCCTCTGGAGTTTTGCGACGGCCAACTTTATCGTCGTGGATGATATGGAGAGCTACAATGACCTTGATGAAGCTGAGCCCGATAGTAACAGGATATATATCGCCTGGGTCGATGGATTCGACAATCCAACGATAAACGGTTCAATCGTTGGCTATTCAAATCCACCTTTTGCCGAGCAGGCTATTGTTAATAGCGGCTCCCAGTCGATGCCTTTTGTTTTTGACAATGCCGTTGGTAAATCTGAGGCGACCCTTACATTGAGTTCCAATCGTGACTGGACAGTGAACGGTATCAACACGCTGACTGTTTGGTTCAGAGGCGAGGCAGCTAATGCCGCTGAGACTTTGTATGTTGCCCTCAATGGCACCGCTGTAGTCAATCATGATAATCCTGATGCGGCAACAATAGATGAGTGGACACGATGGGATATCGACCTGCAAAAGTTCGGCGTAAATCTTGCAAATGTCAATTCACTTACCCTTGGACTTGGTAACAGGAATAATCCGGTTGCCGGCGGTGCAGGTATGATGTATTTCGATGATATTCGCTTATATGTAATACAGCTGTAAAAATGTCGTTAATAGCAAATTAATAATTTTAGGATATGAAATATTTAATGTATATTGAAAAACCGAGCTTTTTGGTGTGTGGCCAAAGTATAATTCATAATTATTTTAACTCGTTTAAGGAGGACTATTATGTCTAAAAAATTAATTTTTTTGATTTCTTTTGTGTTAGTGCTTAGCTTAGTACTAACCAGCGGAGCATGGGCGGATCTCGTTGGCTGGTGGAGGCTTGATGATGGCTCCGGAACCACCGCGGTTGACTCAAGCGGCGCCGGTAACGACGGTACCCTCACTGGTAACCCGAAGTGGACAACCGGCAAGGTAGGAGGCGGACTTGAATTCGATGGCGGTGACTTTGTTACTGTACCCGGTACGGCCGACATCAAGCCGGAGTCACTGACCCTGATGACTTGGGTGTTCTTCAACTCGGTAGCCGGCGCCAGGCAGGACTACGTCTCCAAGGACGACGACTACGCCTTTTCGCTTCACGAGGGTGCTGCCGATCAGAAAACCCACGGCATCGTCACAAGCGCCGGTGGCTGGATGGTAGTTCACGGCAATACTGTTGTGGAGACCGATACATGGTATCACTCCGCGATGACTTACGACTCTGGCACGCAGATGCTCCTCCTTTATCTGGATGGAGAACTCGATGGAGAGCTGAGCGTCCCGGCCGGGGTCGAACACAGGCGTGGCGGTCCCCTCACCATAGGGACATTTGCTGGTCGCGACCTCCAGGGCAAACTCGACGATATCAAGATATTTGACGTAGCATTGACTATGGGCCAAATAAAGGGTGAGATGCTCGGCGGGGGATTTCCATTTGCTTATGCACCCACCCCGAAAGATGGCGTGTACCATCCGGATACATGGATTAACATTGCCTGGCGGGCGGGAGATTTTGCTGTCTCGCACGATGTTTATATGGGTGATAATTTTGACGATGTGGATGCCGGAGCCGAAAGCGCTTTTATAGGTAATCAGGCGGCAACGTTTTTGGTTGCCGGCTTTCCCGGATTTGCATATCCGGATGGTCTTATTCCGGGAACAACTTACTACTGGCGAATTGACGAGGTCAATGACACCGAGCCGAATAGCCCATGGAAAGGCCCTGTCTGGAGCTTTAGTATTCCCCCCAGGACAGCCTATCTACCCAACCCGGCTAATGGTGCCGAATCTATAGATGTGGATGCAAAACTTGGATGGACGGCAGGCTTCGGCGCTAAACTGCACACGGTTTACTTCGGTGATAATTATGACGAAGTGGACAATGCAGCCGGCGGTCTTCCTCAGGGAACTACAACCTATGCTCCCGGTACACTTAAAATGGCTAAGACTTACTACTGGCGTGTCGATGAGTTTGATGTCCTCGAAACGCATAAAGGCAACATCTGGAGCTTTACAACCGAGGGCGCCGTTGGAAGCTCGAGCCCGGCTAATGGTGCTGTGGATGTAACGCAAACACCTGTTCTAACCTGGACACCGGGATTTGGTGCTTCACATGAAGTCTATTTTGGCGCTGATGCAGCCTCCTTGGAGTTAAAAGCCAGCGGCAATCTTGGTTCCGAGAGATATGACCCCGGACAACTCGAGTGGGATACTACTTACTACTGGCGGGTAGATGAGGCCGATAATGCAAACGCCGACAGCCCGTGGACAGGCCCGTTATGGAGCTTCACTACGGCCAACTTCCTCATCGTAGATGACTTTGAGAGCTATAATGACCTTGATGAAG
>JACNGQ010000249.1 GCA_014384025.1 Planctomycetota bacterium | reverse complement strand
CATAAGTCATTATAAAACAGGCACTTACAGAGCGCCAGTAAAATATTTCACACACTGATGCAATAGAACGTGGCAAAACAGAGCCGCCTTTTGCATGGCTTGTTCCTCCAGATCAGTACGATGATCGAACCGCAACCGAAATGCTGTCTATTCTGCACGCCACTGGCGTCGAGGTTCATCAGGCGGAAGAAGAAATTTTCGCCGACAGCGTACGCTATCCAGCCGGGACATACATCCTCTATTGCTCACAGCCGTACCGTTCTCATCTCAACGATATGATGGAACGGCAGGTATATCCAAATCGGTCCTACTACTTGGGAGGGCCGCCCGAAGCTCCATATGACATAGCTGGCTGGACTCTGCCTTTACAGATGGGAGTGCGTACTGTGAGTGTATATCAGCCATTTGAATCTCGATCGCGAAAACTCGAGGTTGTGACCTTGCCACAAGGCAAGGTTATAGAATTGCCTGAACAAGCTAGCGCTTATGTGGTGCAGGCCGGTTCGAATGATAACTATCGCCTGATAAACCGTCTGTTCAAGGCAGGTATTGCTTTTCAGCTAATTTCGTTGCCGGATCAATGGAAAGATAAAACCGGTATGGAAATGCAATACGGCAGGGGAAAAATCATTCTGTTAGGATTTCGAGTTCAACATCGTGGGCAGTCACATGGGACCTTTCGTCTGCTGTTCAATGCCATCCTTTCAAGCACGATAGGTCCAATACCTTGAGCAATTTGGCTGACTGACCAGAAGGTATTTCCATAGAAATCACTATACTCCAGATAGAGCTTGCATGCTTTAAATCCAAAGGATAACATAAATAACTGATTTGACGACTGGTTAGTATTGTCTTTCGAGCCCTGTATAAATAAATGTACCCTACGGGCTGCAATATATATAGTGACAAAGGAGCAAACTATGTATTGGTTCTCATATCGAGTTCTTCTTATGATTACGGTTGTGTCAGTTGTCTTGAACACGGCTGGTGTCTCGCGGTTGTCGGCCGAAGACAAGAACGCCGACCGCATTCAGCCCTATACGAAAAACCCGCGGTACTGGCAATACGAAGGCAAGCCCGTGATGCTGCTGGGCGGAAGCAAGACCGACCATATCTTTTTGCTCGATGACCTCAAAATGCATCTCGACGAGATACAGGCGGTCGGGGCCAACTACGTACGCAATACGATGAGCCAGCGGGAGGGCAAGGATCTCAAGCCGCACAAGCTGCTGCCGAATGGAAAGTTCGACCTCGATCAGTGGAACCAGGAATACTGGAAGCGCTTCCAGGACATGCTGAAATGGACCGTCGAGCGGGCAATCATTGTGCAGATTGAGGTTTGGGACCGCTTCGACTATTCGACACTGAACTGGGAGACAAGCCCTTGGAATCCCGGCAACAACGTGAACTATACCTACGAGCAAACAGGCTTTGCTTCCGAGTACCCCAAGCATTCCGGCCAAGATTTACAACCTTTCTTTCACTCGATTAAAGATATGCTGCGGTATAGTAAGAAACTCGATCTCATTCGGACGTACCAGGAAGCATTCGTCGCCAAGATGCTGTCCTACAGCCTGGACTATGGACATGTGCTCTACTGCATGGACAATGAGACGTCCACCCCGGCTCAGTGGGGGCAGTACTGGATTCGGTTCATCAAGGCCAGGGCCGCCGAAAAGGGCGTGAAGGTCTGCACTACCGACATGTTCGACGATGCATACATGGCCGAAAAAGCAAAGCATACTTCGCTCATCTTCAAAGACCCCGAGCACTACATGTTTGCCGATATCTCGCAGGTGAACAGCCGGAACTACGATCAGACGCACTGGGAAAGGCTGCAGTGGCTTTTGCGGCAAGTCAATACGCATCCGCGCCCAAGCAATCATACGAAGATATATGGCAGCGGCTACTATAGCTTTGGCACTGGCGGGCCTGAGGATGGTGTTGAACGATTCTGGCGAAATATCCTGGGCGGCTCAGCTAGCGCCCGGTTCCACCGTCCGGACGCCGGCAACGGGCTCAACGACTTCGCCAAGGCAAGCATCAAGGCCGCGCGAATTCTGGAAGGGCTGATCAAGTTCTGGGATATCACCCCGAAGATGGAGCTGCTTTCGGACCGCGAGAGTAACGAGGCCTACCTGGCGGCGAAACCCGGAGAACGCTATGCGCTCTATTTCACGAATGGCGGATCTGTTGGGCTTGATCTGTCCGGCGCAACGGGCTCCTTTGATGTGACATGGCTTAGTGTCTCCATGGGCATACCAACACAGACCTCGGCCGCTGGGCGCTATCGCCTGATGAATAAGACCATCCAGAGCGGTCGTGTTGTAACGCTCTCCGCGCCGTACAAGGGCGGCTGGGTTGCCGCTATCGTGAAGAACTAAAGAACGAAGAGTGGCGAGCAAAACTGCCGCAAAAGAAGACTGACAAGTCACTGCTGGAACAGACTTATTTCTTGAACTGTAAAATGCTATAATTCATAGAATATTTATGTCTCCAGAAGGAACAATTTTAGAGTTCAAGCAGAGTTGTCGCAAACAAAGCTATTAGTTTGACTAATTTTCAATATCTGGATATAATCGGTTTCTTATGGTTTAGTATGCTCGTTTGAAAAGACATTCTATCATTTCGCTTCACCAATTTAATATGGAGACTATGTAATGAAGAGCAGAAAAATATACTTAAGTATTTTTCTACTTATTCTTTTGTTATTTACAGCTATTTCGAACGCGGCTTATCAAGCTAATGATATTTCGCTGGCAAAATCGTTTCCTCAAGAAAAATTGCAGGAAATATTAATCCCTCTAAATCAATGGCGTCCATTCCCGAAAGCCTCGGATCGAGAAGCGTGGGAACGAATACCGGACGCAATCCAACAAATAATCATTCAAAAAGCGGAAGAAGTAGCTGAGCTCGAAGTGCCTGCTCTCCAGGCGTCCGTGTATTTACAGTATAAACGCAACGGCAACCGCAGCAATTACCAGGACATTTGGTATGAGCGGCGGGAACGGCTTCATGTATTGGTGGTGGCCGAATGCCTCGAAAACAAAGGCCGGTTTCTTGATCCGATTACAAATTTGATCTGGGCAATATGTGAAGAAACATCCTGGACTTGGCCGGCGCATATTCATCCGCAAAAAGCGGGTACTGATTTGCCTGATGCCGATGATCAGGTGGTTGCCCTCTTTTCGGCACAGACATCAAATTCGCTTGTGTTGACCAATTATTTGCTGGGTGAGCAGCTCGATACCGTGTCTCCATTGATAAGCGATCGGATCGACAAGGAAATTGAGCGGCGGATTTTGACGCCGTTCTTAACCAAGGAATTCGGCTGGATGGGTTATTCCGCGAGAAGAAACAAACTCTATCCCAACAATTGGAATCCATGGATTTGCTCGAATGTTTTGCTCTCTGCCCTCCTTTCTGAAAAAGATGAAATACGCAGAGCACAGTTGGTTCACAAGGTTTTGGATTGTTTGGATAACTTTTTGACCTATTACCCGCACGATGGCAGTTGCGACGAAGGGCCAAGTTATTGGGGACGTGCAGGGGCGAGTTTGTTTGATGCATTGGAGCATTTATACAGTGCAGCCAACAAGCAGTTTGATTACTACCAGCATCCGTTGATACAAGAGATCGCCCGGTTTATCTATCGCGCGCATATCGTGGATGATTATTTTATCTGCATGGGTGATTGCGATGCCCTTATAAACATCCCCAAGGAGCTGGTCTTCCGTTTTGGAAAACGAATCGATGATGAATATCTTAAAGCATTGGGTGCATATGGCATCAGAGAAGAGGCTTTACTTGAGAGTGTGAAAAGAAATTACGATTTAAACCGTTATCTGCATTTATTGTTCAACGGACAGGAGCTGATTGAACATAATCCACCTTCGCAGCCCATGCTGCAGGATATGTGGCTGGGACATCAAAATATGCAGATGATGGCCTCACGCGATAAAGAGGGCAAGGCGGAAGGCTTATATTTAGCCGCGTGGGGTGGGCACAACGCTCAAAGTCACAACCATAACGACGTTGGAAGTTTTATTATCTTCGCGGATGGCAAACCAATTGCCATCGATATTGGAAGGCCAACGTATCGACGCCAAACCTTCAGCAGCCGTCGCTATGAAATCTGGGCATTCCAATCGGGATTCCACAATCTACCTACTATTAATGGCGTTGACCAGAAAGCGGGAAGACAATTTGCCGCAGAAAATGTATCTTATCATAAAAATGATTCTGGTGCGCATATCGAAATGGATATCACACAAGCGTATCCCAAAGCAGCTGGTGTCCGATCATGGAACCGAATCGTTCGTTTCAACCGCGGGAAAGCTATCGTGGTTGTGGATTCGTACACATTAACAGAGCCTTCAAAAGACATTATCGAGAATTTTGTAGTTGCCGGTAAAGTTACCGATAACAGGCCAGGTAAGCTGATTATGAATGATCGAGAAGAAGAGGTTCAGGTGCTGTTGGAATATGATTCGGCCAAACTCTCGGTGAAGATTGAACCAATCCAATTAGAGGATTCAAAGTTGAGGCAAATATGGGGTGACTATCTTTATCGGATTCGCTTGAAGACTAAAAACGAGGCCAAAAAAGATCAGCTTGAATTTCGTTTTACGAAAATGAAATGATTTATGATCCATCCAACTTTATGATGAATATCATTTCTGCTGCATTGAATAACATACCTCGGAGGATAGGAAATCATATTCTTACTGTTCTCTTGTCACCCGTTCCGTTTATAGAATGCAAGATTGTTACACCTTCATCAACAAATAATACTGTCCTCTTTTCTGCTGTTTTCTTTCTCCAATTCTTTTTTCCCGCTTTTCTTGTTAATTGACAGTTTTATTGTGAATTTTGTCCCATTGCCGACAGAATTATCAACAAGAAGTATGCCTTTATGCTTGTTTACGATAATATCATACGAGATACTTAATCCCAGCCCCGTGCCTTGACCGATCGGCTTGGTTGTAAAGAAAGGATCGAATATCTTATCTAACCAATCAGGCTCGATACCCGGACCGTCATCGGAGATTTCACAGACTACGTCACCATCCATTGTATATGTCCTGATTGTGATTGTTCCTTTGTCGTTTCTTTCCTGAGATTTTATTGCCTGAGTGGCATTCATGATAATATTGAGAAGCACCTGGTTTATCTGGCCTGTGTTACAGATAATATCAGGTACTTCGGAAAGCTCCATCTCGACATCGGCATCGTTTTTTATTTCATTCTGCGCCACAACCAGAGTAGTCTTAATCCCGTCATTGATGTTATATATGTCGAAGTTTTCCGGCTGGTCTATTCTCGAGAAGTCTCTGAGATTCTGGACGATACGGGTGACCCGGTCAATCCCTTCCCTTGAATCATTAAACAATACCGATAGGTCTTCCATAATAAAATCGATTTTCATCTCATTCCGGGATTTGCTTATGGCGTCCACTCTGTCCAACAGTACTGCTTTATCTGAAGTTTCAATTTTCTCGAAAAGTTCGTCGTACATTTGAAGCAATTCCTGGAATTTTCCCATATAAATTTCCAGTGTCTCGAAATTACTGGCGACAAAGCCCACTGGAGTATTCATCTCGTGCGCAACTCCTGCAGCGAGTTGCCCAATGGATGATAGTTTCTCGCTTTGAACAAGTTGAGACTGCATTTCTTTCAACTCTTGATTGGCCTTTTCGAGATCTTCATAAGCGTGCCTCACATTCTCCTCGGCTTTTCTGCGCTCTGTTATTTCTCGGTTGAGATTATCTATAGAAGTAGTTGTCTTTCGTAAATCGTTAAGCATTATTTTGAAAGAAGTCGCAAGCTGGCCAACTTCATCATTTGATTTAACCTCTATTTGAGTGTTTAGTTTACCCTTGCCTATTTCAACAGCGGCAGCTTTAAGTTTGAGCAGGGGTACATAGATGGAGCGAGAGATCAATAAGCCTGCTCCGATAGATATAGACAGAGCGACTACACCAAAAATTAATATTAACCGTGTACTGGTTTTGATTAAATATTGCGCTCGTTCTGTCGCCAAAGTTACTGCCCTGGTAGAATTAGAAAGCGCTTCGTCATATTGTATCCCTCTCCTGCTGACATAATTTTCAAGGTCTTGTTCAACACTCCTTTTTTGATCCCAATAGATGCTGCTCTCTAATATATTGATGGCCTCCTTGGGTTGCCCATTATTAACGAGTTCGATGGATTTAGATTCCATCTCCACATGGGCAAGATTTATTTGTCCAATATTTAAAAAGAATTCGCGGTCTTTTTCTTCTCCATTATCAATTGCGTTCTTTATTACTTGAGACAATTTTGATCTGAAATCTTTGTAGCGTTGCTCCCATTTCTTATCTTGAGTGAATGCATAATTTCTTGCAGATTGAGTTAAGACCTCATTATAGTAACGCATGACTTGAGCTAAGCCGTCTAAATATGCTGTCTTGCCTATTGATTCTACACTTTCCGGTATCTTACTATTCAAGGGATCAGAAATTTGATTTAGTTGGTACAGTGAAATATGCCCTACGACTGCAACCCACATCGCAATAGCTAAAAAACCAAGAATTAATCTCTGGCTTATTCGCATCTCAAAAATCCCTATCTTTGGTTTTACGCCAATACCAAACAAACTGGATTGCTATTAATCCTTTATTTTTTTCTTCAATTCTCATACCTTCCTTTATATTGGCTTCCTGAAGTTTCTTCCTACCGGAATTTGCCGACTGAGTTTGATTTTACTCTATTCTAACTCTGCTGCCCGACAGTCGTGTGTTCACGCTGGAGGTTGTAGCGATCTATGGCCTCCAGGATAATTTCTTTGAAGTTTTCTTCGAGTTTCCATGGCTTACGTATGAACTTAAAAATATCTCCCTGATGGATTGCCTGCTGGACAGTGTCCTGGTCAGCATATCCCGAGAGCACTATCTTTACGATGTGGGGATACTTTTTGTCAACGATTTGAAGAAGTTCGAGTCCGTCCATATCAGGCATACACATATCGGTTACGATTACATGAACTTTTTCCTGCTGGAGTATTTCGAGTGTTATTTTAGCACTATTAGCAAAAAGTTTATTATAAGGTTCGTATAGAAGGCCTCTTTCTAAGGAACGAAGGACGATTCTGTCATCGTCCACGAACAATACAGTTCTCGTTTCCATTTTTTATACCTCCAATTCATTGTGCCCCCTTAAACCTTAATGTGATTTTTATTGTCTTGGAGTCTTCTCTTATTAAGAAAGCTTCTGCATGTTTATGAAATATAATCATAGTAAAGTTTCGGCGAAAAAAAGCAGGTACTTTCATAAATAAGGCCGATATCTATACTTATCTATTCAGGTAGCTTCTTAACATCATAAGCACTCTCAATTTAATGTTTTATTGCACGAACTATGTTGACAGATTTTGGCCTTATACTGAAAAACCTTATTTATCGGACGAGGAATTTTGTTGCAATGATATCTTATATTTTGATACGGTAAATGGTAGTGTTCCACCGTCTTTCGGGTCTATTTTTTCGCACTAACTAAAGTTTTCTTCCTCAAAATATTGGATATCTTTTCGATAAGTTTTGTGAAATCGATAGGTTTGGTAACATAATCTGAAATACCAAAAGAAGAGGCCCTATCTATATCTTTTGCCTCGCATATCGCGGTAACCATTACTACAGGTATATCTTTTAATACTCGATCCTTTCTCATGCGTTCGAGCATATCGTGACCATTCATTATGGGCATGTTGGTATCTAATAGTATTAAATCCGGTTTCTCGCTTGCAGCTTTTTCCAACCCTTCCTTTCCATTGGTGGCGGTAATAACCTCATAGTGGCACCATTCAAGACGGCACTGGATGATGCTAATGCAGTCGGGTTCATCATCAACGATGAGTATTTTAGCTGTATCAGACTCCTTTTTAGACGATTTCAATCCAAACATTTTTCAATTGTCCTAAAAATATATTTTGTTTTTATATTCGACCTAAATTCCCTCTGAGATTAGCAAAAGGTTGCTCAGATATAAAATGGCAGGGAAATATTTACTATTTCGCCAAAATTAACGGACCTAATGATGTCGTGGATAATTATATTTTTCGAGAGCATCTATTTTTTATCGTCTCCGGTTTTTTTTAACGAAGGCATCGGCCTGTCTTTTATTTCCCGGAACTTTTCCATTGCGTCCGCAGGAATCGGTTCTTCATCCTTGTAAATACGGGGCGATAGGAAAATTATCAACTCGGTATTGTTAACCACCGTATTAGTATATCTGAATAACAAACCAATTAGAGGAATATCTCCAAGAATTGGTACCTGGTTAGTCTCTTTTGTTAATTCCTGTCGCCTAAGGCCACCTATTATGACAACCTGACCATCCTGAAGTAAGACCTCGCTCTTAGCGTTTCTTGTGTCAATGATGGGTACGGCCGTGAGGCTTTCCCCTACAACCACGTTTTGTTCTGAGTTAACGTTGAGAAATATCAGATTATCATCAGTCAGGGTTGCGGTGACATTCAGAGTGACACCGACTTTCTTGAACTCTGTTGAAGACATACTTCCACCGGCGGATGTATCTGTGACTTCGTTATAGGGCAGTTCTCTTACCGCTTCGATTGAGGCTGTCTTGCCGCTTACGACCATAATTCTGGGACTGGCGAGAATCTCAACGTCTTTTTTCTGCTGGAGCATACTTACAACGTTACGAATATCACCGTTTATGACGCTAAAGTCACTGCCAAGACCGGTGGTATTAAAAGCCGTAGCATCTCCTATATTGGCGGTGTTCTCAATAGTTGTACCAAGGCGAGTAGTGAAATTTTGTCTGTATGTCATATCCTGTACTTTGTCGGTGAGGAGGTCCCAATTGATGCCGATTGCAGTGTCATCACTCAGTTGTACATCAACGATGACCATCTCAACCATAATCTGCCGTGGAGTTTTGTCGGCCTTTTTAATCTCGGATATAATCTTTTCAAGCTGCTCCTTCGTATCACAGACTATCAGGGAATTGTTTTTCTCATTGATTGCAATAGTACCAAGTCTGGAAGACATCTTATCTATAGCCTGCTTGAGACTTTGAGCATCAAGAAATTTAAGCATTATTGTTTGGACAAACAGCTCCGGCACTTCTTCAATTAATTCTGAAGATTGAAGAGCTATCGGAGTAACTGTTTTTACGGATCTGGGAATTTGTGCAAAAGGATTTTCACGCCCAACTTCCTGTGTTATTTTCTGCGCATCTAAAGTCGGCTGGGATTGTGTCGGACTATACCCCGTACAGATTGTTAATATAATAAAGAGAAAAATCTTTTTTGTATATTTCGGTTTATTCATAGGGTATCCACCTCATCCCGTATTTCGCAAATAGTAATAGTTATATCACACCTGGGTCGATCCGAATTGTACTCGATGGTCAGGACTTTTATTGAGTCTATCCAGACTTTTTGGGGACGCGCTTGCAGCCTTTGTATTAACCTCGGTATGTCTTTGTATAATCCAACAATGCTTAATATTGCACTTTTGGTAACTATGCCCGAAGTATTCTCTGAGGGCTCATTCGAATTTTTTTTAACCATATTTAGCGAATAAACCATGCAGTCTGTCTGTTCGGAAATGGCTTGTAAATCGCTGAAAAATTCTCTCGCTTTGTCGGACGTAAACAGTGTGCTCTGAAGCTTTGCCGACTTCTCCTGTAATTCCTGTAGCTTCTTGCTCTTGATCTTAACATGGTTGTCGATAATTTTGTTTTTGTTTACGAGTTTGGTTATAACAGATTCATATCCCTGCACCACTGACAGATAGGCGATATGTGGAGCAACTAACCAGTTATACATCGCCAATATTGCAATCACAATCAGTGACGCCGAAACTGCGTATCTTGTTGAACGGTTCGCTTTAACAAGATGCTTGACTAACATCAGCCTTCCTCCTTTTCCAGCTTGAGCTCACAATCGATTGTGTACATAATAAAATCGTTCGCTTTGTCTTCTTTTGTTGTTTCGGTCAGAGTAGCAGAACTTATATAATCCGAGTTGTTTAGCATCTTCACAAACAAATGAATCGTCTCATATGATATTGCCATGCCTTCCAGGGCCATCCTGGAACTGTCTCTGCTGTATAGGTTTATTATGCGTACGGTCTTAGGGGTCAGTTTTCTGACATCCTCCAGGATGTTGGCCCAATTTACACTTGGACGGGAACCAAGAATGGTGCTTAATCGTGCGGGTATGTCGGATATTTGCTTGATTTGTTTGTCCAATAGCTCCTGTTCTCTAAGCAGAGTATATGTATCCTCTGACAAATCTGCCTGTTTTTTCTGGGCGATGTCTCCCTTAACATTATTGGCGGTCAAGCTCATGCTGGTCCCGCCCAGCACCATAAACAACGGCATCGCTGCGATAATAGCTGTGGTTACGAACAATTGTTTTTTGACTGCTCTGACCTCAGCCGATTCCGGCGGAACTAAATTTATTCGTAAACCATTGTCGTTTTGATTCAAGAGCCCGATACCCAGGCCAATAGCAACTAACGAGGCTTTTTCATGGCCGTCCTTTTGTGCAACCACCGTGTCCTGGCATATGCTTTGGCCGCTCCTGACCTGCACGTTTTCGCTTTTAATTTCAGTCTTCAAAGATTCTTCGAAGCTCTGAGGTAATTCCATGCAATCTGCAACTACTGTAATCTCCCAGTTTCCGGAGCTGTCCGCAACCTCGAAATCATAAGATTGTATAATCTCATTTATCTTCTCAGGAAGCCATCGGCTGAGTTCATCCGGCCGGGCTTGTTCTTCACTTATATCCTCTATTCTTACTAAATCCAGGATTTGTTTTCTGAATACACACAACCTTAGAACACCATCGCGCAATATGGCTATGAGAACATCGCTGTCGAATTTCCCTTCTATCTTTTTTGCATATAATGCTCTGGTGTAGGATAAAAGCGGCGGCTCGATTATCTTGACATTAAGGCCGGCCATATCGGTTGTTTGGGCAAGCTTGGCTACGTTGTGACTATCAGTAGCAGCCGCAAGCAGACGGCTTCCATGACCCATTCCAGAGCTGGTTCGGCAGAAATCGCAAGCAAAGTCTATGCCCGATAATATAACGTAGCTTTTCAGTTCATTTCTAACAAACTGCCCGACATTTGTCATGCCTCCCTTGGGCATGTCAAAAATCTGGAGAACCACTGGTCTTGCAAATAATGATACCGCAGCTTGCCTGGTCCGTATTTTATTGCGAGTCCTAAGGTCCTTTATGGCTTTGGCAAGTTTTGCAGGATTTTCGATGTCGCCATCTGTTATTGCACCTTTGGGAACAGGGGCACTGACGGCCTTGAGTAGCTCGATACCTTTGGCGCTCTGCCTTAGCAGTGCCATATTTATCATACCGTCCGAAATATCTATTCCAAGTGCTGTTTTGACGGCAAATTTCATTCGTTTATCCTCAAACTATCCATTCTTATTCTATAAGGGCTGATACTTCCTACTCTTATGTCAGCTCCAACTCTCGCAACAAAGCCCTGTACCGAAGTGCCTGTCGAGGTTATCGTGAGATTCGGTAAAATACCCGAAACAGTCACAGTATATGAGCCGCCGTCAAAGACCTTATTGCTAAAGCCGCTGTTCCAGCTCGAATCTACGCGCAGTTCGCTGAAAGCATCGTTAAGGCCGGCTTCGGCGATAGCCTGGGCTTTAGCAGCGTAGATTTGATTTCGCATAAGCTGTATTTCCTCGGTATTCATTTGCAGTATGCCGATAGTAATCGCAGACAGCAGCGCTGTTGCGAAGATTGTTATCAAAAGTACCGAACCATTATTTTTTAGTTTCGTTTTCATAGTTTTACGGTTGTATCCCTCCGCTCACACCTCTGTCTGGATTCGGCGCTATGGCAAGTGTTACGACGCGTGATTCCTGCGATGCGGTTAGCGAGAAGTTCGACAATCCACTGGAGCCGCTGGTCGCTTGTTTCACGTATCCGGCCCCACCGGAGACTGTGCCGCTGCCCGTTTCATTCAGGGCAAGCGCCAAGGCCTTTGGCTTCATTGTTGCAGCGACGATCAGGTTTTCGATATTCGAGCCGTCAAGGTTGGCACGTCTTATCTTATCAAGCTCCTCGTCGGCCCAATACATCTTGCCGCCGGCAATATCCACCCCCAGGGCTTTTGGTCTTGTTACTCCGGTGAGCAGGTCTTCGATATTCGTCCCGTCAAGGTTGGCACGCTGAATCTTATCTACCCCGTCGTCAGCCCAATACATCTTGCCGCCGACAACGTCAAGGACCAGGGCACTTGGATTCATTGATCCGGAGGTGATCAGGTCTTCGATATTCGTCCCGTCAAGATTGGCACGTCGGATCTTATCGACATCCACATTGACCCAATACATCTTGCCGCCGGAAACGTCCAGCGCCAGGGCCGTTGGCTTGTTTACTGAGGTGACCAGGTCTTCGATATTAGAGCCGTCAAGGTCGGCACGTCGGATCTTCTTGACATCCTCGTCGGCCCAATACATCTTGCCGCCCCCAATGTCCAGCGCCAGGCCCCTTGGCTTATTTACTGAGGTGACCAGGTCTTCGATATTTGAGCCGTCAAGGTCGGCACGCTGGATCTTCTGGACCTCCTCGTCGGCCCAATACATCTTGCCGCCGGTAAGGTCCAGTGCCAGGGCTCTTGGCTTCATTACTGCAGCGGTGACCAAATCTTCGATATTCGAGCCGTCAAGGTCGGCTCGCCGGATCATATCGACCTCCTCGTCGGCCCAGTATATATCGGTGCGGTTGCTGCTGTCCATTGTAATCGCCGTGTGGCCGCTCAGCCCGGGGTCATTCAGCGTGATGTAATCGTCGTCAAAAGCGCCCAGACGCAGGATAATACAATCGTCAACGCTCGTCGTCACTGACGGACTGGTTGGGTTAACGCTGCTTTCGCCGTTGCCTGTCCATATCTCAATTGGGTCGATTGGGTCTTGCCCCATAAAGCGCATCATCCAACCGTAGGCCTGCTGGGTTCCCGACCAGGTAAACTCGTGACTGCTCGACTCTGAGGCATCTGCGAGTTTCCACCAGATGCCTAACGTCGCCCCGCTGTTATAGTTGTTCAGGCTGATCTTCGTCCATCCCTCACCTGCGGGCGGGGCCATTGAGAACGAAGTAATCCCGTCTGTGGCGACCGCCGCTATAAGCAAGTCTCCTTCCCTGGTACCACTGGGCGTCGAAATCGTAATCGATGTTACACCGGTACCGGCTTTGGTCTCGGTGAGTTCCTTGTATGTAAGGATATTAGCCAACGATGCTATCTCCCCGGCACTCAGTGCGCGGTTGTAGATACGCACATCGTCAAGGAGCCCATTAAGGGACTCGCCACCAGAACTTATGTGTACACCTGAAAAAGTACCCCATAAAACACCACCTGGTGTCTGGTTGTCAATCTCCACACCGTCGAGATACAGGCGCTGTGTGATCCCATCCCAGGTGCCCGCAACATGGTACCAATATCCTTCCGTAAGGACACCGCCGACCCTCAGGTGCCGGAAAGAGCCGTCCGTATTGATGTAGAAATGCAGTCGTTCATCTGATTCCTTGCGAATCACCGCGATTTCCGGTCTTACCGTTATGTATCGCTCGATTTGACCAATCATGAACGCTTCGTGCCACACCCAGGCAGACAATGTGATTTCATCAGTGATGTTAAGGCTTTCGTCATCCCCGCAATCTACATAGTCATTATCCCCATCAAATCTAAGACATCCACCAATATTGCCGGGTGTCCATTCGTCGCCGAGCATATTGTACAATCTGCCATCGTTGCCGAAGCCGGAGCTGTCTTCCGCATCTTTTTGGGAAGTCTCATCGAATTTCCACCAGCCGACCAGCCCTTCGTCCTGGGAATATGG
Organism: Planctomycetota bacterium; assembly: GCA_014384025.1. Taxonomy (GTDB): domain Bacteria; phylum Planctomycetota; class Phycisphaerae; order Sedimentisphaerales; family Anaerobacaceae; genus NIOZ-UU13. The sequence goes on along the minus strand of JACNGQ010000249.1, from coordinate 30,710 downwards.
GTTGACGCGGAGGTATGTATAGGTGGTGAATGTTTTGTCGTGACCTATTGCTGCCGGATTTGTCAGGGTTGTCTGCACTTTTATAAAGCGGACGTCGTTAACGTCTGTTGTTGGTGTATCGAAGTCGTTGCCATCGTAGCAGGTAAAAAGCAACTGGCTGACCGGGCCGGCCAGGTCCGAAAGGGTCCCGACAGGGCCGAACTCGACATAGTTGCTTGTACCATTAATATCAAATCTTAGATTGTTCGCAACATTGTCTTCAAATTCGATATAGCCGTTGGTTTCAGCCGGGCCGCTTACAGCAGTTATCCGAGCAGCTTTAGAGAGATTGCGGTTTAAGTAGTCTATCAGGACCCTGCCGTTCTGGAGTGTTTCAGAATTACCCTGTTTTGAATCCCAATTGTTTTGTATGACTCTAAACTGCGGCACAACGGCTGAAAAGACAATGGCCATTATAGCCATTGCTATAAGCATCTCCACAAGGGTCAGAGCCCGGACCGAACGTGTTGTACTGTTTCTGTACGGCATAACAGTTAACGACCTATAATAGATTACCCACCTTCCTGCTGGATTAATCGCTTTTGCTTTACATTTTTGGCGCAAATTTTTGCTGCTCCTGATTGTTATTTTCGGCATAAAACAAAGGTTTGTCTTGATTAGTTTTGTGTTATTTAATAGTAAAGAAAGAATATAAAAAAGTGTGATTAATTCAACAATTTGGCGTTGTTTGGCCGTCTTTATCGGGTATTATTGGTTACCACAAAATAAATTTTTAGGCCGAAGAAAAAGTCCTATAAATTTATCTACAAATCCTTGTCGCAAACATGCGAATACCTTTGTGAATACGAGCGAATTACCTGATGAAAGCAGGGCAGACCTCTGGCATCTTATTTCTAACATGGGATTAAAATCTTTTTGCAACGAGTGTGGACAGGGTAATTTCAATTTCACCCGCATTGAGCGTGCTGTTGCCGTTGAGGTCTTCGCCGACTGATACGGTTATCTGTCTGAGGTTGGCATTGACCGAGCTATCAGCTACATTGCAAAGGTATGAACCTTCGATAGAAGAGTTGATTTCCGCAAATGAGCTTGAGTAGTCGTAGATTGAACGTGCCTTTATTTCATCGAGTTTGCCTTGGGCGAGTATGAGGCTGTTTGTTTTACGTTCGATCATTGAAGAAGTGACGTTTGCACTGGTCAAAGCTTTTAGAATTGGAATTATTGCAATAGCCAGAATGCTCGAAGCGATAACAACCTCGGCGAGAGTAAATCCCCCTGATTTTCTTATTGCTGGTTTTTCAATTCTTAACAATCTTGTCAGTTTTCGACACATTTTACTATTCCTGTTGCTGGATTAACGTTAATTGTGAAACTTCTGCCTTCTGCAGAGACAATTAACTTATTTGCACTTGCAGGTTTCAAATTTCCCAGTGGAGTATACGCATATTTTATTCCGATCGGGCCGCTAAGAATAACGGCTGAATCAGTTGTGTGTGATGAGATAATTTTGGTGGTATTTAAATTTGTAATTTTATAGGCATGATATGGAACAGAACCGATCAAACTCAGTTCAAAGCCTTTGACATTATTCGCTGCATCTGAAATAGCAAGTCTGCGTGTCAGACGAAGGTCGGTAACAATTTTCCAGGCTGTTGCTTCGGCTTTTTGTTTTGAAATGAGGGCGTAATTGAGTCTCGGTATGGCGATAAATGCAAATATACTGAGAAATGTCACTATTATTATCAGCTCAACTAAGCTGAATGCTGCTCTTTGATATTTCATTGAATTAATCTTTACTAAGAAGACTTTCTGTGATTTTCTTTATTAATGTTTTATCTAAATGCACGTGATCAGGGACTCGATTCTTGCCGTTCGTCTTTACCAATATATATGGTGTTTTAAACGGGCACCGAGGCACGCCGTCGGGAAAATAGTTTGGGTCTTTAATAACTTCCCCAATGTCAACAGGCCATGAGCCGGTTCTTGAATGATACAATTCGATCTGTGAGTTTATGATATCAACATTTTTTCGGCAGACATTGACGCCGGCAGTGAATGAGCCTCCGGTAATCCTTGGAATAGCGATTGCCGTCAGTGCGCCGAGGACCAATACGACAACCATCAGTTCAATCAAAGTGAAAGCTCGTCTTTTATCTGGTCTCATTGGTATAATTCAGTAATAAAGGAAAAAGATGGCTGAAACCCGACCGTCAGCCATCTTTGTTAATGTACTTCTATAAGAAACTAGGTCCTGCTTTTGACCTGCCCACTGAGCTATTAACTAATGGCTGTGCGGATCGATACGATTGTTCGCATTATAATTATAAGCCGTGCCGAGTGGGCATGTGGGTGCAGTGGTGTCGGGAAAATAGTTCGGGTCAGAAGTTAGAACTGCCAGAGATCCTGGCCAGACACCCTCGTTTGCATTGTACAATTCGATCTGTGAGTTTAACATATCGATATTTGTACTGCAGGCACTTATCCTGGCGGTTTGTGCGCCTCCCATAATCCTTGGAATTGCAATTGCCGCTAATGCGCCGAGGATCAAAACGACAATCATCAACTCAACTAATGTAAAACCCTTATTACTCCGCATCATCCTTTCCTTTCAAAAAAGATTTTATATCTCGACTAATTTTAATAAATACTATCGGTAGAAAATACAAGCTACTTTAACACAAATATTACGTCGGATTATTTTAAATGCTGCATATAATCGAACATTGGTAAATATACCGCCATAAGGATAATTCCGACGATTGTTCCCATAAGAACCGTTAATGCCGGCTCCAATTTCACAATTAGACTGTCAACCATTCTGGTGATATCTTTATCAAGAAAATCGGCGCCTTTATTCAACATTTGAGAGACCTGACCAACCTCCTCGCCGGAAAGAGCCAGCTGGACAATCATCGAAGGAAAGATGTCGTGTTTTTTCAATGATTCTCCGATACTTAGACCTTTTTCAATGGCGTCCTGCAATTCTTTAGCAATTCCGGAAATTTTGTGATTATGAGCAACATCGGAAGCCACACTCAGCGCTCTGATCGGTGAAATTCCCACAGATGTCAACATTCCAAAGGTTCGCATAAAATGGGAAACCACAATCATACGATTAACTTTCCCAAGAATAGGCATTGTTAGCTTGAAAATATCCCATTTGACTCTGACAGTGGGATTTCTCAACAGCCACCATACTGCCGCCCCCACTGCTGCCGCTATAAAAGGAAGCAACCACCAATAGCCCCTGAGTACTGAGCTAAGGATTACAAGAGCTTGGGTAGGACCTGGCAACTGGACGTGTAGCTGTTTGTATAATTTGGAAAAGATAGGCACGATAAAAGCTATAAGGCATGAAACAACCAAAACACACACAACACAGACAACCACCGGATAAGTAAAAGCGGATTTGATCTTCCGCCTCATATCCATCCGCTTTTCGAGATATACGGCACTCATTTCAAGAGATTCCGACAATTTCCCGCCGGACTCACCGGCCTCGACCATCCCGCAAAAAAAATCTGAAAATATATTACGGTGTTTGCCAAAAGCCTTTTCCAGGCTTGAACCGTTCTCGATGTTTTGTCTTATCTCGGTAATTATGCTCCCAAGCGCCGGATTGTTGCTTTGCTCCTCTAATACCTCAAGAGACCTTGTGATTGACAAACCCGCAGAATACATCTCCGCAAACTTATAGATGAAAGTAACGATTTCCGATTGTTTTATTTTCCTGCGCTTTGGCGTTATGTCCTTATGCCGGCGGGCCTTTAGCAGTGAATAACCCATCTTATCCAGTTCTTGACGCAACTGGGCAACACTATCAACATCGTCATATGTGCCGATGAGTTTCTCCCCGTTTATATCTTTTGCCGTATAATCATATACCGTCATCATACCACCTTAATATCCACGATTCGCATCATTTCTTCCATTGTCGTAACACCATTCAAAACTTCATCAGCCGCGTTTTCACAAAGGATTTTCATGCCCTCTTTCATTGCCTGCTCCTTAATAACCTGATCGCTGCTTCCATTCATGATCATCCCCCTTATTTCCCGAGAAATACGCAATATCTCATAAATGCTTTTTCGCCCCTGATAACCGGTGTGGAAGCAATTTTCGCATCCTTTGGAGTGGTACAGCTCAATATTCTTATCAATATCAGGCTTATTTCCGAGTAAACGCTTTAGTTCTTCTTGAGATGGTTTATAGGACTCTCGGCACTTTAAACAGGACGTCCTTATAAGTCTTTGGGCTGCTGTTCCCAGAAGGGCAGAGGATACGAGAAATGGCGGTATTCCGAGGTCAATTAAACGCGAAATCGCACCTGCAGCATCATTTGTATGTAAAGTACTTAATACCAAATGGCCCGTCAGAGCTGCGCTGACGGCTATTTCGGCGGTTTCAGCATCACGAATCTCACCTATCAGGATGATGTCTGGGTCCTGTCGGAGGATACTACGCAAAGCCAGGGCAAAAGTCCTGCCTGCTACCGGTCTGGCCTGAACCTGGGTAATACCCCTGAGACGGTATTCTACCGGATCTTCTACAGTAACGATATTTTTTTCGGGTGTATTGAGTAATTGAAGCATTGAATAAAGAGTAGTAGTCTTACCCGAACCGGTTGGGCCGGTCAGCAAAAGCATTCCATAAGGATTGTCAATTAATGTTCTTAATTTCTGATTATCGTCTGCTGAAGTAACGACTTCATCAATTGACCACTTATCTACGTCCTTATCGAGAATCCTGATTACTATCTTTTCTCCTCCAATTGCCGGTAGCGATGAGACTCTAAGATCATAATCCTTGCCGCTGCGGGAGGTAGTCATATGGCCGTCTTGAGGAACTCTTCGTTCAGAAATGTCCATATCCGACATAATCTTTATGTGTGAGATCATCTCCTGCTGTACTGACAAAGGCATGTTGACCGTTGGACGTAAGATTCCGTCGATACGGTACCTCACCCTTAGATCGGAGTCCTGCGGCTCTATATGTATATCGCTTGCCCCGGCGTCGATGGCTCCATCTACTATCGAAGAAACCAGTTTTGCAAGAGGAGAACTGTCGGCTTTTATTGTTTCGTGCTCGAACTCACCATCTTGTGTGCGCTGCGCAGGTTCTTCCTCCATTCGCATCGAGACAATGGCCTGCTTTGTTACACTTGTTACGTCAAAATGATAATGTATCGCACGTTTTATGGCACTCGGAGTGGCGGCAACCGGAATAATCTTGTAGCCGGTCTTCATCTCGATTTGGTCCCGGACTGAAAGATTCAAAGGAGAACTCATTGCCACACGCAGGTGATCACCTTCTCGTTTTATCGGAATAACATTATAACGACTGGCTACCTCATAGGGCACCAGGTGGGCCACCATCGGTTCAACCATATCAGGTGAAAGATTTATAAACTCGGTTTGATTCGTACCCGCAACAACCTTCGCTAATTGGTCTTCATCGAGAAGTTTTTCCTTTTTCAGTATGTTTATCAGACCTTGACCTGTCTTTTCGTGTTCATCTACCACGGTCTGAAGGATTTTCTCATCGAGAATCCCCTCTTCCATAATGAATGAAATTAATGGGTATTTCTTGTCCATAATCATTCGTTTTAATTAGACCGCGAAAGAGACTCACTTGTATTTATTCAGTATCGGCACTGTCTCATAACGACTTAAAGACAAACACCCCCAAAAGCAGTCTTAACTCGCATAACATGAAGCTGCAGGGCTGAATGACCGACTGACCACATTTATGAAAACTTCCCGTATTATTTCATTATTGATGCTGAGAATCACTATTGCGAGCGCTTCACAGCCTTGTTTCGACTCTGATAACGTTTAAGTAAATTTTGCATGTTCTTGCTGCATTCCCGCTCATTTGAAGATATATATTTCTCCATTTCAATGATGTAGCCATTATTATTTGACGATGATTGATATTATTTTGTCTCCTTCTCTAATGTCAAAACAGGAGATACGTTCTTAAAGCTAAGATTATGGACGATACACGGTATAAAATTTTATTGATTGAAGACGACAGGTTTGACCAGATGGCTTTCGAGCGGTTTCTAAAGGATGAAAAGCCTCTGTATGAATGCAAAATAGCATCATCCGTTTCACAAGCCCATAACATATTGGCGTGCGAAGATTTTGACGCCATAGTTTCTGATTATTCGCTGGGAGACGGTACAGCACTTAATATACTGGATTTTACTAAGGATATCCCAATTATAATTGTTACCGGGGTGGGTGATGAAGAAGTTGCCACGCAAGCCTGGCGGAGGGGTGCTTATGATTATATTACAAAAGATATCAAACGAAATTATCTTAAAGCTATTCCGAAAACAATCAAAAATGCTGTCGAACACAAAAAAATGGAGGAAGCTCTTGAAAGGAAGAAAAGGAATCTTGAGGCAATATTTGATGCGGCACCAGGTTCTATGCTGTTAATCGATGAGAATATGATTGTTACTCGAGCCAATGATACTATCAAGCAACTGGTTCAAAAAGAATATCATCATATTATTAATCATAAACTCGGCAATGTTCTGGGATGTATTAACAGCACCTGCAATGAGAATGCGTGCCGAAACAGTCAACTTTGTCAGGAATGTCCGTTATATAAAACGTTGAAAAGTGTGTTGGATTCGGGGAAACCCGTTCACGATGTTGAAGCCCATATTACGCTTAAAATCAATGAGAAAAAAATTACACTATGGCTGCGTGTTAGTGCAAAACCGGTAATTATGGATGGCTGCAAGCATGTGGTTGTTGTGATTGACGACATAACCGAACATAAAAAGATGGAGAGCGAGCACCGATTAGCGGAAGAGAAGTACAGGTTGATTTTCGAAAATTCGGCGGTTGCTATCACGATGGCGGATGAGCAGAATAAACTCATATCCTGGAACAAGTTTGCTGAGGATCTGCTGGGTATGGACAGGGAAGACCTGTTTCTCAGGCAGGTAAGCTCACTTTACCCTCCGGATGCGTGGGGGAAAATAAAAGCTTGTAATGTTAAGCAAAAAGGATTGCAGCACCATTTAATAGAAACAACGATGATTCGAAAAGACGGCAGCATAATCGATGTCGATGTTTCGCTCAGTGTTTTTAAAAATCCTGAAGATGAACGCATAAATTCGATAGCCATCATCAGGGACATGACCGAGCGCAGGAAAGCAGAAGAAAAGCTCAAAGAGACAATGGAGATAAAATCGCAGTTTATATCTACAGTTTCTCACGAGCTGCGGACGCCGCTCGCTGCTATTAAAGAAGGTATCGCTATTGTCCTGGATGAAGTAGTCGGTAGGATTAATGAAAAACAAAAGAAATTCCTGAATATTGCAAAAAGGAATGTCGACAGGCTTGGGAATATGATTAATAATATTTTGGATTTTCAGAAGCTTGAAGCAGAAAATATAGGACTGCATATACAGAATAACGATATAAAACAGATTGCACTGGAAGTGCATGAAACAATGGTTCTCTACGCAGAGAAAAATGGCATTGAGTTGATGTATGAGTTTGCTGAGGACATACCCCAGGCAAAATTTGACCGTGAAAGAATTGTTCAGGTTTTAATAAATCTGATTGGTAACGCGATTAAATTCTCACCTAAAGGGGGACAGGCTTGTCTTAATGTCCGACATCGAAACGAAGAATTGGTTATAAGCGTCAGCGATACAGGCTTCGGAATACCTAAATATGAGCTTCCAAAGATATTTGAGCGTTTTTACCGTGCAAAACATCAACGTGAGGAGGTGCAGGGGACAGGTTTAGGCCTTTCTATTGTTCACAAAATTGTGACCAGGCACGGCGGCAGAATTGAAGTCGAAAGTGAGGTAGGCCGGGGCAGTACTTTTACTGTCTTTTTACCTCTGGATCCTAAGACTTCACAAAATCTCTTACCGGTAACTGCAGATCATATTTTGTGAAATTCAATTCCTAATTGGTCTTAAATAATTGATTGAAATTATTGTTGTTAATTCGTTCTCACGTCCACCCGGGACCGGAACATCGAAACTTTGAAAAAGGGGAAATATGTTAGTTGGTTTCGTAGTGATGTCCATGGGACGTCTTTCTCTTATGTCCCTCGTCAGGGAAACAAGGGACAGCCGACCATGAAATTTGGTGCCGGCTTTCATAAATGTCTATCAAAACGAATGTTACCTCGTTTCTAAACACTCACAAAAGATGGCTTTCCAATATTTTTTGCTAAAATTTTTGCATGTAGCGGTCTCTGAGTCGCAAGTATAAAAGGAATGACAGTTTCTCCTAAATATGCAAATCAGCAAAAAAATTAAATAATTCTTAAATTAACAATCAACATTTTCTATTTCAGATTCGCCTTAATGATAGTATATGTGTTTTCGTAGGTATAAACCACTGGAAAATAGTAAGTTATAATGGTTTATAATGACATATTATCAAAAGTCGTGCTCGGTTATGTTACTGAGTAGTCGTAAATAGGAATTTCTATGGGTATAGCAAATTCCGGGTCATCTTCTTTCATGAGATTAGCGGAGAGGTTGAAACGTTCAGCTTTCAACTAACAAGATAAATCTCGTTGTGAAAGAAGGCATTTCGAAAGGAGAAATCAATCATGAAAAAGAAACATTTGTACGCAACAGTCATTCTTTTGTCATTCCTGGCCGCTGGAATACAACCAGCTATCGCAATTGACATCCCTACAAACAACTCAGTCGGCTCGTGGGATCCTGATGCCCGGATATACACCTTGACCCAAGATGTGGCCGAAGGCCTAAATATTGTGGAGGGTAGCCTGACTCTCGATGGAGCCGGGTACACAGTGACTCCAGGGTTGGATGAAGGAGTTGATATTGATCAAGGGAGTGGTATCATTGTCAAGAATCTGAGAGTTTTTGAAGGTGGCGTTGGAATTTCACTTCGATTTTGCGACAATTGCACTATATCGAACAACACTCTAGATAAATGCCAATATGGAATATGGCTCGCCGGCTCCAACGATAATTTAGTAACAGGCAACACAGCCGACCAGAGCTTAAACGCTGGAATCTGGCTCCAGCAGAATGCCGGCTACAATAATATTATAGGCAACACTACCAGGAATAGTACGAACGGATATGGAATCTACGCCCAGGATTGCACAAACAATAACGACCTTACAAACAACACAATTACCGATAATGAGGTTGGAATAGGACTCTTTAACTGTAGTAATTTTTCCGGATCCATAGCAGGTAATACTATTTCTTCTAATATTCAGACCAACGATGCGTATGCAATACTCCTTTCTAATTCTGATAACAACAATCTGAGGAATAATACCCTCTCTGGCAATTACAGAGGACTCCGCATTAAAGTCGGATCTGATAACAATCTTATCTACAATAATAACTTCATCAATACCGTGGGATTACATGCCTCTGTGACTGATAGCACTGGCAACGTGTTTAACCTTGGTGAACCTATAGGCGGTAACTACTGGGACGATTACGGTGGAACCGGCGTATATAAGAACGACTATGGCGTACTGGATGAATACCCATGGGCTGATCAAGATGGCTGGGTAACTAACGAACCTCCTGCTGCCCACGCCGGCCCTGATCAAATAGTTGAATGTGCAACCAAACACCAGAGGGTACACAAGTCACATTGGATGGTACAGGCTCATCCGACCCGGATAGTGATCCATTAACCTCTTATACATGGACAGGGCTATTTGTCGAAGGCGGAGGCACTGTAACTGGTGCAACTCCGACCGTAACACTAATCGGTTGTCAGCCTGCTTATGTGATAACCTTGGTTGTCAATGACGGGCAGGTGGATTCTGAGCCTGACACCGTGACAATTTCGGTGGTGGACACTACTCCGCCTGAAATTAGCTGTCCTGGAGACACTACGATTGTGGGTCCAGATGGGGTGCCAGTTGACGACGAGAGAATCCAGACCTTCCTGGACGGCGCCTCGGCAACTGACAATTGCGATCCGGATCCGACCATTACCCACAACGCTCCGGATGTATTCCCGCCCGGTGATACGGTAGTAACTTTCACGGCTACGGATGCATCCGGTAATTCATCGACTTGCCAGTCCACTGTGAGGATCGTGGACACAGAAGGGAACCTTTGCATAATCCCTTCAATAATCAACCGTGAAGGCAGGCTGCAACAAATATTAGCAGTGATTCGTTTCCCTGAAGGCACAACCGTAGAAGACATCGATATTGACCAGCCGCTTATACTGTATCCCGGTGATAGTCCACACGGCATTGAGGCAATCAGTCAACGGATTGTTACATGGTACAGCTTCGGAATTTTACGCGTCAGCGTCTTTGCATGCTTTTCCAAGGACGAAGTAACGGCCGATGTAACGGATGGCCCGGTGGAAATAATGGTTATCGGTCGGTTTGATGATAGTGCGGACGGTGAATACTTCTACGGCTTTGATAATGTCTGGATAATTAGCTGGAATTGGTGATGTTGGTGGCCCGGCAATAGTTAACAAGATTCTGCTGTGAGCTTAGCAAAGCGCAGAAAAAAGAGCTGTAAGTTTTTTGCTTACAGCTCTTTTCCTATAGTATAATTACGTCAATTTCAAAAAAAGGCCATAGCCGTCTGTCTTTTTGCCCAATTCATTCAAGGTTTTTATTTCTTAACGATTTACGTCGTTGGTGCTCCGCTGCCTATTACGCTTTTCAGGGCCTCTATTTTTTCTCGGGCGAGTTGGGTATTTTCCTGCTGTAGTTTTTCATTGGTGATGGTTAATTCGTCGTTCTTTTGCCGTAGTTTTATATTGTTTACTGATAATCCGGTGATCTGAATTGTAAGATCATGTTCAGAACATCTGTACTTTGAAAACACCCAGAACAAAAGTATGATCGCTGTAATTAGAGCAATCATCGCCAATACAGTGAACAATCCTTCGACTTTGGTGTGAGAAGCAAACGAACCGGCGGCTCTCCACTTCTCAGTGGATGTTAACGACAAGGAAATAACGTAAAGCTCTTGTAAGATTATGTTTTCTGTCATCATATTATATCCTCCAGTTTTTCTTTGTTATCGGCTCTATAAGTAGGGTACTTTGTTTTTTTTTGATGTGTTATAAGATTTATTTTGGTACTCCATTAAAGCATAAGAGACGCATTACAAAACGCCCCTCAGCTTAATAATGCTGAGCGAATACATATAGATTTCTTGGTCCGAAAAGACATTGTGTTTCACAATAACAACAGCTACAAACAGGGAAAAGAGAAGGAATTCTTAGTAGATTGGATATTGGACAGCAGAAAAATACCGCATAATCACGTTTTTACGCTGATTTTGTCCAATACCGTCCGAATAATTTTATTTATTTGCTTTTTGCTGATCGGTTTGGCAATAAACTCTTTTATTCCTATTCTCTTAACCTCCTCAAGACAGACATCCTCAGGAAATACTGAGCATAGAATTATTGAAATATCCGGCCTGATTGAAATGAGTTTTTCGGACAACTGTGTTCCGGTCATATTTGGCATGACCTGGTCGGTGATTACAAGATCGAATTTATCAGGTTCCTCTTGAAATATTTCCAAAGCATCGATACTGCTCGTCTTGGTAATAACATCAAAGCCGAGGCGTTCCAATATTTGACGTGTAGCATTAATTATCATCTCTTCAGCGTCCACCAGGAGTATTAGCTCCTTGTCCTTGGTTGTCAACTGCGACGATTGGGATTCCTGAAACTTATCGCTTTCAATCCGGGGAATGAAAATATCAAAGGTTGTGCCTTTTCCAGGCGTACTTCTAACAGTTATAGCTCCATTATGGCTTTTGATGATTCCGTGAACTACCGAAAGTCCTAACCCTGTCCCCTCATTCGCCTTCTTTGTGGTGAAGAAAGGTTCAAAGATTCGGCCCATAACTTCTTTCTCGATTCCATAGCCTGAATCACTTACACTCAGCTTCACGTAGTGACCCGGCTTCAGATGCTCATCCCCGATTCTGGTCTCCGACTCAAGAACGATATTGTCAAGGCTGACTTCCAACAGACCGCCATTCTTGCCCATTGCATGTGAGGCATTTGTACACAGATTTACGAGCACTTGATGGATTTGTGTTGAATCGGCAAGAACCATACTGGAGTCCGCTTGAATCTTCCGGCTGATTTTTATTGTTGCTGGTAACGATGAACGAAGCATGCCAAGAACTTCCTTGACGATAGAGCTAATCTGTAACGGTTCTTTTTCCTGTTCCTGTTGGTCTTTTCGGCTAAACGTTAATATTTGCTTCACCAGTTTTGCTGCGCGGTTAACGCAGCACATTATTTGCTCGAGATGATCACGAACGGAATTGTCCTCCGGAAGATCATCGAGCGATAATTCCAGGTAACCCTGCATTGCACCCAGAATATTGTTGAAATCGTGCGCAATACCTCCGGCCAACGTACCAACAGCTTCCATCTTCTGTTTTTGGCTGAGCTGAAGTTCAAGTTCCATCTTTTCCTTTTCAGACTTTTTAAGCTTGGTAATGTCGAGGCCGTAGGCGTTTACATAACCTGATCCGACTATAGGCTGCAAAGTTATGAAAAACGTAAGACTATCATTGCAATCCTGCTCATATGTCACACTGCTTCCAGACTCGTAAGCATCCTTTATCCTCTTGCGCCATAGCTCGGGAAGAAGATTATCTTCTTGAATCTGCCATGTCTTGAGCAAAGGTGAGCCGGCATCATTAGCGTACAGAATTTTACAATCTTCTGATATTCTAAGGACAGGATTAGGATCTTCGCTCGGGAATTTAGCTAAATTTTTGATTTCTTCGATTGCTCTTTTGCTATCGGTTATATCTCTTATTATTCCCTGTAAAATCTTCTTCCTGTCAACCTCCATTGTTGAAACAGCAATAGTTACCGTTCTTTTATCGCCGTTTACTGTCAGGATTTCTGCTTCAATATTGCTTTTTGGGTCGTTGCCGGATTGAACTAATAAACTATGATAATGTTCAGCTTTGTCCTCAGGGTAGAGTGAGGTATGATGTTGCCCTACGAGCTGCTTTCTTCCTCTTTCGAATAGTTCCTCGGCTGCCTTGTTGCAGTTTGTGATAACACCGCTGCCGACATCTATCCACACAATAGCATCCTGTGCATTGGCAAATGCCAGCCTGAACTTGTTTTCGCTGTCTTGTAACGCTCTGCTTGCTTTCCTTTCCTCAGTGATATCAGATATGATATGAACAGCTCCAACAAGATTCTCATCGCTGTCTATTAAAGGATCTACCTTTATATTTAGCCATTTGTCACCTATTTCAAATTCTTTTGTCTCACTGCGGCCGGATTCATACATGCGAGTCAATGGGCACCTGTTTACTGGTTCTGACGAATTGTGAAGGAGTTCACAGCAGCTTCGGCCAATAATATCATTATACGGCCTCTTCAGGAAACGCGTCATAGCGCTGTTGCATTGAAGTATTTTGTCTTCATCCTTATCAATGATACAAACGCCATCGGTAATGGCGTTAAAAGTTTTGTGCCATTCATGAGCAAAAACATTAAACTCTTCTTTTGCTTTTGATTTTTTATTATGATGATTTTTTCGCTTTTTGTATAAAACAAGCCAGGCAAGGACGATTACCAGAAAAATGATGTTTCCCGCTGTAAAAGCTCCCAGAAACTTTCGCTGATGACTGTTACGCCGATCTATTAAAACACTGTGTGCATTTATGAAGAATTCTTTCATTCCACGATTATACGCCTGCTTTTGTTCTTCATACTCCGGACTTTGGAGTAAAGCGGCGGCATCGTTATATTTTCTCTGACTCACTAATTCAAGGGCCTTATTCTCCATTGAGTCAAGTTTGTCATCTACAAAAATCCTAAGACCTTCCTCGGCATCTTTAGCATCCACAGTATTTGTATTAAAAACATGTCGAATTTCCTTAACAACAGCTTTTAATCGTGGATCGAATTCCCTGTATCGAGTTTCCCAATCATAAATTTCGGTGACCGCGGCCATAATAGCTGACATACTAAGCATCTCGTCATGGCCCATAGTAGAACTCTCTAAACCTCTAATCTGCGCGAGTTGAATTTCTGTCGTTCTGATATGCTTATATGATTGCCGGGTTTGCCATGAAAGAAGCGATAATATTATTGCCGCAGCCAGCAGCAGCAACACACATCTTTTAGTCGTGAATAAGGCGGCTTTTCGGTCATTATCATCGGATGTAAGGTCTGCTTCTTTGTATAATTGTCTTCGACCGCTCATTTCTTAATCCTTCGTTTCTACTGTAGCTAATAATCCTTTTTTCAAAATGCGATTAAACCATTAGCTGAACGACCAAAATAAGACGTATCAATATCAAACTACACGTTTTCGATTGAGGTCTCTTTAGATGCCCTATTAAGTTTATTCATAAAAGCAGCTTTTTCCTGCCAATAGAATTACACTGATGAATATATCGTGTAAAATGAGGTTATAAGACCGCCAAACAATGCCGGAACTGTCAAAATCTTTTCTTAAAACTAAATGGGGCTCTATAGCAGGACAGGCGCTCTATCTTATAGGGCGTACTTGGGAGTATTTCAGAATATACACTATCTATCGGACCAAGTTCTCTCTCGGCTAATGCGCCAGGCTGAGCTAAGGATCAATTATCTTATTAAAAAAATTGGATAATCAAAATAATCAATCGTCATTAATATTGTCATCCTCGCATGTTCTTAGCGGGGACCCAATCCCAATAGTCAATAGTCAATAGTCAATAGACAATAGACAATAGTCAATCGTAAGTGGCTTGCCCCACCGTTAACAGGATTGTGACAGCCACCTATTTCCCCTAAAGAAAATTGGATTGTGTTAAATTAGATCGTGTAGGGGGCGCGCATCGCGCGGGATCGCATCCGGTTAGCTTCAGGATCACCGACAAACTCAGCCTTGTGCAGATCGAACTTCAGGTTCCGCTTCAATTGCTCACAGATGTCTGCAGCCAGGCAGATGTTCATGGCCCGATACATAACGTCAGGATTAGCCACCGTAGGTCGGCGTGACCGGATGCAGTCGAAGAAATCCCGCACGTGATTCATCTTCCGTTGTGTCCGGCCCGTGTATTCGGTCAGCACTTTCTTGTATTTGCGCAAAAATGCCGGAGATGAAACATCTGGCTTCGAATAACCGTCGGCGGCTGCGACCCATCCTTCTGGACCATCGAACCGCTCACCACAAGCACCGTACCAATACTGGCATGGTTCCCATACTGAGCCACTGACTCGGAATAGAACCAACTTCACACCGTTGGATAAGCGTGTCACCATCGTCTCATTAGGATTTTCATACTCGAACTCGATGAAGAAAACCTCTGTCATGTCGAGTCCAGCTAAGGTTTGGGCAACCGTGTGCGCGCCCCACATCGCCACATTGGTTGCAAAATCATAAAAGTGATACCACCCTCCTTTCACATAACTGCCGTTGTAAGGACGCCAGGGACATGAACCGAGCCAGAGATCCCAGTCCAGTTCATCCTTGGGTGGTTCCGGTTCCGCTGGCAACCAGTCGTGACGCCACCCATCGCGCCAGCGAATGTCGGCGTAAGCAGTATGAATCTGGCCCAAACGGCCGGATCGGGCCATTTCTATGGCAAACACGTGATTCCCCTCGCTGAGCCGTTGGGCGCCGGTTTGATAGATCCTGCAATACCGGCGCGCGGTCTCCACGACCATTTTCCCCTGCGCCATCGTGAGGCAAGCCGGCTTCTCACAATAGACATCCTTGCCGGCCCGCATGGCCATGATCGAAGCCAGCGCGTGCCAGCGGTCGCCGGTGGCAATCAACACGGCATCCACATCCGTCCGCTCGGCCAGGAACTGACGGATATCGCCATACACGGCACAATCCTTATTGCCATATTTACTGTCCACAATGTTCTTGGCCGCTTGACGCCGGCTTTTTAGGACATCACAGACGGCAACCCAATGAACATCCGGCTCGTTCAACATCCAACCCAAATCATAAGAACCGCGGCCGCCCATTCCAATTCCGCCCATCACGATTCGTTCGCTTGGCGAAATAGTTCCACCACGCCCCAGCACCGAGGCCGGGACATAATAAGGCAGCGCAATCGCACTTGCTGCCATTACTCCTCGCCTCAGAAACCGACGTCGCGTGAGTTTCGTACTTTTGTCAATGCTCATAGGATTTCTCTCTTTCTATTCAATCTTATGGATCTCAGTGAATCACCGGAACTTCATAACTGGTAGAAAATTTAATTTCCACCGAGTAGGACTGATCAGATAATATGAGGATTTATTATCAACTGGGATTTCCCATTTACACTTCACAGAAACTCTCCTGAAAACTTGAAATACTATATTATAGAAATCTCAGTGAAATAGCAACAATTTATGGCAGTTTCAACAAACCATGTCGGCCATTTTCTATCACCAAAATAATCATTTGAAAGGCCTTGCCATTATTGCTGTAGGGGCGGTTCGTGAACCGCCCTCAAGACGTTTCTGTACAATTGCATTATTCAATGTAGGGGCAATCCCGCGTGGTTGCCCTTATTTTCTCCAATTAACAAATCTCTAATTAACTAAATTCCCCCCCATGTCATCCCGACCGAGGCACAGCCGAGTGGAGGGATCTGGTACACGCGCTGATTCATTCATACATATATACAAATGAAAGCCAACGATTCTGAAATCTAAAATCCTCTCTAAAAACTAAAAACTCAACACTCAAAATTAAACTACGGGCGGCAATCTCCAATCTCCAATTAACAAATTCTCTAAATTTCCTTTTGCATTTTTACTTTCTTTATGTTATTTTACCTCTATAAGGCGTGAAGCAACAGGGAGCGGAAACAACACGAAATACGATTCACAAAATACGAGATATGAAATTTTTGTCGGGAATTGCGGGTTTGTGGTTTGATAATGAAATGTAGAATAGAAAAAATGGGTGATTTTTCAATATTTTCTTCTGAATTGTATGAATAGTAGTTCAATTTGAGCGAGATTATGGATAAAGAACAACCCGAACCAAAGTATATTGATATTAGCCCACAAGGTAAAGATTTATTTGCTGGCAAATCTCAAGAAAAGATTGCGGAAAGCATTGCCGAGTTAATAACAAACAACAGTATTCAAGGAAAACTTATTGGGCTTGATGGAGTTTGGGGTTCTGGTAAATCAAACTTGATAAAAATATTAGAGGGATTATTAAAAAAAACACATCATGTATTTACATACGATGCATGGAGTTATCAGGAAGACTTACAAAGAAGATCTTTTCTGGAAGGTCTGACCGAAAACCTTTCTAAAAACAAGATTATAAAATCGAGCGACTGGAATTCAAAATTAAAAACCTTATTGGCAAGAAAAAGAGAAACAAACACTAGGACCATACCTCGTTTAAGCTGGGCTGTTATTACCTTGGCCTTGGTTACGTTTTTAACACCCATATTCAAACAAATTTCTGATGCTTTTGATAATCCTGCTGCTATCACTTCTGGTGAGACTACTAGCAATTCTATTGTTTTTGTAAAGATTCTTTTTACTTCACTCCCATTATTATTAGCCATAGCCATTTGGGTTATAGTTTTGTTGAACAAGAAAAAACAGTTAAAGATAACCGACTTGTTATATTTATACAAAGGGAAGGAAATAGAAGAGACAACTCATGTAATGATTTCAGAAAAGGAGCCTTCTATTCGTGAATTTCAAACATGGATGAATGACTTGTCTGAAGATTTAGAAAAAGACTTGATTGTCGTTTTCGATAACATGGATAGATTGCCGCCTGAGAAAGTAAAGCGACTATGGTCATCTATTCATACATTTTTTTCTGAAAATCAGTTTAAAAAAATATGGGCCGTAGTTACTTTTGACAGAGAACATTTAAAAGCAGCTTTTAGCGAAAACGGCGAAGTCTCCAACCAATTTATCAATAAGACTTTTTCAGTAATATTCACAGTTCCTCCTCCAGTCCTGACCGATTGGCAACGGTTTTTCGATATAAAATTCAAAGAAGCATTTTCAGATTTAAACTCTGAAAGAGAAGTCGTGAAAAGAATTTTTGATTCTCACCATGACCATATTACACCAAGAGATATCATAGCATTTATAAACGAGTTGGTTTCAATCAAGAGCATCGTAAAAGATGAAATCAAATTAAGATATATAGCTGTATTTGTATCAACGAAAAAAGAGATACTTGAAAATCCTGTTGGTAAAATTATTAATATGAGTTTTTTGAAAACAGACAAAGCATTATTTAGCTCAGATAAATATCTGCAAGATAGTATAGCGGCATTAGTTTATAATGTTCCGTTAACTTCTGCAAGTCAGGTAACACTGACCAGAGAAATAGAGATATCAATAAGAAATCAAGATGGTGAAAAACTCAACGAGTTAACTCAACATATTCATTTCTTAGACATTTTGGAGCAAGTACTGCGCAGAGGTACTGCTGACATTGAGAATGCCGCAATAATATTAGATCAGCTTGACAAGGATTTTTCAGAAGAGGATTCAGTGAAAAATAGGCTGGCTTCACTTTGGAACATTTTAGGTGAGCATTGTAAGCAGATCCCCATCGGAGAACAGGAATTAAATATTACTCATCAAGCACTGATAAAAAACCTGTCTGGAGAATCCTTAGATTTATTTCTAACCTATTGGATAGATGGGATTTGCAACTTTGACAAATTTGATGGGGGAAAATATTATGAAGCGATAGACTCTTTAAGTGAGTATCTGAAAGAAAACAGCATAAATTTCGATGTATTTTCTAAACTTCATAGAAAAAGAATTTCCCCTGAAGTATTCTTGGAGTATCTCCGAAAAGCGCAAAGAAATTATAAAAAATATAAATTGGTATGTGAAGAATCAGAACTAAATGATTTTATAGCTGAAAAATTACCAGATAAATTAGTTGATTACGATTACAGTAATTTGGCTTTTACTAAGAAAGAGTACGAATTTTCTTCTGTGATAGATAAAATAGAAAACGTAATACCATCTATTACAAATGTCAATTGCTCGAATGTGTATGCGTTGTACAAGGCTATTGCTACTGAAAAGCCCATTAAACCAATACCTAATGACAATCTAATTCACACACTACTACAAACGGCAGAAAAAGACACTGAAGGATACTATGATCTAATAGCAATGAGAATGGCGAAAGGTCA
The DNA here is from genome assembly GCA_014384025.1 of Planctomycetota bacterium. Classification (GTDB taxonomy): domain Bacteria; phylum Planctomycetota; class Phycisphaerae; order Sedimentisphaerales; family Anaerobacaceae; genus NIOZ-UU13. The sequence continues at coordinate 11,566 of JACNGQ010000249.1, read as the reverse complement.
TTCTTGGGGTGATAGAGGAGGTATTTCACAGGCGATTATAAATCAGACTGATAATCAATTGGTTAAAAATATTTCTAAGAGAATCGAGTATTTTGTTAACTATGGAGACATCCTTCTAGAAGCTAAAGACTGGAACAGTAGCTTATTAAGAAACGTAGCTAAAGAGCTTACTATAAATCCATCTGAGACATCACTAATGGACATTGTAAAAGTTCTGCCTTGCTTTAAAGATATTTACGAGGCTATTGCGGTTGATCCTGAAGAACTGATTAAAGTATTGGATGGTTGGAGGAATAGTGCAAAAGAAAGAATAAATTCAGATAATATAACGAACATAATCCAAGATATCGAGTTTTTCGAACACGCTATAGAAGTGAATTGCGAACTATCTAATTTGATAATTAATATTTTTATTGAGCATATGGAATCAGTGACCAAAGATGAATGGATTAGTATGCTTAAAGATGAGAATTCGTATTTATTTAATTCAACTTACTGGCTGTTAAAAGGAAATAAAATTAAAAAACTACCAGGAAGCACTATTTATGCATATAAAAGCAATTTGAAGGACATTGCTAATACCAAGACTGGTGTGCCGTCTCAAAAGAATAATGTTATTTACGAAAAAATAAATAAAAACAGTTTAAAATCTACTCTAAAAGACATAAGGGATATATTTATAATTAATGTAGATATTTCACCTGAGTTATTTGTTTTCTTTTTTCATAAATTATTAGATTATGGGCAGTTAACAAAAAGGGCAGATGATGTGACCCGAAGGATCCTAACACCTGTAATCGATGACAAGGATTGTCTCGACTTGATTCTGAAAGATGGCGAGCGAATAGCAGAGATAATTAAAAAATCTGGTGATGATTCTGTCGATTTAAAAGATAAAATTAGACAAAAGACAGAACTGTCTGAGGATAAAGCCTTATTGGAGTTTGCTGAAAAAATTGGTACTAAGACACCGAGAAATTAGTCAAAGTGGTGCGAAAAACCGTACAATTTTCGTCAAAAAACGCTAAAAACCAAAGAAAAACGCTCACCCCCCCCAAATCCCTGTTAATCTCTAATTTTCTAATGTTAGAAATCTATTAAATTAGATGCCCGAAGGGCTTCCTCAATTTTGCTTTTTACATTTGGTTTTTAATTTTCGTTTCAAAACGCTCACTCTTAAAAACAAAAATCTAATTTTCAAAATTTTTTATCTCCCTTTTCCACAACGACTTACGAACATAATGTATACAGTTATGAGTCAAGTAGATTTAAAACCGTTTTCCTTTGATTTTTCGCAAAAAATATGTTATAATACACTCTGTTGGCTAAAAAGCCAACGGAGGGTAGTTTATCCTCGATGGTAGCTCACCTGCTTCCCTGTCGGGGTCATATATTAGCCAGATGGCTAACTCAAATCGCCAGCAGGCGAAGTTACAGGCCAGAAAGCCAAGCCTTGTCCCGTTAGAGGGCCTTAAACTCTAATGGGATCAAAATCGTCCATCTTTAATTTGGAATACTCTAAATGGCCAGCGAAGCCCAAAATACGCAATACGCGATACACAATACGCTTCACGAGATAAATTCTACGAATTCTTACGTACGAATTTATAAGCAAATTATGCAAAACAAACCCAATTTCAGAAATGGCAAAATGAACATAAATATAGACATGACAAGCATATACATGATTTTTTCCGCTGGCTCAGGCCAAAAAACAAACCCAATTCAAAGCCAATTCAAACCCAATTTAACCCAAAACAAAGCCAATTTAAGCCAAAACAAACCCAATTCAAACCCAATTTCATGTGAGTTTATCCCAGAGAGCCGCTACCTTGGCCTGCAACAGGGGACCTATTTACCACCATTCAGGGTGCTAAAACAGAATCCCTTTTGGCGACCTGATTTTCTTATCCCACCAGCGCCCGGCCCTGGTATCGATCCGGGCGATAATCTTAGAGGTCATCTGTTTTCCTTTGGCCTTTACTCCTTTAATAAGAACTTGCTCCGGCTTGAATTCCTGTTGATGGATCCGCAGCCCTTTAACGGGTTTATATTTAACATAAATCGCCTCCGGCGTGCTGATTTGACAAAGTTGAAGTTGGGCCTTTTTAGGAATATAGTCATAGTCACGATTCATTATGACCCCCCCAATCTCAAAACGCTTGATATAAGTAACGCCCCAGTCGGTATATACGGCAGTAAAGGCCAGCTCACGCTTATAGATGCCGCACCAGACAAGGATATCGTTAATGTAATACGTTTCCGGCGGCGGCATCACAACAAACGTACCGTCCTTTTTGACGATAAGCAGTTTATCGAGCGAAGAGCACTTCAGCAGCTCTTCACCTTTAACGGAGTGCCCGAGGAAGCCCTTCTCGGAATCGATGTTGATACTCAACTCATTGGACGTGAGCTTACGCACGTCAAGAGCTTTGAACGTGTCGATCTTTGTATAGCGCGGGTATGCATTTTTATATGTCTTTATGAGTGTTTTGAGGTAATCAACGGCATAAGACTTGAGATTTTTGAGGTTCTTTTCAACCTCAGCCAACTCTTTGAGAATAGCTTCAATGTCTTTGCGGTTCTTCTCGATATCAAAGCGAGAGATGCGTTTTATGCGTACACCCAGCAGCATTTCGACATCTTCTCTCGTAACGTTACGCTTGAGTTTGGACCGGAAGGGTTTGAGACCTTCGAATACGGCCTTGATAACCGCTTCGTATGTTTTGCACTCTTCGATTTGTTTATAGATTCGGTTTTCAACAAAGATTTGAATCAGGGTTTTGTTGTGAAAGGCCGCAAGGAGGTTGTGCTTTTTAAGTGCCAGCTCTCGCTGAAGGATGTCCAGGAGCTGGCTCACATTCATGCGGAGCACCTGTTCGGTGTTCATCTCCACCGGGCGCTTGTTACAGATGACAATGATACGGCTGGAGACAGATGTCTCACACTTTGTAAAGGCATAGAGTGCCTTGATGGCTTTGTCCTGGTTGGCGCCCACCGAAAGGGCGATTTCAATTTCTACCTTCTCTGCAGTGAAATCACTAATCGAACGTACCGGTACCTTCTTCTTTTTTACGGCCTCTTCAATGGAGCTAATGACCGCTTCCGTGGTCTGCATGCAGGGAAGCTCCTTGATGAGCAGTTTGTTGGAGCCTTGTTTTTCGATGCGTGCACGGACCTTGATCTTTCCGAATCCTTTGTCGTATTCGCTCACATCCATTACCCCGCCGGTCTGGAAATCGGGCATTACATTGATCTCTACAGGGGCCTTCTTCCTTTCCTGGATTATCTGAATCTCGGCTTCCAGCAACTCGATAAAATTGTGGGGCAAAATGTGCGTGGACAGGCCTACGGCAATGCCTTCTGCACCGAGCATCAAGAGTAGCGGGAGTTTGGACGGCAGGGTAACCGGCTCTTGGTTACGTCCGTCATAGCTGGGGATAAAATTGGTAAGGTCTTTGTTGAACAGCTCATCGCGCGCAAGTTGATTCAGGCGGCACTCAATATATCTGGAGGCTGCGGCCTGGTCGCCTGTGAATATGTTACCAAAGTTGCCCTGGCCTTCAATGAGATATCGCTTGTTGGTCAGTGTAACAAGAGCGTCCCCGATGGAGGCGTCGCCATGAGGGTGATACTGCATGGTGTGGCCCACTACATTGGCCACTTTGATGAAGCGTCCGTCGTCTTTTTCTTTCAGTGCATGCAGGATGCGACGTTGGACAGGTTTGAGACCGTCGGCCACATTGGGAATGGCCCGTTCACATATGACATAGGAGGCATATTGAAGGAAGTTAAAGTCAATCAGGTCGGTTAGTGGACCGTGCCGTTCATGGACAGGAAGATGGTCGTTCGGAGTCGTGGGGGCATTGCTATCACCGCCGCCGGAGGCCTCTGCTTCAGGTAGGGCAGGTGTTTCATCAAATAAAAATGTCTGCTGTTCTTTACTCATACTGGAATTTCTTCGTCGATTACAAGATTGTCCATTATGTAGTTGCGGCGTTCCTGTGTGTTCTTTCCCATATAAAATGCGAGCGTTTCACCAATAGAGTGCTCTCCTGAAATCGTAACCGGCTTTAACCGCATGTTATGTCCGACAAAACCCTTGAACTCTGATGGAGATATCTCTCCAAGCCCTTTGAATCGGGTCACTTCATGCGCACGCCCCAGCTTCTTCATGGCCGCGTCACGCTCCTGTTCGGAATAACAGTAGAGGGTCTCTTTCTTATTACGCACGCGGAAGAGAGGCGTTTCCAGAATCTTGAGGTGACCGCGTTCTACTAACGACTGAAAGAAACGCAGAAAGAAAGTGATCAGCAGGTTACGGATATGAAGACCGTCCACATCGGCGTCCGTGGCTAAAATCACATGGTTATATCGCAGATTATTTATGTTTTCCTCTACATCCAGGCTCTTCATTAGGTTGAAGATTTCCTCGTTTTTGTAGAGTGCATCCTTTTTGAGGTCGCACACGTTGAGAGGCTTGCCTTTGAGCGTATAAATCGCCTGGGTTTTAACATCACGGCAGCTCACTATAGAACCGGCTGCGGACTGACCCTCTGTGATGAAGATCATAGTGTCTGTGTGCAGACATTTCACATGGTTGTAGTGCTTTTTGCAGTCGCGCAACTGAGGTACCCTGATAGAGATGGCCTTGGATCGCTCACGCGCCAGCTTTTTGACCGCATTAAGTTCCTTACGGAACTTTTGCGTTTCGAGGATTTTATTGATCAGCTTGTCTGCCTGTGTCTTATTGCTGTGCAGTAATTTCAGTACGGCCTCTTGCACGCGACCTACAATTTCAGAGCGGATTTCCGCATTGCCCAGCTTGCTTTTGGTCTGACTCTCAAATATCGGGGCTTTCAGACGGATCGAAATTGCACCGAGCAGGCCTTCACGTACATCATCGCCGCTGAACTTCTTCTTGGCAAAATCGTTCACCCCGCGCAGGATGCCTTCGCGGAATCCGCTCAGGTGCGTACCCCCATCGTTGGTATATTGACCGTTTACAAATGAATAGTAGTCCTCATTGAACCGGTTGGTGTGAGTGAAGGCAAATTCCAGGGTGGCATCGCGGTAATGCAATGGTTTATAGATCTTCTCAAAGGATGTCTCATCTTCAATCAGGTCCATGATACCGCCGGTTGACACAAAACGTCGGTCATTATAATTGATGCGCAGTCCCGTATTAAGATAGGTATAAAAGCGAAGTCTCCGCTCAATATGCTCTTCACAGAATTGGTACTTAGGGAAAATATCGGGATCCGGTACAAAGTTGACAAATGTACCATTTGGCTCATCGGTCCTGCCCTTTTTCTGTTTGATTAACTTGCCGAACTCAAATCCGGCTTGTGTGTATTTGCCCTCGCGATAACTGAACACCATGAAATCGGATGAGAGGGCATTGACTGCTTTGGTGCCGATTCCGTTGAGACCGACGCTGAACTGGAAGACATCGTCATTATATTTTGCACCTGTATTGATCTTTGACACACACTCCACGACCTTGCCAAGTGGAATGCCACGGCCATAATCACGTACGGATACCCTGTTTTCCTTGATGGTGATATCGATTTTTTTACCATGGCCCATAATGAACTCATCGATTGCATTGTCGATGACCTCTTTGAGCAGGATATAAATTCCGTCATCATAGTGTGTTCCACTGCCTGTACGGCCGATATACATCCCGGTACGCAGGCGGATATGCTCCAGCGACGAAAGGGTTTTAATCTTATCATCCGTATATTCGTGCTTATTTTTAGCCATAGGCAATTATCTGTTGTTCATCCATCATAACTTGTTATCCCACACTCCAAATCAGGTTTTGAAGGGGCTTGTAGAAGTGCATAACTTAGCAATAATCCCGAATTCCTGCAAGGAGAGAACAAAAAAAAGGCGATTTTTTGTTCTTCAAAGGACTATAGAAGAAATAATTGGGGATGAGGCTGGGGGGCGTAACCGAGCGAAGCTACAGAAACCTCTGCAATCTCAGACATCCTCACAGGCCCAAAGAAAAGCTTGCAGTCCTCCTCAAAAAGTAGGATGATTATATGTAACTTAGTATCAAAAAACTCTAACGCTCTACAGTGATATCGTCATAATCTCAAGGAGATTTACTGCTATGGCCAAAATGATTGCTTACTCAGGAACCGTCCTTCTACTTGTGATTCACATCCTCTGCCCGGCAGCCGTCGCCGAGAGGATCGATCCTTCAGCCGAGAAAGTGGATGCACTTTCGTGGTATGACACTCATCATCTTGATGTGGAGGGGAAGGGCTGGGCAGATGTGAATAGCTTCTATGACCGTCTGCCCGCAAAGGCCGAAGCTATTGTGCGTGAGCCTGTCTGGAACTTGAGTCGCCATTCGGCTGGAATGTGCGTACGTTTCGTAACTGACGCCAACGAAATCCAGGCACGATGGGAACTCCGATCGAAGAATCTTGCGATGCCGCACATGCCGGCTACCGGCGTCAGTGGCCTGGATATCTACGTGAAGGGTACGGATGGGAAATGGAAATGGCTTGCCGTGGGAAGACCCACGCAGTTCCCCATTAATTCGGTGACTCTCGTAAAGGATATTCCGGAAGGTACATGGGAATACCTTCTCTATCTTCCACTTTATAACGGTGTCTTATCGGTTGAAATTGGCGTTCCAAAAGGCTCGGTGCTTCGAAAGGCGGCTACATATCCCGAAGACCGCAAGCCAATTGTCTTCTATGGTACCTCCATCACCCAGGGCGGATGTGCTTCGCGCACCGGCATGGTTCACACTGCTATCCTTGGGCGACGGTTCCAATATCCTGTCATCAATCTTGGTTTCTCCGGAAACGGTCGCATGGAGCCTGAGATGGCGGACCTTCTTGCCGAACTCGACCCGTCGGTTTACGTCCTTGACTGCCTGCCGAATATGAATGGACAGACAGTCGCCGAGCGAGTGGCTCCATTTGTTAAGAAACTCAGGGATGTGCATCCAGAGACGCCGATACTTCTGGTCGAAGACAGGACCTATTCCGACGCCTTCTTTATCCCATCTCGCCGAGAGCGAAATGTTGAGAACCGTAGAGAATTGCACCGGATATACTCTCGCCTCAAGTCAGAAGGCGTCAAGCACCTTTACTACCTGCCCGGAAGCCGGCTTTTAGGGGACGATCGTGACAACCTGGCGACGGTTGACGGATCCCATCCCACTGATCTCGGTTTTATGCGTCAGGCTGATGCGTTCTACGAGGTGCTCAAGCCAATCCTGCTCGGCAACAATGAACTCGGCAGCCTCTTAGAGTAATAAATGCGTACTATAGTCCATATTGTCGTCTGAATCAGAAACTGCAAAATTGTGACTATGTCAATATGTGCCTTACCCTGCACCTGAGTGTTGTGATACCGGTGCCGGATGAATTCGGCAAGTTACTGTATCCGCGGGATAAAAACAGCTTCTGAACATTTTTAACAGCTCAGATTGAAGAAGATTCACGGAAAAATGTTGAAATCCCAATAGGATTCCGGTATTATAAATGTAATGTGTTCAGGAGTTTTCAAAACAAGGCAAATCGGGAATGCCCTTTCTATAAGAGCCATATTTTGTTGCGATAACTCGATTATAAGAAGCGTATCATATGTGAGGTGCCATCGTTTATGGCGGTATTTTATATGAGTATTGCTGCGTACACGTTTATTAAAGTTTATTACCCGCCAAAAACATGACTATGATATATAAAATTAAATGAATATTTTTAGAGGAGGTGTATTGTGTGTAAGAAAGCGTTCTGTTTAATCTCGTTCATACTTGTGATACTATTAACCGGAATCGCTCCAGCCGCGACGTATCTGTGGGACAATGGCGGTGAGGGGCTCTTGTGGAATGTCCCGGAGAACTGGGATCCAGATGTTGTACCCGGTGTTGCAGATACCGCTCGAATTAATCTGTCCGACCCACCTGATGCGAATTGTGTTATTGATTCCTCTGTAGTTGCTGATTGCGAGACTGTGTACGTTGACAGTAACAGTGTTTTAAATATGACCGGAGGTACCCTTACTACTGGGGGGCATATTCGCATAGGAGAGCCGTCCGGTAGTAACGCCTTTTTTATTATGGATGCCGGCACTGCAACTTCACTAAATGGAAGACTGTGGGTCGGGATGAACGGGAAGGGCACTTTCATTATGAACGGTGGTGAGCTGAACATTTATGAAAAAATCGAAATCGGGAAAAATGCGAGCGGTAACGGTTCGGTATATATGTACGGCGGAACGATGAACTTCCAGGGCAGTTCAACCGACCTGGAAATTGCATCGCGTGGGACAGGTTTTTTCTATATATACGGTGGTGAAATCAACATTCAAGATCAAATCAAATTGGCACAGGGTAGTGCCGAGCAAACTACCGGCGACGCTCGCTTGTATCTTTATGGCGGCACTATTAACGCCGGCGGACTGCGTAGTCCGGCCGAAGTTTTTGGAAACCGCCAGATAGATGTCACAGAAGGTACCCTCATATTAGCCGGCGATGATACATCGGTAGTAAGCGAATATATAAATCGTGGCTGGATGGTCGGCTATGGCGGACTGGGTATATTGAATGTTACATATACCTCAGATCCGAATCAGACTATGGTGACGGCAAGGATGCTTGATCCGGAGCTGGCCTGGAATCCGAGTCCTCGACATTTGGATACGGTTGAGCGGACGCTCGATGGACCTGCTCTCAGTTGGGTGCCCGGAGTATATGCCGACTCCCATGATGTTTACTTCGGTACAGATCCCAATGCTGTCAATGATGCCAACAATTTTCCCGGGATGTGGTCTCAGTTCAAAGGTAACCAGGACCCCTGCAGTTATTATCCGGAACCTCTTGAATTAGATAAGACCTATTACTGGAGGATTGATGAAGTCAATGAATTGGACCCGAATAGTCCATGGAAAGGCATTGTCTGGGAGTTTACTATAGCTGACTATGTTGCAGTGGACGATTTCGAGAGCTACAATGACATCCCGGATGGGGAGCAGGGCAGCAACTTGGTATATAATATATGGCTGGACGGCTTCGGGAATCCGTCCGTTAACGGATCCGCCATAGGTTATGTTACAGGTTTTTCTCTTGAAACAGAGAAAGTTCATAGTGGTGCGCAGTCCGTACCATTAGCGTACAACAACGCTAATGCCACTTATTCAGAGGCCACTATAGATATTGCGGACCTGGCTATTGGCACTGATTGGACTTTAGACGATTTTAAGATGTTATCATTGTGGTTTTATGGAGGCCCGTTTAATTCCAGTACAGAACAAATGTACCTTAAGCTTAATGACGTTAAGGTGATATATGATGGTGAACCGGATTATTTGCAGCAAGCCGCCTGGCAGGAGTGGAATATTGATCTTGCTGCTTTTGGAATTGATCTTGGCCATGTTACGACGCTTAGTATTGGCTTTGAAAGGATTGGCGCTGCCGGCGGTTTCGGCACTGTATTGTTTGATGATATCCGGCTGTATATATCAGCGGACCAGGAGTAAATGCAGTAAACTGATAAACAACTATAAGGGACTGAATTATTAACCTCAGGAAATGAGGTACTGCTGGGTCTGTTTTAACAGGAAATAAAGGGCATTATGAAAATCAACAAAGTTGGTTTTACTTTGATTGAATTGCTTGTAGTAATTGCGATTATTGCTCTTTTGATGGGAATTCTGCTGCCGGCAATGCACAGGGTCCGGGAAGCTGCCAAGCGGGTTGTCTGTTCCAGCCAGGTGAAACAGATAGGCTTAGCCGTGACGGCTTACGCATCGGACAATGAGAATTACATGCCTTCATATAACTCCAATAACACAAATTCTAATCCGTATTTGTTGATTCATTCCTATGCTTTGTATCGGAGCGAAAGTCTCTTTGTTGATTCCGCCGGGAAGCCCCTTCCTATGAAACTGGCTCTTTTATATGAAGGAAATTACATAGCGGATCCGAAGGTGTTTTATTGTCCCTCGAATAAAAATCTGCTCTACAGGTTTGAGTCTTACAACAGCCCTAAACCATGGGGCAGACTCCCCCAGAATTTCAATACCTTAGACGGACAAGGACATAATCAATGGGTGCGTATGGGATATACATATCTTCCTATAGACCCGAAAACTCCCAAGAACAGCAGTACTAGCATGCCAGATGAAACAGCGAAAAGAATCGATTTGCTCGATCCTTACGTTCCCTATATGACCGACTTAATCCGTCACAAACAACAGATAAGCCATATGAGACAGAAGAATCATGCGGTCAATGCTCTTTTTAAGGACGGCCATGTTACATTATGTAATGACCAAAGGATTTTCGATAATGATGTATGGGATAGGATGGAAAACGGTTTGGTTCCTGAATTAACGGCCAACTATATAGTTTTCCAGTTGATAGGTAGTAAGGGACTTTGATCTGCTTTCCAATATTAGGTCCGGTCTTTATGAAAGGAGAACCAATGAAAACATTACTCAGTGCAATCTTACTTTTGAATGTTATTGTGACAGGGCAGTCTCTCTTTGGACAACAATTTCCGGCGGTTTCAGAGAATCAACGTATCGAAATGCTAAAGCATCCGAATAACCGACCTGTCCGTATGGTGTTTGATACAGACACCTATAATGAAATTGATGATCAGTTTGCTCTGGTTTATACTTTAATTTCACCTGAGCTGGATGTGAAAGCCGTCTATGCCGCTCCTTTCAAAAACAACAGATCAAAAGGGCCAAGAGACGGCATGGAAAAAAGTTATGAAGAAATATTAAGAATCCTGCGGAAATTAGGCAGATCTTCAGAGGGCTTTGCTTTCAGGGGCAGCACGAGTTACCTGAACGACATAAGAAATCCGGAAAGAAGTCCGGCTGCAATGGATTTGGTTGAAAGGGCTAAGAAAAGCAGTCCTGAAGATCCTCTCTATGTTGTGGCCGTGGGGGCAATTACAAATGTCAGCAATGCGATTCTAATCGATCCGGCCATAATTAACAATATTGTAGTTGTATGGCTGGGAGGTAACGGCCATAATTGGCCACATCAAAGGGAATTCAATTTCAGACAGGATTTAAATGCTTCCAGAATTATTTTTGACAGTGGTGTACCTTTTGTGCAATTACCTTGTACTCCTGTTGTTACCCATTTTACAACCACGGTACCTGAAATGGAGCGATATGTAGGCGGCCGGGGTGAAATCGGCGATTACTTACTCAAGATTTTCAAGGATTATAGAAAAGACCATTTTGCGTGGTCCAAGGTATTATGGGATATGACAGCAGTTGCCTGGGTTATCAACGACAAATGGCTGCCCTCCGACCTTGTGCACAGTCCGATAGTAACCGACAACTATACTTTGAGTTTTGATAAATCCAGGCATCTGATTAGATCCGTAAACTTTGTTAATAGAGACCCGATATTCAGAGATTTCTTCACAAAATTGGATAAAAGGTCGAAAAAGTAGTCTTATTATAGGTAATTATATTTTGTTTAACTTATTTGAATACGCCCGAGAGGATTCGAACCTCTGACCTTCGGTTTAGGAAACCGATGCTCTATCCTACTGAGCTACGGGCGCTTGAA
>JACNGQ010000280.1 GCA_014384025.1 Planctomycetota bacterium | reverse complement strand
CCATTTGTATTGTCAAATATGGAATTCCAGAATATTGAATATTTTGGCTTCCAGATAATACATGTTAGGTGCGCAAAGAAAGTACCCATGTTGAGTTGTGTGCGTTGATTCAATCAGAGAACTAGGATGCAATATGGCTAATGAGCGAAGAAGCAAGCCACAGATGGGTTCCAAGCCCAGCTTCGACCCGCGTAAGATGATGTAGAAATCCGTCGAGGTGATACGTCAATCGGTACCGGAGCACCGTCCCGACGGATCGCCGAGCCCATCGGTAGGCGCAGTGCTGGTCCGCCCGGATGGTTCCATCGAAACGTCGGCGCGCGGTGAACTGAGGGACGGCAACCACGCCGAGTTCATACTGCTCGAGCGGAATCTCCAGGAATTAATCCTGAAGGAGAACAAGGCCTTCTTCGAGTGGGCCCGGAAGCAACCGGCGAAACCGAAGGAGGAGCCCATCCAGCTCTCGAAGTATGAGGATCCGATTGCATCGGTGATCCTTGCGGATATGTCCGAGGAGGCACTTGAGCGGTATCGCTCGAAAGCGGGTATCATCCCGGGGGACGGTTCGGAGGAGTTTCTTCGACTGCTGCGGCAGCAGGGCCTGCTGGTCGGTGAAGGCGATGCGGCGGTGCCCAGTGGCTTCGGTTTTCTCCTTTTCGGGAAGCAACCGCGGAACGCGATCCCTCAAGCCGGGTTGCTGGCAAGAGCTGACCTGCCTGACGGAAAGTCGGCGCGAAAGGAATTCGGAGAAGCCATGGTGTTGATCCCGGGATTGCTTGAGGAATGGCTGAACACAGTTCTTCCCAGCACCATTGACCGCAGTCGGATGGAGCGAAAGGAGCAAGTGGACCTGCCTTTCGAAATGATCCGCGAGGCCGTGGTGAACGCCTTGATCCACCGGGACTACGACATCGCCGGGCAGAAGTGCCAGCTTATCGTGAATGCGGACACGATCACGATCAAGAGTCCCGGCGGGCCGATTCCGCCGGTTACCCTTGAGGAAATTCAGTCGTTCAATGCCCCAATGAAGAGTCGGAATCCGGTCCTGCACTATGTCTTCGCCCGGATGGGAATGGCGGAGGAACAGGGCTTTGGACTGATGAAGAGCCTGAAGCTCCAAGCGGAGAAGCTCAGCCTGCCTCTGCCGACCTTCGCCATGGAAGGCGACTATCTGGTGCTGACCATCTATCGGAGCAAGGCCGCGGCGACTGCCACGCTCGGGAAAGAGCTGCTGGAAGAGCTAAGCAAAACACAGAGAGTTGGCTGGGAGTGGCTTGCGGGGCGCACTGGTGCGACCCAAGCCGAATACGCAAAGGCGATGGGCATCACCGCGCGAACCGCCCAACGCCATTTGAAGAAGTTCGTGGAACTGGGCTTGCTGCGGAAAGTGGGAGCGAGTTCTTCTACAAGCTACGAGGTGAAGCCATGAAGATCGCGACATTTTTCCCGACATTGTGCCGCGAGCCGAGAACGTGGCGTGGTTCAGGATGCCGCTCGCGACATTCCTTACGACATTGTGTCGCAGGCTTAAGGTTTTGAGCTCAAGGGCAGCCAAGCTTCCGACAGTTGCGACTCATTTTCTTAAGATCAAGGAATCCAAAAACCTTGACGGAATCGGAACCAAACAAAGCACCTAACCAAGCCATCGAGGCGACGGTCTGAAGCCAGCGCCTCATGACAATTGTTCGGCATAAGAATGAAACCTAAGGACTTTATAACAACGCTTCAGCGTAAGGTTGCCTTCACAGCGGTCGGGCCGTCTGCATTGCGTGGGCAAGGGAAAGGAGTCTTGCGTGCATAACAGAATTTCCTTGCTCAGATGTCTCTTGTGCGAGTACCGAAATCAAGTGCTAAAAGATTTCAGCTCTGGTTAGATCGTCAAACCGAATTGCTTCTTGACAATCTACCTATCAAGAACCGACCTTGGGGTGCCGCACGAAAGGCTATCAACCTGTTTCTGCGAGATGCCCTGTATAACCAGTATCTCAGTAAACAATTCAAACTTCAATTAATTGAGTCTTGGCTTGAGGTTCCTTTGGACAGTGTAGTGGCAAAGGGCCTAAGGTTAAACAGTAATCGAGGTGAACTCCCTCGATGGCCTGGACTCAAGAACTTAGAACCGAATGTCAGTGAAGGCTTTCAAGTTTTCGCATCAGAACAAGCCAATTTGAAAGGTATCGCCAGAGTACACTTGGACATGTATCTTTGGTTGGATAACAGATGAAAGATCAACAAGTCATAGGAAACATCGCGAAAGAGGGGATATAGGTTCCAAAACGACTTATTGATTAGGAACTATTAACATCTACTGGAATTTAAATATTTCTATTTACTTGATAACTTCTCTTACAACATTATTAAAGAAAGCAATAAGATTAGAATAATATTGTTAATCCGCCAGGCGGACAAGGGGTAATTCCCCGCTGCTCTGCGGCGGGGTAGTTCATTAGATAAAAGCGTTTTAGAACCAACGTTCCGTCTTACGAATCTTTAAAAAATGCTGGAAATAAGTTAATTATTCATGGACGTCCCATAGGTCCTTATACCTACTGGATAGTTTGGTTTCCAATGGTTCGATGACGCTGGATAATAGTTAATATTTTCGAATTTGTAAGGTGTCGGTTCTTTGCCTGCACCTTGGCCAGTAAGATTGTCCGCTGCAAACACTTTCGATTCATCCGGTGATAAGTCTTCAATCGTTAGCCTGCGATCCGTAAATTTATCCGCTGTTAACCAAACATATTGCGTCGTTCCCCTCTCACCTAAGATCTTGCTACGAAAAAGATTGCGATACTTCGTGTTTGACGTGTTCTTCCCATACATCAATACATAATCACAAATCCCCGAAAGGTATTTCGACGCCTGTCCGCTCGTCTTTAGGCAGACGATGTTAGCAATTAGATTTTGTTCTCCAAAAACTTCATCTAATACCGCCTTGATTCGATGGACATTCTCATCCCCGATCTGCACAAAAATCGATCCGCTCTCACTCAACAAATCCCGCGCAACCGTCAACCTATCTCTCAGATACGTCAGATAGGAGTGAATACCGTTGCGCCAGGTATCGCGGAATGCCTTCACCTGCTCCGGCTCGCGGGTGATGTTATCGACCTTGCCGTCCTTTACATCCCGGCTCGTCGTGGACCATTGGAAGTTGGAGTTGAACTTGATTCCGTAGGGCGGATCGATATAGATGCACTGGACCTTGCCGCGAAGGCCTTCACGTTCGGCCAGCGATGCCATCACTTGAAGGCTGTCGCCAAGGATCATGCGGTTGGACCAGTTGGCGTCGTGTTGGTAGAACTCGGTTTTGGCACCCTCGCTCGGCAGGCCGTTGAAGTCGGCAAAGAGATCGATCTGTTGTGGTATGCCTGCCTGGTCATGCGCTTTGGCCTGCTTAAGCAGATCGTCGATCAGTACCTTGGGCTGGACTTTTTCCTGGATGTAGAGCGGCGGGGCCTGCACCACCAGGTCAGACCAGTCCTGCTCATCCTTACCGCGCCAGACGAGCTGCGGATCAAGGTCGCGGTTGCGCCGCTCATAAGCGATGCGAATGGGACTTTCCTCATCCTTGCGCATCACCGACTGGTATTCGACTGTCGGGATGTTTTTGCGCGATGCGTCGTCATGCCTGAGCGTTTCAACGGTCTTCGTCGTTCTGTTTTTTTTGGCCATGCGTCTATCCTTCAGTTTTCGTTCTTTTCAATAGTCTCCCAATGCCCGCCCTTGGCCGGACCTATACGACGAAGACGACCGTCACCCTGTAGCTGTTGGATGTTCCGTTCAATGGATCTCTCTGTCACTCCGATTAACAACGCCAGCTTAGGAATAGTGATTTCCCCATTTTGGCGGATCGCATTCAGAATTTTTCCCGACGTTTTCCCCGACGTTTTTCCCGACGTTTTCGGTGAACCCGCCCTTACTGGTGTGTGTTCTACCTCTTTCCGGTGAACCGTTGCGGTGAACAGGCAACCATCCCGATCATCGGCAAAGTCGATATCCGGCCATGCCTCAAGCGCACGTTTAATCCCGGAACCAAGTCCGTGATAAGGTAAAAACCCCTTGGCGACAAATGAAACCAGAATCGGGTTTCGAATATTGGAAATCCCAGTCCGTATTTTCTCCACGGTAAGATTATTGGGCAAATGGCCGGGACTGATGATCTCGATGCGATTGTCAAAAATGAAAAGGCGTATGGTAGCACTCACCAGATAGTCCCGATGGATCAAGGCGTTGACCAGAAGCTCCTCAAAAACAGCTTCGGGAATCTCCGGCGTTCCCGGCGCATTGACACCGCGTCCGGCCTGCACCTTATGCAGGTTGCGCATGACGAATGCCAGGGAATCGTCGAACACCTTGCGCATGGGACCGGAAAAATCCTCTGTGTCGATATAATCGCTGACATGGATGTCATTACCGGGATAACGAATCGCCTTGATGACAAACTGGGGTTTGATCCACTCCGGACGCTCCGCAAAAAGCAGGACACCGGCAAGGTTCAGTTGTCCTTCATCGGTGGCCAGACCCATATTCTGCAATAACCGGGTCAGCTCGGCAGGGCTGTCCGGGTAATCCAGTTTATATACATCGCGCAGGAAATCGCGAAAGCGCAACTTGTCGAGCTTGTCGATTCCCGCTTTTGTGGGCAACTCATCGGCATGGAACTGATCGGACATCTGGAACAGCCTGCGCAGCTCTTCCTTGGAGTTGATGCGCCGTTTATCGGCACCGCACTTCAGCCAGATCACGCCATTTTTGTCAAAATAGGGTTTGTCAATCCCCTTAGGTACGTTCAATACGATGATAATCCGTCCATTCGGAAGCTGAACATTTTCTGTCTCCACGGTCAGCGGACTCCGCACATGCTGGCTTGCCGCATTACTGATGAGTTGATTAATCCGTTTTACATCTGCCGGTGAGAGCCCCGGAGCAGAACCATCATCGGCCACGCCGATAAAAATTGTTCCTCCTTCGGAATTTGCAAAAGCTGCCATCTCCGATGCCAGGGAATCGGCATTCCGTACAGTAACCTTAAACTGACGGGTACTGTCTTCGCCAAGAGCGATGCGAGAAAGGAGATCGTCTTGTTTCATTCCACTATTCCCTCAATCATTTTATTAAACTCGGCTTCTACCCTGACTTCAAAGTCTGTCTCAATTCGGTAGACTTCGGTAAACTCGGCAAAGGTCCAGCGGCCATACTGGCCGTTATTGTTAACCCCGGGCACCCAGTAGGTCTCCATGGTCGCTTTCTTATCCTTAGCGTCCTCGCGTCGATAACCCTTGATCTCAACGATCAGATGCAACAGGTCGTCATCTCCCCGACTGTCGTCCACCAGGACAATGAAATCCGGCAGGTAGGTACGCATTTCCGAGCCGTAGCGGTATGGCACTTCAAGGCCCAGGTTGTGGTTCTTGACGTAGGATTTAACACGCGGGTGGGACTCGGCGACGCGGCAGAACTCGGCCTCCCAGTCGCTGTCGAGAATGACCCAGTTGATGTGGCATTTGCGTGCATCAGTTTCCCAGCGGTCCTTTCTGGATGTATTAAATTTTACGTGAATGGTGGAGCCGATGGGGTTGTACGGGTCGAGAACCACCTTGATGGGGCGTTCACCAGCCAGAGAGCGGGTTATACCTGCTGTTATGCGTTCGCAGGCCATGTCGGCCAGTTCCTGATACATCAACTGTGCGGGATAGGTGCCGCCCCTGCAGACCAGGCAATCATCGAGCCACAGTCTGGTAATCCGCTTGAGCTGTCCGAACAGGTGGTACTTCGCATCTTCGCCAGGGTCTCGCCACTTAGTGTACAGCAAACGCTTGGCCACGTGGAACAGGAGTGTAGACCTTCGCATATCTTCCAGATGTTCCAGGCTGAGGTCAACATCCTCACCAATAATCCCGGCGTTCTTCGTGATGGAGGGGCCTACAATATCCGGCGTCAGCTCCAGAACGGAATCGTCATTGAATTGGGCAGTGAGCCGCTCCTCGGGTAATTCGACACGGTAACCACTGACGCGAGGGAACCGAATTTCGAGATGGTCGCGTTCAGGCCGTACCGCTCTGACCTGGATGGTCTCCCGGGGCGGTTGCGGTGGCGCGATGACCGGCTTGGCCGTGAAGTCGAACGGAATCCCCAGTATATCTGCGTATTCCACGTTGAACAGACCATCCTCATTGAGGTCGTAGGACTGACGGCGCAACGCGCGTCCTATGACCTGCTCGCAGAGAAGCTGTGTGCCGAATGCGCGAATGCCGAGGATGTGGGTGACATTGTTGGCATCCCAGCCTTCGGTCAGCATGGAAACCGACACGACGCAGCGTATGGCCCCACCAAGTCGGCCTTCCTTGCCGACGGTGTTCATGACCTCACGTAGCAGGTCCTGATCGGTAATGTTGTCGGCCTGGCGGCGGTCGCCGGTACGTTCGATGATCTCCCGCCGGAAACGCTCGATCTCATCGGCAGCCATGTTGCGGAAGTTCTTATCAAGCGAATCTCCGGATTCCAGTTGTTCACTGTCAATCAAGATTGTGTGTGGTTTGGCGAACGGGTTTCCATGCTCGTCAAAATTACGAAATAATTCAAGACGGCCGTTTACGGGTTTTGTTGAGCCATCTTCGTTTTCTTGATAAAAGCCTGAGATATAATCGTAAACGAGTTTGGATATTGAGGTATTCTGACAGACAACAATAAAGCAGGGAGGTACATGAACGCTGTTTTGTTTCCACAACTCGTATGTCTTTTTATAGTGGCCATAGAGAGCTTCCATTGCTGTTTGTAGCTCAACAGGAAGGCTGAGTGGGTCGAGAGTCTTTGCCTTACCTCGACCCTTCTTGGGCATCCGCTTGCCAATATATTCCCAGAGGTTTCTGAACTTGGGCATATCGTTGCCGGGGATGTTATCGGCCACCGGCACGCGTGGCAGCTTCACGATTCCGCACTCGATGGAGTCCATGAGGGAAAAATCGCTCATCGTCCACGGGAACAGAGTGCCCTCGGCGTAGCCGGAACCACTAAGGAAAAACGGCGTCGCCGACAGGTCAATAACGTGCGTGATCCCGAGCTTGCGTTTGACGGCTTCGAGACCCGAAATCCATAAGCGGGCGGCCTCGTTGTTCTTATCCGCTTCTTTTTTGTCATCCCCCTTCAGAACACCCTCGCCGTCGCCATCGGGCTTCTCGCGGTAGCAATGGTGGGCCTCGTCGTTAATCACAAGAATGTTCTTCATGCCCATCAAACCAGGCATTACCCTCTGAATCATCTGGCCTTCGGTCTCCAGTGTGTCCAGCGTTTCACCCCGGCCCTGGAGCAATGAGCGACCACCCTTTGAAAGCTCAATGCGCTCGCGGAGTTTGAATGTGTGAAAGTTGGTGATGACGATTTTTGCCCGTTCCAGATCGCCAATCATGTCACCGGGCACCAGCTCGCGAGATTGGTAGTAGCTATCCGGGTCATTAGGCTGGAGCACGCGGAGCCGGTCACGGATTGTCAAGCCAGGGGTGACGACCAGGAATCCACGGGTGAATTTCTTACTATTGGGGCGACGCACCGCGTTGATGGTCTGCCATGCAATCAGCATCGCCATGACAGTTGTCTTGCCTGCGCCGGTGGCCAGTTTTAGGGCAAGCCGCATCAGCTCAGGATTGGCCTGCTCGTTTGCGGCAGATAGGTGTTCCAGGAACCCCTTGCCTTTCTTGCCGGACTTCGGCGCCACCTCGATCAGCCAGATTAAGGTCTCAACAGCTTCAACCTGGCAGAAGAATGGTCGGAAATTGTTGAACTTGTAATGACGCCAATGCTGAAGCAGACGGGCAGTTTCGGGCGTAACTCCCCAGTCGTTTGGATTTGGAAAGCTTCGCCATTGGTCCACGTGTCGGCGGAGTTCATTGATAACTGGAGTAGGATCGTATTGTTGCTCCTGAGTTGAAAGACCTTTGCCTTCGTCGAAAATCATTTGTTGCTGGGCATCCGATCCCTTGCGCTTTCTGGGCTTAGGAATCGGAGTGATGAACTCTGCTCGGCGACGACTTTCAATGATTCGTTGTGTCGGCTGTCCCTGATCATCAAGCTCCCAGTACCGGGCCGGGTACTCGTAGGGAGAATTAAGGACAGGCCGTTCAAAGAAACGGTTATTCATGTTTAACCTTTACTCCTTAAATTCCGAGATGTAATTGATTTTGTTGACTTATTTCCACTTTGAATACCATGTCTTTTAGTATTCGTTTTTCCCGGAGCCTATAACAAAAACCCCGCTCTCCATCTGTTCAGAGTAACGGGGTTTTTGGACGACCATGGATCATTTCAAATCCTCTTTCCCTCTCTTGGGGTTGAAAGAATAAACCTGATTAGGGAATACTGCTGAATGTTGTTTACACATAACTACTTTATAAGTCAATGGAAATTGGATGTTGGTTACTGGTTGCGCGTTGTCGCGCAGGTTGCCTTGCGAGAAGGCCTGAAGGCGTTGTTAGGTTATTGATATTTTAAGGATATCATTTCAAAACAGGTGTTTTAGAGCCTTAAGATACTGTTTTCAGGGGCAAAATCATATTTATAGGGAATCTCTGATTCGTGAAGTTCATAACTTCTATTTTCCCCAATAAAGGCCTCTATTTCTTCTGGAAACTCAGAAAAAAGTAACTAAATTCAGTTAATTAGTCAAGAGAGCCCCGACGATTTCCCAGTCCCCCATCTAAATCAGCCCGCACAGGAACCTATCCGCAGAAACAACGCGAACCCCTTTAACCAGCCGGTCCACACCCGGTTTCTTGACCACCTGGTAACAATATGGAATGCTGAGTTTTTCTTTGTAATAATGAAGACTGGGTGAGACCTTTGTCTCATTTATCTTGACTTCAACAGCGAACCACGGCTTTTGATCCGCAGTCACCAAGAAGTCCACCTCCTTTTTGTCCACATTCCTCAGGAAATTGAGATTCGTTCTGTATCCCTCGTAGTCATAGAGGAAATGGACTAATTTCAATAGGTGGGAGGCCATCAGGTTTTCAAATCGTTTGGCTTCATCCCTGATTTCCGACCAGTCCATGAGATAGAGTTTGGGTCCCTTTTTCAGGGACCGGTAATCTTTTCCCACAAAAGGATAAATCCTGAAACAGTAATAAAAGGCCTCAAGGATATTGAGCCAGTTTGTCACGGCCCTGTGGCTTACCTCAAGGTCTTCCCTGAGACCATTCACAGACAAGAGTGATGCGACCCTGTCAGGGAGCATATCGCAGAGGAGTTGCATTCCTGCCATATCCCTGATCTGCTGGATGTCCCTGATATCCTCGCGAAACAGCCTGTCGATTTTATCGTTATGCCATCTTCTCAGGGTTCTTTCATTCTGTTTAACAAAAGGCTCGGGAAAGCCTCCGAATCTATCCAGAGACAAAAGCATGTCGTTCTCACTCTTTGAGCTTAAAGGCAACTCCTCGAGGATAGCCGGCACACGATGGCCCCCTGTTAATTCAGCCATGGAAAAGGGGTGGAGCCGGTAGTAGTGATATCGACCCTGCATTGAATCCCCGCCTTTTCTGTAAAGGTCAAGACGAGCGCTCCCGGCAATCATAAATCTGAATCTGTCTTTAAGGGTATCGTATTCCCCTTTTACAAACGATTTCCATTTCTTGTATTTGTGTATCTCATCAAGAATAATCAGATCAGCATTTCCCGGCCAGTCAGACCGCATTATCATTCTCCGGTCGTTTCGGCTATCCCAGTTAAAATAGCATGGCGCAGAGAAATGTGAGGCAACAATTTCCTTTGCAAGTGTTGTTTTGCCGACCTGGCGTGCTCCACCTACAAACACCATTTTTTCAACCAGGTCTTCAAGGATACATTTTGTTAAGTATCTGTCTTTTAACATGAAACTATTTTTGCATGTACGAGAATAGAAATCAAGAAATATTTGCGTAAAGGCAAAAAAAATAGCGATATTTTTTGCTTGATAGCAAAAAACCCGGCAGGGCCAATCATCCGCAGTTCTATGCCCCGACCCCTGCCCACTGACTAATGTCCGAGGTCCGAAGTCCAGTGGGCAGTAGGCAGTAGGCAGTGAACAACCGAATAACAATCGTGGGAACGAGGGACGTCCATTTGTAAGTAAATAACGCATCCAACTACCTTATTTTAGATGGTTTTATTAGGAAAAGGGGAGGAACACTTTTCCTTAATATATAGGAAAATCATTCAGATAATTGCTGAACTTTAGTATCCGGTTCATAGATATCAAAAGCAGTGGTAATTATTTGGCTATCGATTTCCTCTGAAAAGGAGTCAGTGGGTATATCTTTTTCATAGCCTAAAAAGTTATTTGGTAAGCCAATAAGATGATACTGAATCATGTCCCGGGGAACTGTTTTCATATACGATGCCTAATGGGGAGCAATATATGCGAAGGGACGCTCTTTAAAAATTAACTAATTCAGTTTATTCAGTATAAAATTT
>JACNGQ010000270.1 GCA_014384025.1 Planctomycetota bacterium | reverse complement strand
GGCTCGAAAACACTCGATAATAAAAGCAGTTGACAATATTATCCTATCTGAGTTAAATCTCGTGTGGGTGAGGTTTTGTTAACTTTGACTGAGGACGTAAGAAAAATGAAATATTTATGGGTAAATGTTGTTCCATATAATAAGGAAATCGCCATAGCAGCCCTCGAAAGCGGGGCCCAGGCCGTTGTTCTGCCTGACGGCCAGAGCGAAACCGTCCGGCAATTCGGCAAAATAAAGACCGTCGAAAAAGATGGTGACATCAAGCCGGGTGTAGATGTCGAGTTCATCGATATAGCCAGCAAGAAAGATGAGGACAAAGCGGCTGCATTACCCGCCGATAAAATCATTGTCCTTAGAATGCTTGACTGGACGATTATACCGATAGAAAACCTGTTAGCCCGGCGAGGTAAAAATATTATTGTCCAGGTCGAAAACAGCGAACAGGCCAAACTTATGGTTGAAATACTCGAAAAAGGCGTTGACGGTGTCCTCTTAGATACCACCGACATAAACCAGATAAAGAAATGCGCCGATCTCATACACGGCGTCAGCGAAAAGGTCTCTCTCGTAACAGCCACTATCACAGGTATAAAACAATTGGGCATGGGCGATCGGGCCTGTCTCGACACCTGTACGCAGATGGCTTTGGGCGAAGGGATGCTCGTCGGCAATACCGCTTCCGGCTTCTTCCTGATACATTCGGAATCCATCGACAATCCTTACGTCGCATCCCGACCGTTCCGTGTCAATGCCGGGGCCGTACACGCATACACCCTGACGCCGGGCGGTAAGACAAAATATCTGGCCGATTTAAAGGCGGGCGACGAAGTCCTGCTCATAAATTTCCAGGGCAAAAGCCAGATCGCTTACCTCGGTAGAAACAAAATCGAAAAAAGACCTGTCATGCTCATCGAGGCCGACGCCGAAGGCCAACCGATAACCCTCGTCCTTCAAAACGCCGAGACGATTCGGCTTGTCAGCCCGGATGGAAAAGCGGTTTCGGTCACAGCTTTAAAGCAGGGCGATAAAGTACTGGGCCATATCGAAAAAGCCGGCAGGCACTTCGGTATGCAGGTTGATGAAACTCTGATTGAAAGGTAGATTTATGATTTGGCAGCAAGATGTATTCAGTATAATCTTGGCAACTTTTCTTGGAGCGGCAATAGGCCTCGAGAGAGAGCTTAGCGGCAAGTCCGCCGGTCTTCGGACAAATCTCTTAATATGCCTTGGCGCAGCCATCTTTACTATAATTTCCAAACGAATGATTGTCACTGAAGGTTCTACCACAAGGATAGCTGCTCAGATTGTTACAGGTGTCGGCTTTTTAGGAGCCGGTGCACTCATCCAGGACAGACGCGGCGTACACGGGCTGACAACAGCAGCAACCATCTGGCTCGTTGCAAGTATTGGAATGTCTTGTGGCGCCGGTTTTCACGACCTGGCGGTCGTATCGACTCTTATTGCAATTGTCGTCCTTGCGGGTCTCTCAAAGCTGGCAAAGCCCCTGGAACGCTATGCGAAAAAACACAAAACCAGACATTCTCACTACGATGAGGATTTTACCGACCGAGAGCGCAGGCAGGACGAGGAAAACAACTCCCTGTAACAATACGAAGCTGTCATTTATAAAATGCGCTCACAATCATCTTAAGAGCACTTTAAGCTGCCTTGTTCCCCGAACAAAATCACACCTATTAATTTGTAGGTGTATAACCCAGTTTTCCCCAAGCTCCTTTCTGTACTTTGTATAAGTCTTGGTTACCAGGCTGTCGGGACGCATCCACTGAGAGACGCAGACTACCCTGCCACTCGTTGTATTCAGCTTCTGTAACCTTAAAGGTGCGGGGATCGCTCCATTTGTAATAATCACTGTGCCCGTCTGCAAAGGAAAGCGTAGTTCCCTGGCCATGTCGACGGGTAATTTGGTCCCACCAGCGTGGCTCTGTATACCAAATTGTCCAACTGTTGGGACTTAGGCGTCCCTCGTCAATAAAAACAAGACGCTTCGAACCCTGTTTAATCGAACTCCTTTTTGTAAAGGTCATCCCATCAGACCATGGATGACCAGAATAACCGTTCATCGCGTCCGTAATCGCATAGGTGACTACCTCTCCTCGTATCCCGGTGGGACAACAGTAGGACTTCTCATTGGGGCAGTATTCATAAAGAGTTCCTCCCCTGATGCCTGCGCGTTTTTGTTGTTCAGGTGCGTTTTGATTGCTCACCCACTCCACCCAACCATCAGCATTGGGATTTGCAAAGGGTATTTTATCATCGTTCTCATCGGCGTACATAATCCAAGCTAAGGTAAGTTGCTTTAGATTGCCCATGCAGGCAGCCCGTTTACCCTGTAAACGGGCGCGGTTCAGTGCCGGCATTAAGATCGCCATCAAAACAGCAATGATAGCGATAACTACCAGAAGTTCGATTAATGTAAAACCTCTTGTATTCCCTGCGGTCCTTCGGCTGATAATTTTAGCTCCGAAAGGTCTAAAAACTTTTATCTCGTCCATAGTCCACCTTCTCCTTCTCACTTTAGATTAAGCTGCCTGTTAACTGTTATTTAAACACTTTTCACGGCTATAAAATCCATAAAGCCGCGATTTCCTATATCATCTTATCAAAATAACGCTTCTAATCCAAGGGAATTCCCTTGACGTAAAAGCAGTTAATTTGATATAAATATAATTATAGGATTTAATGTATTTTCCTTTCTTCAGGCTGATTTTACGTAATTTTCAGCTAATTTAGGTTAATAAGTAAGATACATCGTGTCAAGTGAAAACTTTGTATCTCGTCATAAGATTGCCATATTTCAGTTAATAGCTCAAAGCGAGCTTTGGGAAGGAAGGTGGTGGTTGTTTAACTCTCCTGTAAGCAAGCTAAATTTAACAATCCTCTTAAATGCTTCTCGAATACAATCAGTGTTTTGGTGTGTGGTCAAAGCATAATTTATCATAACGTTAATCTGTTTAAGGAGGTCTGATTATGTGTAAACAATTGTTTTTTTTAGTTTCTCTTATTTTACTGCTGGTGCCGGCCGGCAATGCGATGGCCCAGCTCGACCCGGCTTCCATTACCGATGGTAATGTCTATCTGTTTGAGAATGTCGGTGGCGATGTTCCAGATGATTCAGCCAATAGCAATACGGCCAATCTTGTTGGAAATCCACAAGTCGTTGATGGCCTCAAAGGCAAGGCGTTACAATTCAACGGAGTCGATGATGGCGTTCATATCCCGGATGCAGCTACGGTCAACCTTAGTACTAACCAGAATCGTACGGTTGTTGCAATATTCAAATGTACCGATGTGACTAAACCGGAGAAACAGGTGGTGTATGACGAAGGGGGCACAACCCGCGGGCTCACCATATACGTCCATGAAGGTCTGGTCTATGCCGGAGGATGGAACTTGAGCGATTATACGCCGGAATGGACAGGTACATATCTCTCTACGCCGATTAGTTCCGGCGCATGGTATGGTGTTGCTATGGTTCTCCGAGACGGTGGCGCAGCCCAGGAAGACGACAAGTTTGAAATGTGGATGGATGGAGTGCTCATCGGTAAGGGGCCCGGCGGTCAGTTGCAGAGCCGCTCGAATGACTGCGGTATCGGGTATCACAATGCACAAGTGAAATTTCATGACGGTAATGTTTCGGCCACCGGCAGTTATTTCGAGGGCGTAGTTGACGAGGTTTGGATTCTCGGCGCGGCACTAACACAAGTCGAGCTGGGTGGTTTTGTGGGTAAGGTATGGCCTTACGCTTCCAGCCCATCGCCAGCCGATGGAGCTTTGGTTGTGGACACTTGGGTGAACCTTGCCTGGAGACCGGGAGGTCTTGCTGTCTCGCACGACGTATATATGGGTGAAAACTTTGAGGACGTGAACAACGGATCCGAAAGTACCTTTCTGGGTAATCAGGCCACAACTGAATTTATTGTCGGCTTTCCCGGATTTGCATTACCAGATGGTCTTGTGCCAGGCATAACTTATTATTGGCGAATCGATGAGGTCAATTATGTCGAGCCTAATAGCCCATGGAAAGGCAAGACCTGGAGCTTTACAGTTCCCTCAAAAACTGCTTACAATCCCATTCCCGCTGACGACGCCAAATTTATCGCTACCGATGTGGAGCTTAGCTGGACAGGTGGTTTCAATTCAAGATTACACTATGTGTATTTAGGTAACAATTTTGACGACGTTAACAATGCCACCGGAGCACTGCCAAATGCAGATGCAACTTACACTCCCGCCGCTCTTGGGCTGGATAAGACTTACTACTGGCGTATCGATGAGTTTGATGGTATCCAAACCATTAAAGGCAATGTCTGGAGCTTCAAAACGATGCCCGATATACCTGTTACCGATCCCAATTTGATTTGCTGGTGGACACTTGAGGAAGGCTCGGGTACTGTTGCCCTTGACTGGTCCGGCCATGGCAACCATGGTGATTTCGTTAATGAACCGAAGTGGGTGGATGGCTATGACGGCGGTGCGTTAAACTTCGATGGAACCGGTGAGAGCGTGATATCTCGCTTTGCCGATGAGACCTGGACGGCTTTTACGGTTGCCTTATGGGCCAAAGCGGATGCTCTGTTCCAATCCAACAATAGCTCTATATGTGCTACAAATGAAACTACCGGAGGCGGCTTCCAGTTCTCTTTTGATACTCTGAACAACTACCAATACCACGCTGGTGTTGACGAGGTTATGGGTTCGGCTTCGCTGAATTGGGTCCATCTTGCTGTAGCCTATGATGGTATTATCGCAACGGCTTACTACAACGGCGAATATGCCGGGACCTTTGCCCCATCTGCAGTCGACCTCGTAGTCAACAAGTTTGCGATCGGTGTCAATAGGGCTGAAGACAACTGGTTTGATGGTTCGGTTGACGATTTTCGCGTTTACAACCGTGCCCTGACGCAGGAAGAAGTTCAGCTTGCAATGCGGGGTGATCCTATGCTTGCCTGGGACGCCAGTCCGACTAACGGATCTCTACTAAACCTCAGGGATGCAGGATCATTGAGCTTCTCACCCGGAGATAACGCCTCTGAGCACGATGTCTATTTCGGCACCGACAAAGACGCTGTAAGTAATGCAGATGCCTCCGATACTACCGGGGTATATAGAGGCAGACAGGGAAGTACAACCTTTAATACTACTCAGGATGTCGAGTGGGGCGGGGGACCATACTACTGGCGAATCGATGAAGTCAACACCGACGGTACTGTCAGCAAAGGCAGAATCTGGAACTTTTCAGTGGCCGACTTCATTGCAGTTGATGATTTCGAGAGCTACAACGACCTTAATGAAGATGAACCCGGGAGTAACAGGATATATCTTGCCTGGATAGATGGATTCGACAACCCGGCCATAAACGGCTCTGTCGTCGGTAACTTTGATCCTCCATTTGCCGAGCGAACTATCGTTCATGGTGGCTCCCAGTCAATGCCGTTTGCTTACGACAACACAGTTGGTATATCCGAGGCCACTTTGACACTGACTTATCCGCGCGACTGGACTGAAAGTGGAGTCAGTACTCTGGTAATCTGGTACATAGGTGATGCGGCTAATGTTGCCGAACCGATGTATGTTGTTCTAAACGGCAACGCTGCTGTCACCAATGATAATCCTGATGCGGCATTAGCTGATGCCTGGACCGAATGGCCTATCGACCTGGCACGCTTTACAGACCAGGGTGTGAACCTTACCAATGTCAATACGATTACTATTGGTTTTGGTAACAGAGCTAATCCTATGGCCGGCGGTGCAGGTATGGTCTTCTTCGACGATATTCGTCTTTATCGACCGACGCCATAAGAGGCAATATATTTACTGTTGGAATAAAGTTTTACAACAAAACTTGTGATTGAGACTGTGCTGCTTCGTGAAACAGCCGCACAGAGAAATTTGTTGTTTGAAAAAATGCATGTTTTGGTGTATGGCCAAAGTATCATTATTCAAAATCTTTTAAGGAGGATTATTATGTGTAAGAATTTGTTTTATTTTGTCTCTCTTGTTTTGGTCTTGAGCATGACAGGCAATTCCTCAGCCGACCTCGTGGTTCGCTGGGGACTCGATGAGGGTTCCGGCACTACTGCCTTTGACACATCCGGCAATGGCAATGATGGTACATTCAGCGGCGAGCCGCAGTGGGTAGAAGGTCATGGCGGCGGTGGTGCGCTTGAATTCGATGGTGTCGACGACTTTGTTGTATACTCCTTTGACGAGGCACAAACCTTTACAGCTTGCTCTGTCGCACTTTGGGTCAAGGCTGACACCGTCGGGCAAGCCCAATACAGGAGTCCATTTACTAATTACTACCCGAACTCATCCGGTTTCCAGATCGATACGAATGGTGGAGATCCAGGGGAATATCGTATTAATCCAAGTGGGCTGCTATTCGGCACCGTCACCACGGACTGGATCCATTTAGCAGTAACGTGTGAGGGTACATCTGCAAGCCTCTACTACAACGGCGCCTTGGCTACCACGGGAACCCTACAAAATCTGAACTTCAACCAGTTCGCCATCGGTGTGAACAGAAACAGAGACAACTGGTTCTCTGGAATCATTGACGACTTCCGCGTTTACGACCACGCTCTGTCAGAGGTCGAACTTCTCAGCGCTATGAAAGGTAAGATATTTCCTTATGCCTTTGGCCCCGAGCCAGCTGATGGTGTCATTTATACCGACACATGGGCGAACCTTGGATGGAAACCGGGAGGTTTCGCGATCTCACACGATGTGTATATAGGTGATAATTTTGAGGATGTAAACAGCGGAGCCGAAAGTGCTTTCCTTAGTAATCAGGCCGGAACTGAATTGATTGTCGGCTTTCCAGGTATGCCTTATCCAGAAGGCCTTGTGCCGGGCACGACTTACTACTGGCGTATTGATGAAGTCAATGACGCCGAGCCGAACAGCCCATGGAAGGGTGATGTCTGGAGCTTCTGGGTTCAGCCTCAAAAGGCCTACAATCCCAGCCCAGCCGACGGCGGCAAATATGTGTTGACGGATGTGAGTCTCAACTGGGCTGCCGGGATAGGTGCGAGTTTACACTATGTCTATTTCGGCGATAATTTCGACGATATAAACAATGCCGAAGGTGGCCAGATGCTAACAAACCCAACCTACAGCCCCGGCACACTCGAATCGGGCAAGACCTACTATTGGCGAATCGATGAGTTTGCCACCGGTGTTACGCATAAAGGCGATGTCTGGAGCTTCACTACGGTCTCCGATGTCCAGGTCACGAATCCAAATCTAATCCTCTGGTGGACACTGGACGAAGCCGAAGGTGCCACTGCGGTTGACTGGTCCGGTCACGGAAATCACGGCGTTATCAATGGCGATGCCCAGTGGGTCGATGGTTTTCAGGGTACTGCGTTGATGTTCGGCGCCAATGACTATGTGGAAGCGGCGGGGTATCCGGGAATTACAGGGACGGCCGCCCGAACCCTCTGTGCATGGATCAAAACCTCGGATAACAACCGTACGATTATGTCCTGGGGTCTGAATACGGTCGGTAATAAATGGAGAATGCGTTCCGACGCTACAGGCGGCCTGCGCATAGAAGTCAACGGCGGGTACCACTACGGCGTGACGAACATCGCCGACGGGCGATGGCATCACGTGGCAGTAACGTTTGAAGATGACGGGACACCGGACGTTGTGGATACCCTGCTCTACCTGGACGGCCAACCCGAAACCACCGCCGCTTCGCAGGAAACGGCGATCGATACGGACACCGGGGGAGCGTTAAGGATCGGCAAATCTCCCTACCATACTTCCGGCTTCATCGGTATAATGGACGACGCACGGATCTACGACAAGGTGTTGAGCCTCGAAGAGATTCAGCAGGTAATGCTTGGTAATGCGAAGCTTGCCGGTACTCCAGTGCCGGAACGCGATGCAGTTGTGGATATCCGCAATTTAAGTTCACTGAGCTGGTCGGCGGGTGATACTGCGTCCTCACATGATGTGTACCTCGGCATTGACAGAGACGCTGTCGCTGTCGCTATCGAAGACTCACCCGAGTTCCAGGGCAATCAGGCCGGGACCAGTTTATCTACGGCCGGACTTGTTGAGTTAGGAGGCGGTGATTATTTCTGGCGGATCGACGAGATCGAGGCCGATGGGACCGCGCAAACCGGAATGATCTGGAAGTTCACGGTGCCAGACTACCTGCCCGTGGAGGACTTCGAGAGCTACAATGATATTAATGAAGGTGAACCCGGGAGCAACAGGATATATCTTGCCTGGATAGATGGATTCGACAATCCGGCCATAAACGGTTCTGTTGTTGGTAACCTTGATCCTCCATTTGCCGAGCAGACTATTGTTCACAGCGGTGGTCAGTCGATGCCACTTGCATATGATAATGCCGTCGGCAAATCCGAAGCTACCTTGACATTGACCTCTGGCAGAAACTGGACAAGTGAAGGTGTAAGTACCCTGGTAATCTGGTACATTGGCGATGCGGCCAACGCTCCCGAGGCAATGTACGTTGTTCTCAATGGAACTGCAGGTGTCGATAATGATAATCCTAATGCAGCATTAGCTGATGAATGGACCGAATGGAGAATCGACCTGAAGGCCTTTGCAGACCAGGGTGTGAACCTTACCAATGTCAATACGATTACTCTTGGCTTTGGTAACAGGAGCAACCCTGTGGCCGGCGGTGCAGGAATGGTTTTCTTCGACGATATTCGTCTTTATCAATCGACACCCTAAGTCAGAAGCAGCATTAAAATTGAATAGTTAATGTAGATTTATAAATTCAGGGCCTATACCGATTCGGTATAGGCCCTGCTCTTTTTGGACAGAACCAATTTAATTTTACATTGAGATTAGACTGCATTCTCAAAAAGCTCAGTTGGAAGTAAAGGTAGATTAAGAAAGCATTTACAGACGATGAACTCGGAAGGGGAGTATCCTCTGGAGCAGGGTAACGCCTCTAATTAAAAAAAAACTTTTTTTTGTTGACATAATTATTAAAGAGTTTAAAAATTACATTCGTTGTGGATTCGTTTAAAAGAGGATATATAAAATGCATACCAAAAAGATTCAATCAAGCAGGTGCTCGCCCATAGTCTCCATCGTCACACTGTGTGGGATCGTGTTGTTTACCCTGTGGAACACACAGGCCGCAGTTTTAGCACAGGTGCCGAAAGGAGAACATGGAGCGGCAGAAATGGAGTATCAGATCAAGCAGCTGAATCAACTCCAGCCATCTGTGGATGTCAGCAAAACTCCACCAGGTTTCGATTCGGTTATTTGGCAGGCGTTTATCCCGCAGGACAATGCTCTTACACCGGAGCGAGTATTATTAGGCCGCAAACTATACTTTGATAAACGATTATCAGCAGACGGTACAGTCTCGTGTGCCACCTGCCATGACGTTACCCGGGGATTCACTGATCAGCTCGCAGTCTCGGAGGGTATCAAGGAACAGTTTGGTAAGCGTAATGCACCGACAACTCTGAACGTTGCATTATTGCAGACGGTTTTTCTTGACGGCCGTTCACCAACGCTGGAACACCAGGCAAAGATGCCTATTATAAATCCCATCGAAATGGGTATGTCTGACGGACAAGCCGCAGTGAATGCCATCAAAGATGATGCCGAGTATCAAGCTGCTTTCCAAAAAGCCTACAGACGTCAAGTTAACTATGATGATATCGGCAGGGCAATTGCCGCCTTCGAGCGCACACTGATTTTTATGGACTCACCATTCCGGCGTTTTCTTAATGGTGATAAAAATGCGATCTCATCAGAAGCACATCAGGGATGGGAACTATTTAATGAAAAGGGACGCTGTGTTACCTGCCATCCTATGAATCCGTCGAATCCTTTGGGGACCGACAATCGTTTTCATAATGTCGGGGTTTCCGCCCGGCATCAGGATTTCGACACTCTCACCAGGCAAGGCTTGAAGGCCCTGGAGGAAGACGCTTCAGAGCAGAAACTCGAAGAACTGGCACTATCAACAGACATGAGTGAGCTGGGCAGGTTCTTAGTCACAAAGAATCGCTCGGATATCGGAGCATTTCGGACACCGCTTCTATTGAATATCGGAATTACGCCGCCCTATATGCACGATGGAACAGTGGAAACTCTTTGGGACGTAATGGACCACTACAACAAGGGCGGTGAAGCTAATCTGTTTCTTGACGGTGGTATGGAACCGCTGGCTCTGACCGAAGATGAGATAAATAATATCGTCGCGTTTCTCTTTAGCCTCACCGACGACCGCTTCGCCCAGGAGAACCAGCGGCAGCTCAAACGCCAGAAGGCACAATCCGAGAAAAAACGCCCCCTGAAAGATGATGACATGGCTTTCCGTAAAAAGATTGCCTTCGAAAAATAAATTAATAGAGAGTTAACGACCCGGAAGTAAGAAGGAGTAACTCATGAAGCCCAAGATAAAGAGTATAGAAACAAAATATATGCAGGAGCGCCAGGAGTTCTTTCACGGCATTAAGAATCTGGATCGCCGTTCTTTTTTGAAGGTCTCGGCGGCAGCCATGGGAGCGGCTGCAGCTTCCGGCCTGCTTCCTTCTCATTCATTCTGCCCTGTCAGCGTCGGGCAGGCTGCCTCATCAGACAGCAACCCATCTTTTCGTTTTGCCTACATCTCCGATTCACACCTTTACGAAAAGAAAATCAACGACCGCTTTGTTCGCGCACTTTTACGCGCCGTTGAGGATGTGAATAACCTGGATCCTCAACCCGATTTCGTTTTTTACGGCGGCGACCTGGCCCAGCTTGGCCAGCCCAAGGAGCTTGAACTCGGCGCCCAGATCCTCAAGAACGTAAAGGCGCCATTGAGAATGATGGTTGGGGAACATGATTGGTATCTTGACCTTGGACAGAAGTGGCAAGAACTCTTCGGCAGGCCGACTTATTCATGGAACCACAAGGGTGTTCATTTTGTTACCCTCAATAGTGTCGTCGAGCGTGATTTCTGGACAAAACGCGGATTGACACCAATGGAGCGAATGATGACGGTGGCCGGGCTGGACAATGGAATGCAGAGTTCATTCACGGTTGGTACGCAGCAGCGGGAGTGGCTGAAGAATGATTTGGCCAGCTATTCAAATGACGCACCAATCATTGTCTTCTCCCATTCGCCCCTCTATAAACTATACAAAAAATGGAATTTCTGGACCGACGATGCCGAAGAAGTCCAGGCCATCTTAAATCGGTTTGAGCGAGTTGTTGTCATTCACGGCCACACTCATCAGATTCTGACAAACCGGATCGGTAATATTCATTTCCACGGCATGCTCTCCACCGCCTGGCCGTGGCCCTATGCCCCGGAAGGGATGCCGGAATTGACTATCGAGATGAATCGTCCGGACCCCTTCAATCCAAACGATGGCTGCGGCGACGGCCAGGTTCATGTGCATCCGGATGGGCTGGTCGATAAGATTTACAACCTCTGGAACCGCAAGTCAATCACGGTTGCAAAAGATTATACTGCAAGTTGGGGCAGCCAGAGCATCCCGCTAAAACCCAACCGCGCCAGATATTAGAACACTCAAGGAGATTGCTATGCAAAATACATCTACCTTTGCTAATTTTAGATTCATCGTGCTTTTCTGCGTTTGCTTATCATTAGTCATAATGCTCGCTGCATGCACACAGGAGAGCGAACTAACAACATGTGACGGACAGGGTAAAGTTGAAATCGCCAAAGACACCTCTGGACAGGCCCTTGCCGACGCGCTCATGGACCAATGGACGCGGGATCACCCGGATCGAGACTGGATGACCGAAGAAAAGCAGCGACACGAGCTTAAACCTCCCGCCGACAACTCCTCATTGCTACAGGGCGGCCAGGCCGAAGGAAATACCTATGGCCGGCCTACAGAACGCGACCTTCTCACGTGGACTAGGGAGACTGAAAAATTCGTCCTCGAAGGCTCACGTATCTTTCACAGCGCTGATTTGTTGAAGAGCACCGTTTCAGTATCGTGCGATATGTGCCATCCCCATGCCGCCAATACTCACCCGGAAACTTATCCTAAATTCCAGACTCAGTTGGGAAGGGTCGTGTTGTTGCGCGATATGATAAACTGGTGCATAGACAACCCTGTTCGTGGTGAGCATCTTAAGCCGGATGACCCCCGTATGCGGGCTATGGAAGCATATATCATGGCCCAGCGCACCGGAACAGAAATGAACTACGGCAAGCACTGAACACAATACGGATACAACAAGCATATAGCAGTATAGATTCCGAACAATAAATATCACGGTCTGAGATTGCAATGAAACATTGGGATGTAAGGGAATTCTAATATTCAAACGTACCATCAAAGGCCCACAAAAAATTATTTGACCGTATCGAACAATTACACTTCAGCAGTCCAATAAATGACAAACCTTCTATATAGAAAACCAGCGTATAACGTACCGGTTAATCTGCTCCCGTAATAGTTTTCATTCGATGCTAAACTTTCTTCTTCCAAGAACCGATAGATTAAATATTGCTGAAATTTATACTAATAATAGGGTTGTTACTTGAATAGCAACACAGGAGTCAAGCATATGCTGAATACGGTGAAAGTCCCAGAGCAGTTTAGTCCGCTGTTCCAGAAAGCCCAGGAATACGTTAGCAAATATTTCAGCCTCAAGAAAGAAGATCCATCAAAAGGTACCATCGAGATATTTGGAGAGCGTTACATCCTGGTGCGGGCTGCTTCTATGTCTGTTGATTTCTTTGGGGCTATAAAGAACCTATATAGGAGTGAGGGAAAAGAAGAGGCGATTAATATCACAAGAAGCATTCTGTTCGATATTGCCCATACCATAGGCAAAATGGATGCTCGGAACTTCCACAAGAAAATGAATCTTATTGATCCTATTGAGAAACTGTCGGCCGGCCCCGTTCATTTTGCACATAGTGGGTGGGCGTTTGTAGACATCTTCGCTGAATCTAATCCTTCTCCGGACGAGAACTACTGTCTTGTATACGATCATCCATTTTCTTTTGAATCTGATGCCTGGATGCGCACAGGCAGGCAGGCTGAATTCCCAATATGCGTGATGAATGCCGGCTATTCTTCAGGATGGTGCGAAGAGAGCTTTGGTGTATCGTTGATAGCGTCAGAAATAATGTGCAAAGCCAAGGGCGACCAGGCATGTCGCTTTGTTATGGCTCACCCGTCAAAAATTGAGTTGTACATACAGAACTATCTTAAGAAAACTCCGAATATAGCCGGGAGAGTAACTACATACCAGATTCCCGGTTTGTTTGAGCGCAAATGGATGGAGGAAAGACTTCACGAATCTGAAGCGAATTATCTCACCATTTTTAATGAGGCAAACGATGCCATTTTCGTGCATGACCCGGATACGGGCAATATTCTCGACGTCAACAAACAAATGTGCGAAATGTTTGGCTATACACAGGATGAAGCACTCAATCTCAACGTTGGAGCGATAAGTTCAGGTGAACCATCCTATACACAGCAGGATGCGCTAGAATGGATCAGGAAGGCTCGTAAGGATGGCCCGCAGGTATTTAAGTGGAAGACCAAGAAGAAAAGTGGAGAAACGTTTTGGGTTGAAGTGAATCTGAAACTTGTCAGAATATTGCGAAATGACCGCGTATTAGCAGTTGTTCATGATATTACTGAACGTAAGCAGCTTAATGAAACACTCGACCGAAAGCAGAGAAACCTTGAGGCAATATTTGATGCGACACCAGTTGGGATGATGCTGGTTGATGAACGAGGATATGTCAAGCGGGTAAATGATGTTTTGGCAAAGTTGGTTCACCGTAACTTCTCGGAAATCATCAACAAACAACCTGGTGATGGATTGTCATGTATCAATGCATTGAACCAGGCTGAGGGATGCGGTAACGGGCCTTCGTGTTTAAGGTGTCCTGTCCGTAATACTTTCGAGGATGTTTTGAGTTCATTTAAAGCTATTCATGGCGTCGAAATTCAAGCTTCGCTCTTGATTGACGGAAAGGAAATTAAGCCTTGGCTGGAGCTCAGTGCTGAGCCGACCTTCATAGATGAAATCAGGCATGTCGTTTTGTCAATCCAGGACATCACCAATCGCAAGCACACAGAGCAGGCTTTGAGAGAGGCGATGGCTCAAGCTAAGATGGCCAATACCGCCAAGAGCCAGTTCCTTGCCATAATGAGCCATGAAATTCGCACACCGATGAATGCAATAATAGGTTTTACCAATTTATTGGCGGAATCAGAACTAACCAATGAGCAAAAAGAGCACCTTAAACTTGTCAAAGATTCAGGGCAAAATCTGCTAAGGATCATAGATGATATACTTGACTTATCAAAAATCGAGGCAAGAAAATTAGATGTTGAGATCGCTGAGTGCTCTTTAGGACAGTTACTCAACTCTGTTGAATCACTGATGATGCCCAAGGCAAAAATCGAAGGGCTTGATTTTAAGATCATCGAAGACGGCAGACTACCGGCACAAATACGCACAGATGTTACTCGTGTTCGTCAATGCCTGATCAATCTTTTGGGTAACGCCATTAAATTCACCCGGGAAGGACACATCGATTTAAGGGTATCTCTGCAGGAAATTGAAAATGTCCCATTCGTTCGTTTCGATGTGGAAGATACCGGAATCGGCATCCCTCAAGATAAACAAGATGAAATATTCAAGACATTTGTTCAGGCTGACAGCAGTACCTCTCGCGAGTTTGGAGGTACAGGTCTGGGTCTGGCAATATCGAAACGGCTTGCGGAACTTCTAAGCGGACAACTAACTATGACCAGCGAAGTCGGAAAAGGCTCGGTGTTTTCGCTTACGATACCTGCCGGTGTTGATGTAACAAAACAACCGCTTTTAGACAGGCAAAACACCACAAGCCATATAGTTACCGGGACAGATGAAACAAAGCAAGCCAAATTCTCCGGCCACATATTAGTTGCCGAAGATGTAAGAACTAACCAGGTACTCATCAAATCGCTGCTGAAACGGCTTGGCCTGAAGGTAACGATTGCAGAAGATGGCAATGAAGCGGTGCAAAAAGCCTTGAGTAACCCATTTGATCTGATATTTATGGATATCGAAATGCCCAATATGAACGGCTATGAGGGCACAAAGGCGATTAGAAAAGAAGGATTGAAAACACCAATAATTGCACTGACCGCTTATGCTATGAAAGGCGACGATGAGAAATGTTTTGCCGCCGGATGCAATGATTATATAAGCAAACCGATTGAGCACGAGAAACTTCTCCAGATTCTAAATAAATACTTATCAGAAGAAAATAAAGATATTTGCCGGCAAATTGATTCCGTAAAATCCGATGTTGAACAACTCAACCAGCTTTGTTCTGAAACTACACCGACCCAACCAGTGGATGAACAGTATGGCGAAGTCCCGGTTGACTTTGCGATAATTGAAAAGATTTATGACGACGAAGATGTACTTAAAGAGACTGTAAAGATATTTCTTGAAGAAGCCCCGCAGACAATAGAGCTTCTTGCTGAGGCAATAGAGGCCAGGGATTCCAAGAATGTAAAAATACATGCTCATAAGCTAAAGGGCTTAGCCAGGCATGTTGCCGCCAGGAAATTATCCGATATGTTGTTACATCTTGAAACTAAAGGCAGAGAGGAAAAGCTGGAAGGAACTGAGGCGCTTTTTGCCGATATACAGACAGAATTTAATAAACTCAAATCATTCCTGTCTCAACCGAATTGGGCCGAATCAGCCGAGCAATAAATCGACCAGAAAAAGATAGTAAAAAAGACATAGGAATAGTCTCTCCCTGCAACCTGTAAACTCAAGGTAACAAACCCGCTTGCGTCAATGTTTTCTTATTTACCTATTGAACTCTTATTGAACCGTTATGTGTCTCAAGGTGCAGTTTGCCCTGGCCTGTGCCGATTTTTCCGGAGAGTTTGCTTTTGCTTATTTTCCCCACTACCGTTATGGGAAGGTCTGTTCTTAGCGAACCGTTATGTGTAGAAATATCAACTTCACCGGAGAAGTTCGATGGCATTTCAATCTCTATGCCGCCATTAGATGTGATTAGCGAAATATCACAGATAGACGGAGCGGCTTTAGAGTAATAAACCTTTATACTACCGTTATGAGTTCTCAATCGAGTATCACCTGAAATTTCCCTGCAAACGACTGAGCCGTTATGTGTAAGTAGTTCGGCGATGCCGGAAACATGCTCGACGGTAATTTTTCCATTATGCGTTGTACCGTTGAGCCGACCGGCAATATTTCTTATTACTACCGACCCATTATGAGTCGTAAGCTCCAGGCCGCACTCATTAGGGACATGAACATCAAGACTGACGCCCACGGACTGGTTCGTCATGAAAGTAGGCTTATCAATTTTGACGATTAGCCCGCTCCCAAAGGATTCCAGCCTTACTGTCGTCCTATCTGCTAGTTTTTGGGCATCTTCTTCGGTTTTCGCCCGGGCGGTAATAGTGGCCGTTAGATTGCAGTCGGCAATATCGGCGCCGGCTATTTCGATTGAGCCGTTGTGGGTCTGGGCTTCAAAACTCGAACCGGGTGACAGAGGCGACGACAACTGGACTGTTCGTTCGTACTTTGCCTGCATACCAAAGCCCCCAATATTGATGCAAGAGCCGGCTGCGACCGCCAGAAGGCACAGAAGCGAAACCAATGATAATTTCTTTAGCAATGCTTTCTCCATTTTTTCCCCTTTCAGTTTATATCCGGTTATCATTTTATTCTTATCGAACCGTCGTGCGTCTTTAAATAAACTTTACCAACGCAAAAGAGCTGCCCCGGGCGAACAGTTTGTTTGACTTTCTTTTTGTTCGCCTTCGCGACTACCATTAACGGCAGGTCTGTTCTGACCGAACCGTTATGTGTCCAGGCCGGTTTAAGATATCTGTTCGTTTCCATTTGTTATTATCCTTAATATTTTTATTCTTTCCATTATTTTATGCATCTTTATGCAAAATAGCCGCCGTTTCTGTTCAGTAAGCTACCATTTAATTGTTACTGTTATGTTACGGTTATGTATTTTTTTTATTATTTTTGTGTTCTGCTGATATTTCCGGGCGATTCACCCATTAAACACATTTCCTTTCCTAATCAGGGGATTTTCCTTGCAGCAAGGCAGATAATTTGATACATATGATAGTAATATAGCTTGTGCCTGCGCTGTCGGTACTCCTTGGCTTTGGATTCATCAAGCAGGTGCAATTCGTGTAATTTTCAAAAATAAAGGAGGAGTTACTGTCTCTGGCACAGTCTCTTAATGAAGAACTTTGTCCAGCAAATGAAATCATCTTAACATTTCAATAAAATTACTCACATTTAGTTATTAAAAGGAGGACTATTATGTGCAAACAACTGATTTATTTAATTTCTTTTGCTCTGTTGCTTAGTATGCTCCACATAAGCGAAGCTCAGGCGGATACCGTCGGCTGGTGGAGATTTAATGAGGGTTCCGGTGACATCGCTACTGACAGCTCAGGAAATGGTCACCATGGTACACTGCTTGGAAACCCGGAATGGGTGGCTGGACCCGACGGCTTTGGCGGAGCACTTGCATTCGACCCGGAAAAGTGCATAGGTGTTGACTGCGGGGTTTTTGATCCTACAAATGGAACAGGACAATTTACTATTGCTCTTTGGGCGTATTGGGATGGAACAGGAACTTTTCAGCATTTTATCACCAAGTCGGCCGGATGGGGCACAGATACCATGATGTTCCAGGTCGAGTTGTGGGGAGCCCATACCAGTGCCGCTTATACTGACAGAGTTGGGATTTCCTATGAACCTGCTGGATCTGTCGCTTTTTCCATTTTGCCGAAACAAGAATGGGTTCACCTGACTTGGACGTTTGACGGAAGCGATCTCACACTTTATCTTAACGGTGTCGATGAAGAAGGCCCCAAACCATTCTCAATAGGTCCTGACGTCGATGCCCA
This sequence comes from Planctomycetota bacterium, assembly GCA_014384025.1. Taxonomy (GTDB): domain Bacteria; phylum Planctomycetota; class Phycisphaerae; order Sedimentisphaerales; family Anaerobacaceae; genus NIOZ-UU13. The sequence continues at coordinate 27,015 of JACNGQ010000270.1, read as the reverse complement.
GCTCGAAATCGGATATAACAGTAATCGCCCCGAGCTTAGTGAGAGAACTTTCCACGGTTTCCTCGACGAAGTCCGAATTTACGACAAGCCCCTGACGGCGGACGAGATTCAGATTGTCATGCAGGGCGGTGAAGGATTTCCGAATGCTTATGCTCCGGACCCGGCTGATGGTGCTCTATATCCGGATACATGGGTAAATCTTAGCTGGCGGCCGGGAGATTTCGCTCAATCGCACGATGTATATTTCGGCGAAAGCTTTAATGATGTGAACGACGGAGCTGAAGGCACGTTCCTTGGTAACCAGAACCTGGCTTTCATAGTTGTTGGCTTTCCCGGATTTGCTGTTCCGGATGGGCTTGTTCCGGGTACTACTTACTATTGGCGAATCGATGAGGTCAATGACATCGAACCGAACAGCCCCTGGAAAGGCAATGTCTGGAGCTTTAGTGTTCCTCCCAAGACCGCCTACTTCCCAAACCCGGCTGATGGTGCCGATTCGATAAGTGTGGATGTGGAGCTTAGCTGGACGGCAGGTTTCGGTGCGAAACTTCACACTGTATATTTCGGCGATAATTTTGACGATGTCAGCAATGCAACAGGCGGTCTTACTCAAGGAACCGCGATTTATACCCCCGGTCCGCTTGAATTGAGTAAGACTTACTACTGGCGGGTCGATGAGTTTGATATTTTCGATACCCATAAAGGTAATGTCTGGAGCTTTACGACTGAGGGCGCTGTTGGCAGTCCAAGTCCTGTTAATGGTGCTGTGGATGTAACGCAGACACCTGTTCTTACATGGTCGCATGGAGTCTATGCCGATTCACATCAGGTCTATTTCGGTACAGATAAAGACGCAGTGAAAAACGCCGATACGAGTTCACCTGAGTATAAAGGCACCGGAAACCTCGGCTCCGAGAGCTTTGATGCCGGCAATCTTGAGTGGAATACTACCTACTATTGGCGGATTGATGAGGCCAATAACGCTAATGCCGATAGTCCCTGGACAGGCCCCCTCTGGAGCTTCACCACGGCTAACTTCCTTATCATTGACGATATGGAGAGCTACAACGACCTTGATGAAGGCCAAGCGGCAAGCCACAGAATATATCTTGTATGGATTGATGGTTTCGATAATCCGGCCATAAACGGCTCTATCGTTGGTTACGCTAATGCTCCATTTGCCGAGCAGACTATAGTCCACAGTGGCAATCAATCAATGCCCCTTGAATACAACAATGCAGTTGGTAAATCCGAAGCGACTTTGACATTGACTAATTCCCGTGACTGGACAGTGAAAGGCATCAACAAACTGACGATTTGGTTCAGAGGTGAAGCAGCTAATGCCGCTGAGAATTTGTATGTTGCTCTTAACGGCAGCGCAGTTGTTAATCATGATAATCCTGATGCGGCGAAAAGAGTTGCCTGGACCGAATGGAATATCGACCTTCAGGCCTTTGCAGACCAGGGCGTGAACCTTGCCAATGTTAATTCGATTACTCTTGGCCTTGGCAATAAGAATAATCCCGTTGCCGGCGGTTCTGGTATGATGTATTTCGATGATATACGCCTTTATGCTCCGTAGCAGAAAAAACCGTTATTGGCAATTGTGTGATTGATAAGAGTTTAACAGTTGTAGATTGATCTTTACTGTAAATAATATGTTTTTTGGTGTGTGGCCAAAGCATGAATATTTTATCTTTCTCATAGGAGTTCCATTATGCGTAGAAAATTGATTTATTTTTTTTCTTTTATTTTGGTGCTGTGTTTAGCCGGTAACGCTTCCCTTGCTGATGATCCGTCTCTGGTTATATACTATGACTTTGAGGGCTTTGGCAATAACCTCATTGTCCTCGACAAATCCGGTAAGGGCAATGATGCCGTTGTGGTCGGCAGCGTTAGTGGGCTTGCTGCTGCCGGCAATACGAGCTCAGAAGCTTGCCAAATCACCGGCGATGGCAGTTACCTCGACCTGGACGGGCCTAACTTCCCTCTCGAAGATATTCCAACGACGGCCTTTACACTCGCCTACTGGATGAAACCGGAGAATACCGGTGGTACGCAGACAATATTCAGTGCCCTGGCGGACCCGCATTCCTGGTGTCACGGTGGTTATGTTCGCAACGACCAGTACCACGCCCATATAGGCGACTCTGCTAACAACTACATTATCAATGCGTATGAAGGAACTGTAGAATACGGCGTATGGCACCACATGGCACTTACCTGGGAATTAGTCCCCGGTGAGCATGGAGGCGGGGTTATGTACATCGATGGGGAATTAGCTGCAGAATATGGGGACAAGTTCGTGGAAGCGCCTCCGGGTGTACTGGCAGCAAAAAATTGGGGCAGCACGAATCACGGAGGTGCCCGCATTGGAATGGACGTTGACGATAGCTGGCAATTTAACGGCCTGCTGGATGATTTCTTCGTATTCAAGCGAGCACTATCGCAGGCCGAAATTAGGAAACTTATGCAAGGTATGGGATCTCCGGTTGCCTTAGGCCCCACCCCGGCTGATGGTTCCCTACATACCGATACATGGGCAAATCTTAACTGGTACCCGGGCGATAGCGCGGTCTCTCACGATGTCTATTTCGGCGATAATTTTAATGATGTGAGTGCTGGTGCCGAGAGCACGTTCCAGGGCAACCAGACCGATACGTTTATTGTTGTCGGCTTTCCCGGATTTGCTTTTCCAGATGGTCTCGTCCCTGGCACTACATATTATTGGCGGATTGATGAGGTCAATAACACCGAGCCGAATAGTCCTTGGAAGGGTGACGTCTGGAGCTTTATGGTTCCACCCAGGACTGCTTATCAGCCAAACCCGTCTGATGGTGCCGAATCTATAAACCCTGATGTAACCCTTAGTTGGACGGCAGGTTTTGGTGCGAAACTGCACACCGTATATTTCGGCGACAACTTTGACGAGGTTGATAATGCAACAGGTGGACAAACGCAGGGAACTACAAACTACACTCCCGGCACACTAAAAATGGCTAAGACTTACTACTGGCGCGTCGATGAGTTCGATGTTGCAGAAACGTATAAAGGTAACGTCTGGAGCTTTACTACCGAAGGCGCCGTCCAGAGTGTAAACCCATCGAACGGTGCTGTGGATGTAACGCAATCACCTGTTCTAACCTGGACACCTGGATTTGGTGCTTCGCATGAAGTTTATTTCGGCGCCGATGCAAGTTCACTTGAGCTTAAAGGCAGCGGCAACCTTGGTTCAGAGAGCTATGAGCCCGGACAACTTGAGTGGAATACTACTTACTACTGGCGTGTAGATGAGGCAAATAACGCCAACGCCGACAGCCCTTGGACAGGTCCCCTCTGGAGCTTTACGACGGCCAACTTCCTCATCGTGGATGATTTTGAGAGCTATAATGACCTCGACCCTAGTGACCCCCTGAGCAACAGGATATTTCTTGCTTGGGTTGATGGATTGGACGACCCGGCAAACGGCTCTCTCGTTGGATATGATAATCCTCCATTTGCAGAGCAGACTATCGTTTACAGAGGCTTGCAGTCGATGCCGATGGCCTATGACAACACCGAAGGCAAATCTGAAGTGACTTATGTCTTGATTTCCAATCGTGACTGGACAGTCAACGGCGTCAACACATTGACAATCTGGTTCAGAGGTAAAGCGGCTAATACCGCAGAGCCTGTTTATGTCGCTCTCAATGACACCGCTGTAATTACTAATGATAATCCTGATGCGGCACTGATAACTTCCTGGACCGAATGGAATATCGACTTGCAGGCGTTTGCAGACCAGGGCTTAAATCTTACCAATGTCAATTCGATTACTCTTGGCCTTGGTAACAGGAGCAATCCGGTTGCCGACGGCTCAGGTATGATGTACTTCGATGATATTCGCCTTTATGCTCCGTAGCCGAAAAAACCGTTATCGGCAATTGTGTGATTGATAAGAATGTAATAACAGGAGAGTGTCCTTTGTCAAAATAATATTTGTTTTAGTCTGTGACCAAAACATAATTCATAATCATTTTTATTCTTTTAAGGAGGACTATTATGAGCAATAAAATGATTTATTTCACTTCTTTTGTTTTGGTGCTGGGCCTTGCCGCTGGTATTGCTGATGCCGAACTGGTGGGATACTGGAAATTTGATGAGGGCTCCGGCAATGTCGCTTATGATTTAAGTGATAACACCAACGACGGAACTATCAATGGTGGCCCGGAGTGGGTAGCGGGCAAAATAGGTGCCGCCCTGGAATTTGATGGAAGTAACGATTACATTGATTGCGGCAATGACACTTCGCTTAACATCAATAATAAGATCACGGTTGCGGCATGGGTAAAAACAACAAGCACGGCTCACGGTTACTTTGTTTCAAAGGGAACTGCCTGGGATGAAATTGGGCATTACGCAATAGGGCAGGAATATAATGTGCCGTTGACTTTCCAGTTCGAAATCGCCGGCAGTGGCGGAGCTGTTGAACTGGATTCAAATGTCGCCGTCAATGACGGCCAGTGGCATCATATTGTCGGAGTTTATGACGATCCTGTTATCAAAGTTTATGTCGATGGCGTAGAGAAGAACACCATGACAGGATTGAATTCTTTGACAGGTTCGGCAGTTGGAGGCTTAACCATTGGGCAAAGAGGCAGCGGAAATATCATCGGCGGCATAATCGACGAAGTCCGCATTTACAATCGGGCGCTGACAGAGCCTGAGATTCTGGCTGCTATGGAAGGTGGTGAAGGATATCCTTATGCTCTGGGTCCCAATCCTTCTGACGGGGTATATTATGAGGATACATGGGCAAACGTTAGCTGGCGGCCGGGAGATTTTGCCATCTCTCACGATGTGTACTTCGGTGACAATTTTGACGACGTAAACAACGGTATCGAAGGTACTTTCCTGGGCAACCAGGACTCGACATATTTTATTGTCGGCTTCCCGGGCTTTTCCTATCCGGATGGCCTAACTCCGGGCACGACTTACTACTGGCGAATCGATGAAGTCAATGACACCGAGCCGAATAGTCCTTGGAAGGGCAATGTCTGGAATTTTACGGTTCCCCCCATGACTGCATACAATCCCAACCCGGCTGATAATGCCGAGTCCATTGAGCTGAACACTCAGCTTCGCTGGACGGGAGGTTTCCGTACGAAGCTGCACACCATATACTTCGGCGATAATTTTGACGATGTGAATAATGCCGCCGGTGGTTTGCCTCAGGCGGATGCTACTTATTCTCCCGGCACACTCGAACTGGCTAAGACTTACTACTGGCGTGTCGATGAGTTTGATGCCGTCACCACACATAAGGGCGATATCTGGAGCTTTACTACTCAGGGCGCCGTCGACAGTCCAAACCCGGTGAATGGCGCTGTGGATGTAACACAGACACCTATACTTACATGGTCGCACGGAATCTATGCCGATTCACATCAGGTCTATTTCGGTACAGATAAACAAGCCGTGAAAAACGCCGATACAGCTTCACCTGAGTATAAAGGCAGCGGAAACTTCGGTTCCGAAAGCTATGAACCCGGAAAGCTCCAGTGGGATACTACATACTATTGGCGGATTGATGAAGCCAACAACGCCAACGCCGATAGTCCATGGAAAGGTAATCTCTGGAGCTTTACGACAGCCAACTTTCTTATCGTGGACGATTTTGAGTCCTACAATGACCTTGACCCCGCGGATCCGGCAAGCAACAGGATATTTACGGCGTGGTCGGACGGTTTTGACGACCCATTAAATGGATCTGTTGTTGGTTATGATAATCCTCCTTTTGCAGAGCAAACTATCGTTCACAGCGGAAATCAATCAATGCCGTTTGCCTATGATAACGCCGTTGGTAAATCTGAGACGACTTCGGCATTGACTTATCCTCGTGACTGGACAGAGAAAGGGGTCGACACACTGACGATCTGGTTCAGAGGCGATACGGATAACGCTGCTGAGACGCTGTATGTTGCTCTCAACGACACCGCTGTGGTTACTAATGATAATCCTGATGCGGCGCAGGCAGTCACCTGGACCGAGTGGAATGTTGACCTTCAGGCATTTGCAGACCAGGGTGTGAATCTTGCCAATGTCAATTCGATTACTCTTGGTCTCGGTAACAGGAGCAATCCGGTTGCCGGCGGCTCAGGTATGATGTACTTCGATGATATTCGCCTCTATGCTCCATAGCTTGTAATTCGTAAATATAATTGGGTAGTTAATGTTGATTTGGTCAATTATGGGCTTATACCGAATAATTCGGTATAAGCCCTTTTTCTTAATGAAATATTTGCTGCTGTTTTTTAAGTTTTACCTTTTGGCCCGACAAAGAAAGCTTGTAATCTTCAGCTAATTAGATTATATTTACTTCAACTTATTAATATAGGAATCTGTCTTTCGTTGAGTTCAGATTTCTTTCTCTGTCTTGATTAATCTGCTCGGTTGGAGATAAAAAGCACAGCTAAGTATCAGGAGGCAAACAAATGCAATCCCCAAACAGAAAACGTGTCCACTTGTGTCCCAAAACAGGCAAACCCTTAAAGAGCAAAACAAAATATCGCTGGCTGAAGTGGATATTTCCCATAGCCGGCCTGGTTTCGCTTCTGTGGTTTTTAATACGAGTTATACCGAAACCCTCACGGGCGACATATCCGTGTCAGCGGATGGCTTTTCCGTTGGCCTCTGGTTTCGTGGCCTGGCTCGCAGCCCTTTTTGCATCAACAATGGCATTTAGAAAAGCCAAATTCAATCTCGCACAAAGACGTTATCTCGTAGCTCTGACATGCATAGGTGTAAGTATCGTGGCGGTGCTGTTCGCTCTTAGTGCTACGAGCGAAAAGTCGGTCATGGCCCAGCCTCACACTGCGAATACGCCGATGGGAGTCGCACAAGGCATTTATCCCGGACGCGTCGTCTGGGCACATGACCCCGATGCAACCGACTGGGAAGGCCCCGGAAACGGGCACTGGTGGAAGCCGGAGCATACGAACCAGGAAGTTTGTGATAAGATGATGTCACAGACTATCCGCAGGCTCGCAGGCACAAGCTCTGATGCCGCCGCATGGGATGCGATATTCCGCTACCATAACAAGGCCCGTAACAAAGGCGATGTCGGATACAAGCAGGGCGAGAAGATTACAATTAAAGTCAACTTTGTCGGATTCATTCGTACAATGAAGGCGGTTAATCGTGAAACCTACAGCCTCGAGGACTGGGTAGATTATATGAATACCTCACCACAGATAATCACCGCGCTTCTAAGGCAGCTCACTAAGGCCGCTGGTGTCAGACAAGCCGACATCACTATAGGCGACGGTTTGACGTATTTCGCCAAAGAATACTATGACATGCTGCACAACGAGTTCCCCGACGTCTGCTATCTGGACTGTAATGGAAAATCAGGCAGAGTCAAGGAAGAGTTCTCCACCACGCCTTTATACTGGAGCTGCAATCCGCAGGGCTTTAAGCAGGACTATATACCCAAGTCGTTCCAGCAGGCCGAATATCTTATAAACCTCGCCAACCTCAAAGCCCATCCTCTCGCCGGTGTCACCCTCTGTGCCAAAAACCACTATGGCTCCCTGATTCGCACTCCCCCCGAAAAAGGCTACTACGATTTGCACAAAAGTGTTTCCTCAAAAGAAACCGCTCAATACAGAAACCTTGTGGATTTAATGGGCCACACTCACATCGGCGGAAAAACCGTTTTATATCTGCTCGACGGCCTTTACGCCGGTTTGCACTACACTGAACGCGTACCGAGAAAATTCCAGGCTGACCCTTTCAATAATGACTGGGCTTCCTGCCTGCTCGCTTCGCAGGACCCCGTGGCTATTGATTCTGTCGGCCTGGATATCCTTCAGGTCAATATTGAAAAATATGCACGAATGCCAGGCACGGACGACTATCTTCACGAGGCCTCGCTGGCGGATAATCCGCCTTCGGGCACATTCTACGACCCCGACCATGCCCGCAATGAGAAAAGATTACAAAGCCTTGGCGCCCACGAACACTGGAATAATCCGAAGGATAGAAAATATTCACGTAATTTAGGGACCGGAAAAGGCATCGAGCTGATAACATTAACTCAGGAAGACTTCGCCAAAGCCGGTATCATCGCCCCCGGAGCAAAGGTAAAAAAGCTTGCAGACGGCTTTAAGTTTACCGAAGGCCCCGCCGTTGACGCCCATGGTAACGTGTTCTTCACCGACCAGCCCAACAACCGAATCCACAAGTGGTCAACAGATGGCAAGCTGTCTATCTTTCACGACAGCCCCGGAAGGGCAAACGGCCTTTACTTCGACAAAAATGGCAATCTATTGGCCTGTGCCGACCTTGATAACGAGTTGTGGTCGATTGATATGCAGGGTAATGTAAAAGTGCTGGTAAAGGATTATAAAGGAAAAAAGCTCAACGGCCCGAATGACCTCTGGGAGGACCCTAAAGGCGGAATATATTTCACCGATCCTTTATACAAAAGACCTTACTGGGACAGGGGCCCTATGGAGCAGGATGGTAAGCATGTTTATTACCTCAGACCGAATCGCAAAAGACTGATACGCGTAACCGATGACCTCGTTACCCCCAACGGCATAATCGGCACACCCGACGGAAAACTGCTTTACGTTGCCGATCTCGGTGACAAAAAAACTTATGTATATGAAATAGATAAAAACGGCAAACTCTCGAACAAAAAGCTTTTCTGCTCGATGGGCTCCGACGGCATGACCATTGACAACGAGGGCAACGTTTACCTTACCGGCAGGGGGGTAACGGTTTTCAATCCGGACGGCAAACAAATCGAACACATTGACATCGACGCAGGCTGGACCGCAAACGTATGCTTCGGCGGCGCTGACAGGCACTCTCTCTTCATTACCGCCCAGACCTCGTTCTACTCGCTCCAGATGCGCGTCAAAGGAGTACAGTAATATCGGTTCTTCATAACTAATTAAAATATAGCCGCATTTTTTTGCAGTGCCGTGTCAAGACCGGCAAAGTGAAGTGATTCAAATGGCAAAAAAACTATACGCTCTACTTTTAGTATTGTTGTTTTGCGCCTCGTTAAGTTTCGCCGCTGTCCCGCTGACAGTGGAAGTGTTCGAGGTCAACAAGATTTGGGACAATGCCCCCCATAGCGCATTTACAGACCTTGTCCGCTGGAACGATACGTTTTACTGTGCCTTTCGCGAAGGCAGAGGCCACGTCTCAACAGACGGCAAAATCCGCATCCTCGAATCAAAGGACGCTAACATCTGGCATTCGGCGGCCCTTATTGCTCTAAAAGACTTCGACCTCCGCGATGCGCACCTGTCCGTAACGCCGGACAATCAACTAATGCTGCTTGGCGGTGCCGCCCCTCGCAAAAAGGACAATCAATCCGCACCAACCGGCACTTTCGTCAGTTTTTCGCACGATGGCAAACAATGGACCACACCTCAAATCGTCGTAAAGCCCGGACGATGGCTCTGGTGCGTCACCTGGCACAAAGGAAAAGCTTACGGAGTCTCCTATACTGCGGGAAAAGGAACGGCACGATATCTCGATTTGCTTATAAGTACCGATGGGATTAATTACGAGCAGCATGTGCCAAAACTTTTCGAGCAGGGCTACCCGAACGAAGTGACACTGCGTTTTGATACCGACGGGACTTGTTATGCTATTGTCCGCCGCGACCGTAACGACACGGATCCAAGCACAGCCTTATTGGGTATAAGCAAGCCTAATTATAAGCAGTGGCAATTCAAAGACCTCGGCCCTGATTTCAAAGGTTTCGGCGGCCCCAATCTCATAAAAATCCCAAGCGGACACTGGCTTGCCGCAGGACGAATGCACCAGGGCGGCTCGCATACTGCTCTGACATACATCGACGTCAAAAGCGTCACGATGACCAAACTGGCAAAACTGCCCAGCGGCGGCGATACGAGTTATCCAGGCCTTCTCTGGTATAACGATATGCTCTACGTCAGTTACTACTCCGGCCACGAAGGCAAAACAAGCATCTACCTCGCAAAGGTAAAAATAAAAACTACTAACACAAGTAATTAACAAATAGTAGCTATCTTAATTCGAATCTCAACATTTAGAGGAGATTTAATTATGCCAGCCGAAATAATGAATCGCCGGCAATTTTTAACAACCTCAGCGGGAATATCTTTAGCCGCAGCAGTAGAAAGCCGGGCAGGCTCAAACCTTTTAGCACCTGCCATCTTACATGAAGATGAATCAGAAAGAAAAAAGAGGATTGAGACCAATCAGCAGATTCAAAGGGCTCGCCAGGCAGCTTTGAACATTCTAAAACCGAGCAAGAAAGACCTGGAGTACGGCCTGGAGCTTCATGCGAATTCGCTTGTGGTCGAATCGTACGGCTTTTCCCCCCGTGCGGCCCTCGATGGCGACAAGATTAAAGCGGCCATCGAAGATGGCGCCTCGGAAATCGAACTCAAGGATACCAGAGAGGACATGATGATGACCCGATGCGTCACCGATGCCGCTGAACGTCGGGAATATATGGACGCATGGGAAGCCGCCGGCGTCACATGCATCCTTCAAAACGCCGGTGAAGAAGGAATGGCTGTCAGTTGGCTGTTGAAACGCCTGGCGAGATTTACTTACGTCACGGATATGATGAGCAACTTTGTTTACAAGGCGGCTACACCTGATGATATTGTTGCTGCCAAAAAACAGAATAAACACTGTCTCTATTTCAGCGGTAACGGTGTGCCGATTCCACAGGACTGGATATCGGTCGAAGAAGAATTAAGGTTCATCCGGGTCTTTTTCCAGTTGGGTGTCAGAATGATGCACCTGACCTACAATCGGCGTAACGTAATTGGCGATGGTTGCGGAGAGCCGTCCGATGGAGGATTGAGCGATTTTGGGCGCGCAGTCGTTACAGAAATGAATCGGCTTGGCCTGATTGTGGACGTTGCGCACTGCGGTTGGCGAACCAGCCTCGAAGCCGCCGAAGTTTCAAATCGCCCGATAGTCGCCAGCCACACCACCTGTGCCTCTCTTCACGAACATATTCGCAGCAAACCGGATAATGTTATCCGCGCCATTGCCGATAAAGGAGGGTTGATTGGCATTTGTTGTATCCCGAGCTTTCTCGGCGAAAAAGGTGACATCGCCCGAATGATGGAACACATCAAATATGTGGTGAAGACCTTCGGTGCCGACCACGTCGCTATCGGTACGGATGTCGCCTATTCCTCACGAAATGCGGACAAGGAATATAAAAAAATCCCGAACCGGAGGAAGGCCAGAAAAGCATGGGAAAGCCTTTGGCCGGAAGGCTCACTCTCCACAGGGCCGCTGGAAAGTCGGCTTAGCATGGCCTGGACGAATTGGCCGCTGTTTACTGTCGGTCTTGTCCAGCTCGGTCTTTCCGACTCGGACATTCAGAAGATTCTCGGCGGCAACGTAATTCGTGTGGCCCGTGACGTATTAACTTAAATGAGGACAAAATCGTATAAATCGTTAGTCAGACAAATAAAAGGAGATACAAGTGAACAGAAAACAGCATAGCTTTGTGCCGGTATTGGTGCTCGTGATTGTAGCATCCGTCTGTCTTGTGCATTCCACAACAGCCGGCGCTGAGTTTCTTGCCGGCATTGCCGTCCGCGATGTCACCCCCGACCCGCTTCTGCCCGTTTCGGGCGGCGTTGGACCTTCGAAACCCACAACCCGGACATTCGGTCGGCTCACCGTCCGCGCCATGGTCATCGAAAACAGTGGCACCCGCGTGGCAATTTGCAGTACAGACTTCCTCGGTTTTCCGGGCGTCCTCTGCGACAAAGTTCGTGCTAAAGTCCCATCCATCCCGCCGCAGAATATCCTCATCGGAGCCACCCACACCCATAGCGCCCCGGACTGTTACGGCTTTCCCGATAGAACCGGCAAATCAGGTATCGACCTTGAGTATGTAAATCAAGTATGCGCAAAACTGGCCGATGCAATTAACGAGGCCATCGATAAGCTCCAGCCCGCAAGAATAAGAATTGCAACCGGTAATGCCAGAGGAAAAATCGCCTACAACTATTACGCCGAACGCCTGTACGACCCGCGCTGTGATGTGATTCAGGCCCTCGATAGCAAAGGCAAACCATTCATTACTCTCGTCAATTACGCCTGTCATCCTGAAGTAATCGGCTCTGAGCAGGGCATCCTTTCCCCCGACTTCGTCGGCCCCCTTTACGACCGCATCAAAGCAAGCGGCGGCGGAACCGGAATTTTTATGAACAGCGCACTCGGAGGAATGGTAACCGCCGACTGCCGCGGCCCCAACGGAAAAGACCTCCGTACCTGGGACGAGTGCCTCCGCATCGGCCGTCTTCTCGCTGATGAATCTCTCCGCATAGTCTCTGATGCCCGCATCCTTTCCAATCCTCATGTGTATTGTGCAAGTACAAAAATCGTTTTTCCCGTAGATTCGGAACTGCTCCGCGCTGTTGTCCAGGCATCCCCCTTGGGCTTTGAGCTGGAGAAAGGTCATAATGTATCCACACAGGTTAACGTCGTTAACATCGCCAACGCACAAATCCTTACCATCCCCGGCGAAGCCCTGCCCAACATTGGCTATTATCTCAAGCGAAAAATGCACGGCAGCCATAACCTCCTCTTCGGCCTTACCAACGATGCCTTCGGATATATTCTCACAAAGGAGGATTGGGACAGCTTCGACCGCTATGAATATATCACCAGGACCTGCCTGGGCGAAATGACCGGAGAGATCTTTAATAATGAAGCACTGAAGTTCATCGATAACTGTCCCCGTCCGATACGTTTTGCTGATTAGCGAGGATTTGCAATCATAAATCCTGAAAGGATACGGCTATGGAAAACAACGAAAAACATCTCAATCGTCGTGATATCTTAAAAGGTTTTGGACTAAGCGCTGTCGGCCTTGCTTTCGGCGGAAAATACTTCGGTCCCGCCCTCAGCAAAGCCGCACCAGGAAGCCCATGGGTCAAAAAGAACGGCATATTCTCCGCCGCAGGCCCCGCTAAAGTCTCGCTTATAAAAGGTAACGACCGCAGAGACATCGTATATCAGGCACTTAAGAATATCGAAGACGAGATACTCGCTTCCATAGGCGATAAAAAGAAAATTCTCATAAAGCCGAACTTCGTAATCACATCCCGACAGCTTGCCGCCACTCACGTCGATGCAATCAAAGGAATCCTCGATTTCCTGAAGCCCCACTTCAAACATCAGATTATTATTGGCGAATCCACTATCTCACGCGAAGGCACTTTTGATGGATATAAAAACTACGGCTATTTACCGCTGGAGAAAGAATATAAAGTCAAGCTCCTTGACCTCAATCACCAGCCCTGGAAATACCGTTATGTCTTCGGCAAAGGTCACCGCCCGACACCTATCCGCATTATCTCGACCTTCATGGAACCCGATTTATACATAATCTCCGCGGCCAAAATGAAGACACACGACCGCGTTGTCACAACCTTGTCTCTCAAAAACATCTTGCTCGGCGCGCCCCTTAACGACTACAAGAAGAATGACAAAGGCCTCACCCACTCTGACTACAATTTCTCCCGCGAGGCACTCCTGCACTACAACATGTTCCACCTCGCCCAGGAGATTTATCCCGACCTCGGCGTCATTGACGGCTTCGTAGCTATGGAAGGCAACGGCCCGACAGGCGGAACGCCAGTCGATGCAAGGCTCGCCCTGGCAAGCCTCGACCCGCTCGCAATGGACACCCTCGCGACAAAGCTGATGGGCTTCGACCCGACCCGGATTATGTATCTCAAAGCCTTTGCTGAAGCCGGAATGGGGCAGGGGGATTTCGACAAGATAGAAGTCCTCGGAACACCGGCCGACCAATGCCAGTACCACTTCAAGGCGCACAAGCGATTGATTGAGCCCTATGGATTTACATCCTGATTGAAACCAAATGCCCGAATCGGATTAATCTCGGTAATCATCCGAATCGCCTCATTGTCAACGCCGCTGTCTCTGAGCTTAGGTATGAAAGTATCAATAAGGTATGTATATGGCATTTGAGTCCCGCCGTTTTGTTCTCCCGGCTGATACCACCCGGCATCATGCGATAGCAAAATCTGCTCTCCATAACCTGCCGCAAGCAGCTCCTTGATTGCGGCTATAAAAGTTGAGTCCTGCCCCGGATTCCACCCCAACGAATCGAACTCAATAAAGACCCCTCGCCCGGCCAATTGCCGGTGCAGACTCCGGTTGCTCTCATTCTGGGCATGCACCCAGATTAACCGTATCGCCGGACTGATGGATTCCAGGATATCAGCCTGTCTTACAGCATTGCTTCCTATCGGCGTATGACTTGCAATAGCGGCACCCGTCTCCTTTGCCGCACGTCCGGCCGCACGAAGGAACTTTTCCTCCAGCGCCGTCATATTACTTCCGCCGGTCGCTATCTTAATAAAGCCGGCCTTAATACCCGTTCCTTCAATCCCTTCACGAATTTCGCTAATAAACAGCTCCGTCAATTCATCCTCGCTCATATTCTTATGCTCAGGCGGCGCAAAATTCGCACGCCCATAAACCCCCGTCGGCACAACCACCGGCAATCCCGATGTCGCAGACACTTCCGAAAGAATAGAAACATTCCTCCCCACGCCGATACTGCTGCACTCAAACAGAAGTCCCACCCCCTTGTCCTTCGCCTCTTCCAGCAGCGGCGCCATCACACGCACGACATCCGCCGCATCCGCCTGTCCATACCCCCGCGTTGCAGGTCCTCGAAGGTCGGTAAAGATATGTTCATGAGGAAGTATTACACCAAGCCCCTCGGCTGCAATCGGCCCTTGAGTCGTTGCAAACCACCACGAAGCACCTGATTTGCTCGCCTCAGCCGTCCCCCCGTATGCCCCCATATTGACCCTGTCGCCGTTAGGCTCCGGCTCATCACCAACCGGACTGTTCGGATCCCCCGCATCAATACACGGACTTGTAATATCATCCACCACCCAGCTTTCACTGTTCGGGTCCCATCTACCAGCTTGAGATTTCAAATGATAATCTCCATCTACCCAAAAATCGTCGTTAGGATCGTCAGGTGTATCATTAGAATCCCAGTAGCCGATATTAGCAAAGAGTGGATCTGCATGCAGCCATTCTCCACTTAAACAGCGTAGTATGTTGATTGCATTAGGATCACTTCCTACCACACTATGTGTGATCTTAATCAAGTCGGGACGGCACCCACCGGCACCATATGGACCCAGGTAAATTTCCTTCCCTTCATCTCTGGGAGCTATGTTTCCATAGATGATTGAATTGCTTACTTTTCCAGCAGAACTAAATTGGATACCTCCTCCGCCGCCATTATAATCGGTGCGGTTGCCAGAGATAGTACAATTTAAAAGGGTAATCTTGCCAGAGCATTCTATCCCACCACCACCTTTAGCTTTATTACCGATGATGAAGCAGTTAGTTATGGTAATCTCACCATTGCAATACATTCCACCACCGGAACCTTTGGCCTTATTACCAGTGATGAAACAATTTGTCATCGTCAGCAGCGATGATCTATCACCTATTCTCCCAATTCCTACTCCACCAGCAACGTCAGCGGTATTATCTGTTATCAGGCAGTCTAAAATATGTGGGCTACCGTATATGCAAAATATCCCGCCCCCTGTACCTAATCTGGCCCTATTACTGATGATGATGCAATTGGTGATGACTGCGTTCGAAGAATCGCACGCGATGCCGCCACCAAGCCAAGCTGTATTTTCTGCCACTATGCAGTTTTTGATGAGTGGGCTACTAGCATCACAGTATATTCCACCTCCCATATTATCAGTATAATATCCATAAGTAACGGTGAAGCCTTCCACAACAGAATTGGTGTCCTCATCTCTATGGAAATAAAAGCCTCTGTGTTGTTCGTCTTCAGATCCCTGACAGTCCATGATACACGTCTGAGGGCCTTGTTCACTTTTAACTGTTATAGCCTTGCCTTTGAAGTCGATATCTCGATTGCCCTCGCCGGTATAAGTTCCGGGAGCTACAAGGACGGTATCACCATTCACACTTGCATCAATTCCCGCCTGAATAGTTGGATAGTCCGAGGGAACCTTATTGACGCCAGCCAAGGCGCAAGTCGTAAATAATAGTAAGAGCACTGCTTTTATTTTCATAACTCGCAAATGTCCAGCCTTCATAACATCCTAATCCTCAATTCCCCCATCTCGACTTATATGAAGTATAACAGATTAGGATTGTCCGCGTCAAGGCCAAAAAGCCGCTACTGCCACGACAAACCAGATGACAACGCCAAGTGCAAATTTGGTAGTAATACCGAAAAATTCACCCAGTCCGGCCCCCACGGCATAGCGAAGAGAATGCTCGGCCTTCTTACCTCGGGAGAACTCCATCCCCCATACGCACAGCCCCGCACCAAGGCAGGCTCCAAGAAGCGTCCCCAACAAAGGTATAGGTATCAGAAACGTACCAAAGATAGCCCCGGTAACCGCCCCGAAAAGGGCCGCAATTGAGCCGGGCCAGCTTGCCCCGGATTTCCTGGCTCCTATCATACCCGCCGTGAACTCCGCAAGCTCACCAAGAACAGCCAGGACCAATATCGCAATTAATGTATAAATGGAAAAGACACTATTACCCCATCGCCACCACGCGAACATACATGTGGATATCACAATCAGCCAGTTACCCGGCAGTCCGAAAACGACTAATCCCAGCCAGGCTGAATTGAGAATAACTAATAATATCGACCAAAGATAAACCATTAGCTGATTGTAAAGCAAATGAGGAAAAAGGTAAAACGAAATTCATTCCAGAAATGTAGAATAGACCTTACCTGCAAGTGCCGAGCCAGCTTCAGTCCTGCCCCACCAGTTTTTTAACTTCACCGCTATTTATTTTTAAGCCTGCGCTATTAAAGCTCTGAAAAATCCAACTCCTCGAAATCTTCCGGCACGCCAAGACCGTCTGATAAGCCCACAATGCCGTTATCAGCTTCAATAGTAAGCCAGGAAATTTGTATTCTCCCGTCAAAATACATCTCAATCTGGAATGTATTGGAGTTGCTGCTGCCGTATTCGGGAACATTCTCCCACGTCACTGCCACACGGTCCCACAATTGCTTCGCACTTACCAATCCGTCTCCGGATGGATTGAGATCCTTGAACAACCCGGATATACGCCTTGAGTCAAAATGGTCGGACAAAGATTCGGAACGATCGTCATCTCCTTCGGTAAAGGTTATATAACCGTTGCTGCCGACAAAGAAGCTCCCAAAAACACTGCCGAATATTGACACCGTCGCCTGTCCTCCTAACCTGACTAACATGTAATCATCATCCCCCAGCTCAATCTCGGTCCCTCCGATAGGGTTGGTTGGTAATTGTGTAATCTTTTTTTGATATGCACTATAGGAAGTTCCGTCTGTCGTGGGCTCAAACACAATCGTTCTGTTCGACAAGTCAAAGGTATCCGCTTCGGAAGAAAAGTGCTCGGCAAAATTCATAAGCACCGGAGGCAGCAATGGATACTTCTCTGATATGTCCGTCTCCTCGAAATCACCCGGTACACCAAGGCCGTTAGACAAACCCGCAATACCGTTCACCGCTTCGATAGTAAGCCATGAAAGTTGTATCCTCCCGTCAAAAAACATCTCAATCTGGAACGTATTGGAATTACTGCTTCCATATTCGGGAACGTTCTCCCACGTTACAACTGCACGGTCCGCCGTTTCCTTCCAGCTTACCATTCCGCCTCCGGAAGGATTGAGGTCCTCGAACAAGACGGATATTCGCTTTGAGTCAAAATGGCCCGGCAAAGACTCGGAATGTTCGTTATCTCCCTCGGTAAAGGTTATGTAACCGTTGCTGCCGACATAGAAGCTCGCAAAGCTTTTACTGAAGATAAACACTGTTTCCGAGCCAATCAACTGAACAAGCTCGTAATCGTCATCACCCAGCGGAAGCTTCTTACCTCCGGCCGGGTCGGTCGGCAACTGTGTAATCTCTTGTTGGGTCCCGCTGTAGAAGCTACCGTCGGTGGCAGGTGTAAACATTACTGACCTGTTCGACAGGTCAAAGATGTCCTCTTCGGAAGAAAAATACTCGGTAAAATAATCTTTTGCCGGCGGTGGAACCATAAGACCCACATAATCCTGATTTGGTATATTTGAGATTACCTCCAGATATGACCTTTGTGACGGAGTAAAGATGTAATCGCCCTTGCTCGGCGTAGCGGTCCCCGACCAGCCTTCCGGCACTCTCTTGGTATAAAAGCCGCTGCTGTCGGTAACAGTACTGCCGCCGCCGTTGCTGAAAGCGAGATCCACTCCCCCAATCCCCGCTCCGCCGCTCGTTCGTACCCGCCCGGATATAAGAGGGGTAGGGGGGCTAACGTCAAAACGATCAAACCAGATAGTACCCGGAAAATGGACATAAAAAAGCCATGTGCCCTCTTGAAGAGGCCCAAAATGACCTTCAAGCCCACACACAGAACCAGGATCTACGAAAGCAACGCCATCATTTACCGGCCCCTGAAACCAAAGCTCTATCTCCCTCTTCGCGGAATCTACTTTAAGGGTGGGCGTACCCCCAAGAGCACGCTCAGCGGTCCATTGATTGAAAAATACGTCGGTCGGAACCGTGAAATAAACCAAACCCGCAGTAGTGGGATTCTCAGGAATTCTGCTGAAATCCGGCGGATCATCACCATGAATCCACGATATCTCTGTATCATAAGCCGATACAACCCCACAAAGCAAAAGAATTGATATGAAAGCGAATATTGCTTTTTTCATTCTAATGTCCTCCTAACTAAGCTGATAATTACGAAAAGTAACCACCTTTTATCAGTAAAAGGCACTCTAATAAATGGAACATCTTTTTCACACAACCCGTTCTATTCAATAGTGCCTGCTAAACTGCATTATTATACGAAAATAATGGGATATATTAATAATAATGCGTAAATTCTGACTTCTGTCCAATACCCTAACTTAACATGTTTCCACTTCTGATGCCAACCCTATTTATCACCAATCTGCTGTGGCGCATTCCGGCCAGTTGCATGAGATTGTTATTCCCGCGAAAGGACATAATGAAACATTCCAAATTTGCGAATAAAGGTACTACGACAAAGCTTGTTTGCCTATGATAATATGCCAATAAATCAATGGCGGGGTGGTTATTATTTGCCGTAGGGCTAAATTCTCTACCACCTGTCCTGAGAGAAGTCGAAAGACCCTCCCGAATCGCGATTTCAGGCAATTTCTGCAAGGGCACTATTAATACGCACAATGGCCTCATCGACTTCCGCAGCACTCTTTAAGCCTATCACAACCGCATCAACCAGGCCGGACTGCATCGTAAAGCGTATGGATTTCTCACGGTCCTCAGCTTTTGTAAAATCACCGTTCCCGATAATTTTCATTCCTATAATGCCGTGGCCGTTTTGCCGCATAATCTTGACTTGCTTGAGCACATCAGGCAAATGAGAAGAATCGCTCACGGCATTCCAGGTCTCAGCCGGAGTATCCATATGCACTCCCTGCGGATTTATCCGCACCAGATTCACATCTACCCAATCCACCTCCGCCGCTTTTGTCGTCGCGGGCAGCGAATGACAAGACACGCCATGGGCCCGGATTATCTTCCTGTCTTTGGCGTCCTCGAAGATATCCATCATCCGCTTGTGATCATCCTCCCAGTTGGTCTTGACCATACAGTGACATAACAGGCTGTCGATATAATCAACACCTAATTCCGTAAGATAGCGGTCCAGCACCTCCATTGGCTTTTCCGGAATACCCGGCATCTTCGACTGTATAAACAGCTTCTCACGCGGAAGCCCCTTGATCGCCTCTCGAACCATTGTATGCGTTTTGTAGCTGTCGGCCGTATCGATATACGTAATCCCCTGATCATAAGCATAGCGTATCAACCGGTTAAAACCATCGGCCCCCAAAGCCCGCTGGATACTGCCCCCTTTACTGCCCGTACCAATACCAAGCCGGCTTAGCTTCAATCCTGTCTTGCCCAAAGCTACCTGATCCACTGCCGTTAGCTTGCGCCCCGTGGCAATTGGCCCAACATTACACGATGACAACAACGTGGCTCCGGCTAATGCGGCCGTGCCCTTAATAAACTGACGACGAGAAATGCTTGTTCCGCTCATAATGGATTCCTTTCATACAACTTTAAGCAACCATTGACCTGCTACATCTGCCGCTTCAGCAATGCGGTATAATCGCATATGATAACCGCTTCAAGTCGATATGGCAAGTCTCGCTGATTTATCTAATTTTGCGGCGGAAAAGCAATTGCCGTGAGAAGGATAGATGACTCTTGCCCCGCGTTCTCGAAGTTTCCGCCAGCTTTCATACACAGTATCGATGTCCTCGATGTAAATCGGCCTGTGCCCAACTCCCGTCCATCGCAGGAAATTCATAGCAGTATCGCCAACAAAAGCGCTTCCGTCAGAAAGTAATACCGAAATCGAGTCTCTCGTATGACCGGGCGTATGCAAGATGACCCCGTCAATGCCGATTCCTTTGAGAAACTCGTCATTATCACCCTCAATAATAATGTCCCTCTCGGCTAATCTCACCGGCGGAAACTTGAACTCTTTATGAAACAGCATGTAAAACGTAAAGACTATCTGGAGGCGCCGATTGACTGGCTTATCGCAGGCATCTTCCGAATCGCCTTTTTCCAGCGCCGATAACGCATTGCGGTGAGCTATGACCCGACATCCCGTATTCCGAACCAGCTCTGCCGCAAAGCCGGCGTGGTCATCATGATGATGGGTCAGTAGCAGGTACTTGATATCTGAGGCCGTTATCCCTATTTTTTCAAGCTTCTTCTCGAATTGCCCGTAATACCCGGGATAATAAACGTCAATAAGCAAATAGCCGCCGGTACACTTCAACAAATAGCACCGGGTCCAGCCCAGTTTCACACATTGAACGCTATGACTGCTAATAACCAAAATGATACCCTTTGTTTATGCCCTGTTATAGAAAGCATATTTTATTGTATCGAACTTAAATACATCAATACAGGTCCCGCAAAGAATGCACTCGGCATCCTCCATTTTATTTCCATTAACCATATCTTCGACTGGGAGGCTCATTGGACAGCTTGTCGTGCATTTAAGACATTGCTTGCATTTGTCAGGCTCCGATTTTAACTTCAGTGAAGGCCAGCCGAATTTATTGCGAATTTGTCTGCCTGCTATCATAAACGGGGCCATCCAGCACAAATGATGACAGAATGACCTTCTTCCGAAAATAAAAGCAGGCAGCACGATAAGAACAAAAAGAACAATAAAATAAGTTATAAGAGCTTGTACGTTGCCGATTGAAAAACCATATTCCGTATGATAGAAAAATTCTGTTCGTGTATAACCCCCGCCCCGAATTGCCGGTATCACGATAGAGCCGACCCACGGCGCCCAGATAATCCATTTAACGTAATTTCCTTTTGTAACTCTCTTGTCTCTTGCTGAAAATATCGCCTCCTGACAACCCCCGCTCGGACAAACCCATCCGCAAAAAGCCCTCCCGAGAACAAGTGAGCTGATAAACATAAGCCCGAACATTATAAAGCTGCCGTTTATTATCCCCTCCGCAGTGGCCTGAATAATAAGCACAGGAGAAAAATAATAAAAAGTCGCCGGAAACAGAAAGAAAGAGAATAATATAATACCTTTCCTTAGTTTTTGCCTGTCCTTCATTTTACTCTCTGATAATAACCAAAATATAAATCACCAGGTTAGTCCCCATCATCATAAATAAGCTTTGTTCTAATTCAAGCCATTTTATAAAAAGCACTCGCGCAAAGAAAAAAGCAAAGCCCTTTATTAAAGCCCGGCCTCACACTCTCTCTAAAAACAAAAAAGCGGTAGGGCGGCACATTCAAATGCGTCATCCGGCATCGCATCTACTGACTTGTTTGGCCGTGATCATGCGAAAAAAAACTAATGACAGGGGGAGGAAGCTCCTCCGGAGGCGATTATCCTCTTTATTCAATAAAGCTTAAAAAGAACTGGCAGGACATCATATTCGTGAAACGCTTCTATAAGCTCTAAAATTCCAACCAGCCAGACAAACCAAAGTGCATCGAACAATCCTTTCCGGAATGCCTTTGGCTTGACCGTATATTCCTGCGGCTCCCTAAAAGCCCGAAACTCCGGAAAGAACCTTGGCGTTATATTCATGTAATCCTCAAAATCCTTCCCGTGAAAATTGTGCAGCTTCCTTTCTTCGGCCCTTATGACCAACGGATAGTATAATGCGAATCCGATAAGAATAATACCCGGCAGCATAAGGGTCTCACTTGCAAGACCAACACCTACTCCGCCTAATAAACTAAAAAAATACAATGGATTACGACATAAAGAATATGGACCCCATCTGATTAGAGTATTTGTTTTATAGCCGGAAATATAAAGAAGACACCATAGGCGTCCGACAGTCGCAACTCCAACCAGAACAATCCCGAACAGGAAAAAGATATCGCTTTTGATTAATGTCTTTTCCCAGTAGCTTTCCGAGAAAAGTATCAGCAAAACCAAAACAAAGCTTAACAGCCGAGTCAGTATCTTCCGTTTTTTTTCAATGAAACTCCTTGCCGTCATAATTCAATACCTCTATACCTTATACAGTCGCAAATCAAAAGCAAAACGCCGGCTTCTTTCAAAACCGGCCTATGATAACTAACACAAAACTCAACTTTAAGCAACGAAAAAATATTAATCCCGGCTTTGAACACTCACTCACCAACAACCAAAAGCAGCAGGGCGGCTGCTCTCCTCCTTCGTAACACTGATTTTCACGGAACCATGAACAAATGCCCCACCCACTTATCACAGAAAGAACCAAAAGCATAGGGTGGAACGCTCAAACTCGTTTGGGCTTGATCCTCATCCACTCGAACGAAGCGAAGAATCTCAGCAACATTTATCAATAACCAATTGACCGTGCCTGCCGGCGTTTTTAAAAGAGTCTACCAAATCGTTCAGTTAATTCGGGTTGCCAAATTTTGCGGCTCTATTCGGGGACTGTGTGCTCCACAGCTATCCGCATTATTCTGAATGTCTCGTATGGACTGTTTCGGTTGATTGCTCGGATCAGGATAGAAACCAAATTGACGAAGCAGTTTAAGCTTCGACAGCACATTACTCTCTAAATCCATATGGAAGAAACCCGGAAATATATCCGGATTCTGCTGAATCATTTCAAAGTAGTCCATGTGAGCTTCGGGAATCTCAATAGCCCCTCCATGGCATACTTCATGCCCTGTAAAAACAAACTCAGGAAACAAATATGAGCAAAATTTCAATGGTACCCGGCCGGACCACTCACGGTATATATCTGTCTGTGGTAGAAGACATAGCAAACTCGGCAAAATCCTGGCTCCCATCATACGAAGCGAAATCATTTGAAAAAGAGATTGATTGAAATCCTCAATCGTCTCAAAGGGAAAACCCCAAACGTAGAAAGCATCCACTCGCGGGAAAATCTCAATAGCCGACGGAACAACATCCAGAACCTCTGAAGAAGTGAATCCCTTTTTGATTTCTGATAGAATCTTATCTGAACCGGATTCAACACCAAAACGAAGCTCGATACATCCCGAATCTGCAAGAGCCCGCATCATTTCCCTATCAACCAGATTGACACGTCCAAATGCCTTGAATTCAACATCAAGACCCTCTCTTTGTATCTCTCTGCAAAAATCCATGACCTGCTTCCTGCCGGACACAAAGAATTCGTCCTGAAAAAGAAAGAGATCAATTCCTGCTCGTTTTCTGAGTAATTTCATTTCCTCCACAATGTTTTGCGGACTCCGGGAATAACTTTCAAGATTCCAAACTGGAGCAACAGAGCAGAACGTACACTGATAGGGGCAACCTCGACTTGTCATCATCCCAAAACCCGCATATTTATCAAGGCCAATCTTCTCGAAGGCGGGAAACGCTATACTGTCGAGGTTCTGTATCCTTTCGCGGTCTCGATTATGAAGGATAGAACCATTATCTCTGAATGATATTCCTTTTACTTGTGAAAGATTGCTCCCCTCTTTGAGCACTCGCAATAATTCCGGACCTGTCTTCTCTGCCTCACCGCGGCAAATAATGTCTATCCAGTCAAACCGCTTGAGTATTTCATCCTCAACAGACTTCGAGCCCACTCCACCCAATACTAAAGTCCGGCCCGGATACTTCCCACGCAAAGCCTTCATAGCCAGGATAGTAAATGGCAGAAGATTAGCCATACACGACAATCCGATTACAGGCGCAGGATTCCTTAAAAACTCCAGAAACGTCTCCATATCAAACGGATCATCCGCATCACAGAGTTGATAGTCCCTGAAATCAACTTTAAATCCGGCATCCTCCAGCACCCTCGTCAGGTAAAGCGGACCAAGCGGAACATGCAGTTCTCTTTCCGTCTGCTCACCGTATCGAATATAAAGCATATTCAAATTAACTAATGTAATATCAGCCATATAATCTCATTCTTTCAAATCATCTCTCTTCAAACCATCAAAATCTGCTTTATTTGGGTCGTTGACATCATTGGAGTCATTTAAGTTATCCATTTTCATTTTTCTAACGCGGTCCGGAGAGATACCAGCAGTACTCGTTGTCACACCAAACATCGACACCACAGCAAGACCCGCTGCCGCAGCCAGCATAAGCTTCACTGCCTTTCCACGGAATATACTTCGTTGATCGGGCTTTACTTTCGTGTTGTCAATTATCTTCTCCAACTGTTCAAGCGAGATGCTCGATAGCATTTTCTGCTCCGCTTCCGTCAATTCGAGACCTATCTCACGTGCAGCCTCTCCCCGCTTTTCAAGCAGCATTTGTCGAAACTCAGAATCAACTGAAGCTTTCTTTACAAGCACATCGATTCCGACCGGTATAGAACCAATCTGTTGTTCACCGGGTTGCATAGATTTATTATCATCTTCCATTTGTGTATCCCTCTAAAAATTATATTACTACTCTTCCATCTCCGATTGATCCGCTCGTGAATTCTCAGTTGAATCTGGATCAACTTCATTTGGTTCATTAACATCATTGGATTCAATCGAGTCATCCATTCGCATCTTTTCAATGCGATCAGGCGAGATACCTGCCCAGACAACGGTGTGCCCTAAGCTTGGCATCATCATAGATACAACAGCCACACCTATAACTGCAGCAAGCATTAGCTTTCCAGCGGTTCCCAAAAATATTGCTTGGTGTTCAGGCTCTACTTTTGTATTTTCGATGATTTTTTCTAACTGCTCTGCCGATATGCTCGACAACATATTTTTCTCAGCTTCTGTCAATTCAAGGTCTATCTCTTGTGCTGCCTCTCCTCGCTTTTCAAGCAATTTCTGACGAAATTCCGGATCTACTGAAGCCTTCTTAACGAGGACCTCAACTCCGCGCGGTATGGCGCCTACTTTCGTCCCCGACCCGGGAGGTCGTCCACCAACTATGGTAGTGAAAACCGCATCTTGCTCTTCGGGCCGTTTGGAATCCTTGTTATGAGCCACTTTCTTCTTCCTCCAACAATCTTATTACTATTTATTATCGTGTTCATATGGAAATTATCTCTCATTTCTATTATATACCCCTTTTTCTTAATCAACAACATTCTCTGAAAAGATATTTCTCCTGATTTTTTAATTCTCTGTTCTCTCCATGCAAAATCGGCCCAAAGGAAAAGGCCGACACCTTTCGGTACCGGCCTTTATAATCCTGCCTGTCTTGAGCTTGCCGAAAGGGCAATAACGAATTTTTAGCGAGGTGTTTTTCGCAAGTACAAGGCGTTTGACTACCGCCGTACGCAGGCGTATTAAAATACGTCGAGTACGTGCAGTCAGTCAAAAACTTTCGCAGTAATTGCGGAAAAGAAACCGCTAAAAACTGCTCTCGCACTAACAGGGCTACCATCGGCCTGAGCGAACTTACACATCCATTAAAAATTCCCATTGAATCTATATTCCTGAAAGTTTTTTACGGAATATAAAAAATACCGCACCCAAAATACACAGACCGGCCCACAGATAATCCATACGAAGATGTTCCTTCATATATAAAACAGAAAATGGAACAAATATCGACAAGGTTATCACCTCCTGCAGAATCTTCAACTGTCCGATGTTCATCACCTGATAGCCGATTCTGTTGGCAGGAACCTGAATCAGATATTCGAAAAGAGCTATCCCCCAGCTTATAATAGCCGCAAATACCCACGTGCGATGGGATAGGTTTTTAAGATGGCCGTACCATGCGAATGTCATAAAAATGTTACTGCAGCATAGAAGTAGTGTTGTTATTATTATACGCATATTTTTCTCGTCTTTTAATAATCTGGTTCTTCTTCGTAATTCAATCCAAAGGAAAAGGCCGACACCTTTCGGTATCGGCCTTTATAATTCCTGGCGATGACCTACTCTCGCCCGTAAGGACTACCATCGGCCTGAGCGGGCTTAGCTTCTGAGTTCGGAATGGGATCAGGCGTTTCCCCGTCAGTATAGTCACCAGGAAATTCGTTATCCTCCATAGCTTTATGCGAAGGAGGACTAATTTAATATTCTGTCTTCGGACTTCCGTCTTCTGACTTCAAAAAAATACGCAGATGCGAATATGAGCACATTTATAAAACTTCTGACTCATGCACTGATGCTCCAGTGCATTTTCTGCTCAACCAAAGATTGATATGGTCAAGCGTTCGAGCGTTAGTACCGGTTAGCTTAACACATTTCTGTGCTTACACACCCGGCCTATCGACCTGATAGTCTATCAGGGCTCTTCATCCACCCGAAGGTGGAATGGAATCCTTATCTTAGAGGGGGCTTCCCACTTAGATGCTTTCAGCGGTTATCCTTTCCCGACTTAGCTACCCGGCGGTGCCCCTAGCGGGACAACCGGTACACCAGCGGTCAGTGCTTCCCAATCCTCTCGTACTAAGGAAACATCTCCTCAAGATTCCTGCGCCCACGGCAGATAGGGACCGACCTGGCTCGCGCCGGTCTGAACCCA
>JACNGQ010000234.1 GCA_014384025.1 Planctomycetota bacterium | reverse complement strand
ACCTTTGACCAGGCTGGATTGTCCAGCTGACTCACAGCAGCTTATCTTGACGCACCCTCCATTTTGACACCACAAATGTTGATTTTGCCTATATCGAGTCCGAATAAATATCAATTTTTTGCCAAAAAGCAAATATTTATTGAAATTTTTAGTGTTTAATCGGATTAAGTAGACGGTGAGAATGAAATGTATCAACAGTATAATTCTTCTTTGAATAAAAAAGAGCTGAAAGTTTCTAATTTTCAGCCCTTTATTAAAAGAGAAGTTGTGTTGTTATTTTGATCTTTTTGTCAATTACCGATGACTCTCTCTACTCCCAAAATGCAATCTATTCAACTGGTGGAACTTCCTCGAACAAATGCTCTGCGAGGACAATCAGGTCCTGGACATCAACGATCCCATCGCCCCAGGGCATCGGGCCAATATCACATAATGGATCATCCGTACCCCATTTGTCAACTATTATGCACATGTCTGTAGCATCGACAATTCCATCATTATTGAGATCAACGATGGGAATGATCGGAGCTTGCCAGGTATCATAGCTACCCTGTCCACCGGGCCGGTTAGAAGTAAAATAGAGGGTAGAACCGTCGACCGAGATGCCCGCAAAAGCGTCATCAGATGAACTGTTGACCGGTGCCCCGAGATTCATCGGCGTGCTCCAGGGATCGTTTGTTGTTTCCCGGGTCGTAAGCCATAACTCGCCCCCCCCTAAACCACCGGGCCGCTGAGAAGTGAACAATAGCCATAGACCATCAGCCGAGAGTTCCGCATCCCAATCCCAAGCCGAACTGTTGACTGTAGGCCCAAGATTCACCGGTTCACTCCATTCATCGGAAAGCGAGGGGCGTGTCGATATCCACAGATCTTGACCACCATACCCACCTGACCGATTGGAGCTGATAATAAAAGATAGGCCGTCAGCCGAGACTATTCCCGCGTCTTCAGCCGAACTGTTGACCGTGGAACCAAGATTTACTGGTTCTCCCCAAGGCTCGGAGACGCTTGCCCGTGTCGTGACCCATCCGTCTATAGCCCCATACCCGCCTGGCCGTGTAGAACCAAAGTAGAGTTCCAAGCCGTTGGCTGTGATCATCGGCCCAAAGTCCCAACTCGAACTGTTGACTGTTGGTCCAAGATTCACTGGTTCTCCCCAAGGATCTTGTACCGTTTCCCGCGTCGTTACCCATATGTCGTCCGCACCTGATCCGCCTCCACGTTTCGAATCAAAGTAAAGTGATAGGCCATCAGATGAGATACATGGGCCACTGTCTCTAAGTGAACTATTGACACTCGGCCCGAGATTAGTGGGTGTACCGAAGGTGAAATCTGCGTAGGCTCCTTGGCCACCAAGCACAAGGGCTACGACTGTCAGTAGGCAAATGGTTGTATTTGCGAGGATGTCCTCCTTCAATGCCGTTAACGCCATAGTGAGATTCCAAATTGTCTTTTTGTTCCAAGACATAATTCTTACCTCCATTCTTGTTTTTTTTCTCGGTTTGCTGTATTATGATATGAGCCATGGCTCGGGTGCGCAAACCATCCGCCCGGGTTGGCTCGGGCCGGTGAGTTATCGACTTAGCGGTTTGACACTCACCGGCTACTTTTTTTGTGATTTTACTTGCGAGTCATAAAAGCATCTAAGAGATCCCACGACCATTCTTATGTAAATCGCTCTATCAACCCACTCTAATGATTGTTTCCTGCAACTACCTCCTTTCCGTTATTGCTTTCTAGTGATTTCTGTTCTGTTTCAGCATCACCATCTGTCTGCATGGAGCCCAATATTGGAGTGATTGACATTTGCCATAAGTCGGGCCCGCCGAATTCGCTGGGGCGGTTGGAGTGGAAGAAGATTGTAGAACCATCGGCCGAGATGTACGGGAAAGTTTCGTAGGCTGAACTGTTAATTGTTGGCCCGAGATTCACTGGTTCGGCCCAGAGATCTTTTGTTGTATCGCGGGTCGTGAGCCAAAAATCGCTTCTTCCTAATCCACTAGGTCGCTCAGAGGTGAAGATAAGCGATAGGCCGTCTGCCGTAAGAAATGGAGTCCAATCCCAAGCTGAACTGTTGACCGTTGGTCCGAGATTGACCGGTTCTCCCCAGGGATCATCTGTCGTTGCCCGCGTCGAAACATATATGTCGTGACCACCATACCCGCCTGACCGATTAGAGCAGATAATAAGAGACAGGCCGTCAGCCGAGATTGTCCCTGCATCTTCAGCCGAACTGTTGATAGTCGGCCCCAGATTCACTGGCTCTCCCCAGGGCTCGGAGATGCTCGCCCGCATCGTTACCCATGTATCTAAATCTCCAGATCCGCCAGGACGATTAGACATAATATAGAGCGACAGGCCGTCAGCCGAGATACCAGTGTTACAGTCCCAAGATGAACTATTTACGGTTGGCCCCAGGTGCACTGGTTCTCCCCACGGATCTTGTACTGTTTCTCGGTTCGTTACCCATATGTCGTAACCACCTAAACCGCTGGGCCGGTCCGAATGAAAATAAAGCTCCCGGCCGTCAGGCGAGATACATGGGCCCATGTCCCAATACGAACTGTTGACAATAGGTCCAAGATTAGTGGGTGCACTGTCCCAGAGGCCAATGAGAAATTTTTGAATCCAAGAATTACGCAAATCCGTTTCTGCTGATGGATTGAGGACGGCAACGTACTTATCCATATCTTCAGAGATTTGCTCGTTGTCATTCAAGAGGGTACAATAATAAGCTCGCTGTAAATAATTGTCAGCATCCTCAGGATTATCTTCTATCTTGCCTGTCAAGTCGTTTATCTTTAGCTGAGCCATACGTTGGATATGACCAAGCATGATGTGTGCGTGATCTCCGACATACTTACTGTTGAGAATTGGCGTGATCTCTAGCAGGGCTGTGCCAATATCACCAGCACCGCATGAGTACCGACATCGGTACAAGGCCATCCTGTCCCCCATCTCCAACTCCTTCTCCAGTTGGCTCTTGTTGTATCCCCAAACCGACAGTGCAACACCCAGGATGCTTACCATGATGAATAATGCAACTGCAGCAAGAGCCTCTACTCGATGTCTATACAGGAACTTGCGGAGGCTATATAGCGTGCTGGGAGCCCTGGCGAGAATCGGTTGATTGTCCAAATGATGCTTTACGTCAAGAGCCAAGGCAGAGGCATTGTCGTAGCGTCTATCCCTGGCCTTCTCAAGCGTTTTCATCACAATCCAGTCAAGATCACCGCGAATTGACTTTGTCAGCAGATCGGGAGTGCAGCCGCGGCGTTTGGCTATATCGGTTAGTATCTCACCAAGAGTAGTCAGCTTGGTAGATGGTTTAGTAGGTTCTTGCTCCCGGATCATACGCTGCATTTCCAGGTAACCTGCTTTACGCAGTTCTTCTTCGCTGAACGGTGTCGTGCCGGTGAGTAGTTCGTAGAGCAGGATGCCGAGGGAGTAGATGTCGGAGCGTGTATCGACTTCCAGGTCGCTTAGATCGGCTTGTTCCGGACTCATATAGGCAGGTGTGCCTATGATGTGGGCATAGCGCGTAAAGAGCGTCTTTTCCGTTAGCCGCTGCCTTGTAGCTTTGGCGATACCAAAGTCGATGACCTTTGGGAATAGTTCACCATCACGTTTAGTGACCATCACGTTCGTGGGCTTGATATCTCTGTGAATGATGCCCTTCTGGTGGGCATGCTGAACGGCGTTGCAGACCTGGATGAATAAGCTCAGTCGTTCCTTCGTACTCAGGTTGTTCTTATCACAGTATTCGGTAATAGAGACACCTGTGACCAACTCCATTACGAAATAGGGCCGGCCAGTCTCTGTAGCGCCAGCATCCAGGACTTTAGCAATATTCGGGTGATCCATCATGGCAAGAGCCTGGCGTTCTGCTTCAAATCTAGCGATAACCGACTTGGTGTCCATGCCTAATTTGATAATCTTCAGGGCAACTTTGCGGCTGATTGGTTCTTGCTGGTCGGCCATGTACACTACCGCCATGCCACCCTCTCCTATCTTTTCTAAAAGTTTGTAGCGATCGATGATTGTGCCTGGAGCTTCAGAAAGATTATCTTCCGGTATTTCAGAACCAAAGAGAGGGCCTTTGAAGAAATCATTTGCCTTCGAATGAGTTCTCAGCAGGGTGTCAATCTCGGTTCGTAATATTAAATCGTCCTGGCAGGCCTGTGCTAAGTAAGCCTCTCTTTCTTCCTGTGTTTCCTTTTCAAGAGCTTCACAAAACACAGAACGTATTTTCTTAAGGTCCTTCACTGTTTTACTCCTCAGGCATATGCCTCTATTATTTAATGCGAGAATTCAACTTGTACACCGACACAAAAAATTCAAAAAATCAAAAAAAAGATTAGTATCTCTATACAGAGCGCCAGAACTTGTTTTCTTTCCTGCAATTGCCAGAAGAGGAATCATGTCAATCACTTTGTGCAAGCTGATTTTTCATTAAGCTATCAAAGGGATTTTTCTTCTTCTCCACAAATCTCATTGAATAGCCAAGTTTTGGCAAAAGCCCAATAGCGTTCAGCAGTACGAGTTGAGACACCCAAAATATCCGCGACTGTGACTAATGGCAGCCCTGCAAAACAGTGCAACTTAACCAGATCGGCCACCGCGGCGTCCGCTGTAACAAGTTTCGTCAGAGCTTCATCTAGGGCAATTAGATCATCCAAATCCAGATAAGTATCCATTGGCAGATCGGCAACTTTAAGATCCACCTTCCCCATGTCTCCTCCCCGCTTATGAGTTCTCTTCCGTCGTGCATTTTCAATAAGAATTCGTCGCATCGCCTCTGCTGCTGCTTTAAAGAAGTGCCCCCTGTTATCCCAACTCTGGTCTTCTGTCCCAATAAGTCTAAGATATGCCTCATGGACCAAAGCCGTAGCTTGGAGTGTCTGGCCCAGTGGCTCCTGTGACATCTTCCGAGTAGCAAGAAGACGTAGTTCTTCATAGATCAAAGGGAGAAGTTTCTCCGTTGCCTGAGCATCTCCTTGTTCAATCGCGGTCAAAATGCGTGTGACGTCGGACATATTTATTCTCAAGAACAGATATTTGTCATCTCTGGCCCAAGAATCGTAGTGGCAAGACCAGAAGGTACAGATGGACCTCTCTAAATACACTGCAAGTTAGGATATCCCTGTTGGAACAAATAATCCTATCAGAAATGTGGTGACGTTTCAAGTATTATTATGTGGTAGATAGCTTAACATTGAGCTGTAAAAATAATACCAGATTTCTTCGAAAAGTCACCTCTTTCAGGAACTGAAAAACGGCCGGATTTTCCGGTGACATGATGGTCGAGTAGACGTAAAGCTCTATCATTTAGGCATGCTTTGTATTCTCCATTTACCACCTATGTCTCGTTCATTCTGCCTCTTCTCGTTTGTACACAACTTTGCCACCTACGATTGTATAATCTACCTTTGCGGACATAATTTGGTCATGCGGAATGGTCATTAAATTGCTATCGAATATCACGACATCGCCCAGATAACCTTTTTTGATCATGCCTTTGCGGTCTTCCATAAATTCAGCATACGCTGAGCCAAGGGTGTACAATTCGATTGCTTCTTCTATGCTTAGTTTCTGATCTGGGAACCATCCATCGCCTGGCTCGCCAGCCCTGTCCTTTCGAGTAACTGCGGCATACAAACCTTCCAGTGGATTGATTGGCTCTACAGGATAATCTGTTCCGAAAGCAATCTTTGCTCCGGCATCCAACAGACGTCGCCATGCATAAGCTCCTTTGCAACGATTTTTGCCTATACGCTTTTCGGCGAAACGCTTGTCGGTTATGCAATGTGTAGGCTGCATTGATGCGATTACATCCAATGTCGCAAATCGTGGAATGTCGTCGGTGTGAAGCACTTGGGCGTGCTCAATGCGATGGCGGCTATTACGCATACCGTTCAGTTCCTGTACCTTCTCAAAGGCATTGAGGGTCCAGTGGTTGGCCTTGTCGCCAATGGCATGAATGCCGATTTGGAATCCTGCTTTATCCAAGGCCACCACTATCTTTTCAAATTCTTCATACGACATCTGAGGTAAGCCGGTCTTATCAGGAGCATCAATGTAAGGTTCAAAGAATAACGCTGTGCCCGAACCGAGTGTTCCATCGATAAATCCCTTGATATATCCGAATCTTATCCAGTTACCTTCTTTGGGATATTTCTTTTGCTGTTCGGCATAGTCTTTTAGTTTTTGTTTGTTGGTAGTTAAAGCCCCCCCGGCGTATACTCGAAGCGTAAGCTTGCCCATATCTTTGAACTTCTGGTATATGTCAAAGTCTCCGCCCGACGGCAGTTGTATCGACGTGACTCCATTTCGCATCGCCTGGTCGAATGCAGCCTGCCATCCGCGCATAAGTCGTTTTTGCTGTTCTTCGGCAGTCCGATTAACAGGTTCCTGGTCATATTTCAACAACCCTTTAGCCCTCTCCTTGAAGATTCCGGTGGGCTCTCCGGTGGCCGGATCTTTTTGTATCTCGCCACCGAAAGGATCGGGGGTTTGCTTAGTTATTCCCGAATTACGGATGACATAGCTGTTGACCAGAACCGAATGTCCATCGGCACGGGATAATACGACCGGATTGTCCGGCGCCACGGGATCGATAAGCTCTTTGGTTGGCCATTGTTTATCGACAAACATTTCGTGCTCCCAGCGACCGCCTCGGATCAGCTCGCCGGGCTTTGCTTTGACTACAGCTTCTCTGACTTTCTCTGTAATAACACTTGAATCCGTAATGTAGCGAAGATCAATATAGTCGGGATCAATGAAGTTGAAATGGATATGTGCGTCATTGAAGCCGGGGACGACAAGTCGACCTTCGGCATCAATTATTCTCGAAACGCCTTCTTTGAGATATTTCTCAATGTGCTCATCTGACGTTACATCGATAATAGTCTCACCCTTGAAAGCAATAGCTTGGGCGCGAGGCTTGTCTTTGTCGATAGTAACAACTTTGGCGTTCTTAATTACCAGGTCCGCAGCAGGAGCATGGTTTCCACTCGAAACACGACAGCAGGATGAAGCAAGAAGCAAATACACTACTGCTATTCTGTAGGTTGATAGACTCCGCATTTCTACAAGTTCTCCATATTGGGACTATTTGCGGTTCGGGTTTTCAGAACTGATTCTAATGCGTTCGGTTGATACTTTCAAGCAACTTGTTCCGAACGCTTTCTCGGCAGTAGGTATGGCCCCATTTTCGCGAGTCGTAAAGAGTCAGAATGCTTCGAAAAGCCACCTTTTTCAGAAGCTAAAAAACACCCTGATTTTCAGGTGACATTATGACACCATTTTGACACTACAAATATCAAATTTGAGGGTTAAAAGAAGGACCAAATCCCAAATATATGCATAAAATACGAAGTTTTTTTCATTTTTAACGGATTAAGTATCCGGATGAAAAGAAATGTATCAATCGTATAATTCTTTTGGTGGTAACCTACGAATGTTGGTTGATACATTTTAGGCTATCTTTTGCAGTTCAGGGTTCTTTTTTCCTTGCTTGGCAACATTCAGGTGTGTATAATCATAGTAATCATGAGACGTTTCAGATCGCTGCATAAACAGGAGGTGTTATTATGAAATGGCAATCAATTCTTAATATTGTAAAACGGCGTAAAGATAGAAATCTTTGATTAGAGTACTTTTTAGCATATAACCACCCTCCTTAAAAAGGGCTGGATGTGTAGTTTCAAAAACGCATCCAGTCTTTTTTTATTACTTCCCAAAGCTACCTTTTCCAGTCTACAACATTTAACAAAGCCACACTTTCAAAAGGCTTAGAATACTCCTCAAGACGAGTTCGTCATTGAAATGGCCTTTGAGGAGCTTTAAATTGAAAGCTGAGGGGCAGTGTGTGAGATTCTACAAATAGACTTAACTGCCTTTTCGTTGCAATCCTCAACAGTTATACCAATGAGGTATGCTAATACATAATCAAGGGAAATCTCTTGGATTAACGTGTTTTTTTGATAAGATTATATAGGAATTCGTGGCTTCATTGATTTTTTAGTCGTGAAAAGCGTTTTAATAACAGTTAACCGGCAGCTTAATCTAAGGTGAGAAGGGGCAAGGTGGAATATGGACGAGATAAAAGTTTTTGGGCCTTTCGAAGTTAAGATTATCAACTGCAGAGGAGGAGGTTCAAGAGGTTTTACGTTAATCGAACTTCTGGTAGTTATCGCTATCATTGCTGTTTTGATGGCGATATTGATGCCGGCGTTAAGTCGTGTCAGAGAACAAGGCAAACGGGCGTCCTGTTTGAGCAATGTCAAGCAGATGGGACTTGCGTGGATTATGTATGCGGACGATAACGACAGCAGGATTGTTAACGGCAATACAAGCACCGGAGCACAAAACAAAGACGGTACCTGCTGGGTATATTGGCCCGGGCGTGGTGCTTCGGAAGAACAACGAATAGACGGCATCTTGAGGGGATTGCTGTACGAATACTGCCCGAACTTAAAGCTCTATAAATGCCCTACGGGTATTCGGGGAGAGGTGGTGACGTATGCCATCGTTGATTCAATGAACGGCTACGATGCGATACCCGGAGCAGAGGGGCAGATAGTTAAAAACAGGGATCAGATTCGCAGGCCGGGCGAGAGGGCCGTATTTCTTGATGAGGGCCGATTGTCTCCGGCGAGCTGGACTATCTGGTATGACCAGCCGCGATGGTGGGACCAGATTACGGCGCGGCACGGCGACGGGACAAATCTGTCTTTCGTGGATGGTCACAGTGAGTACTGGAAGTGGAAAGACCCGACTACCTTAGAAATTTGCAAATCAGACTACGACTACTGGCAGGGCACAGGCCGCAACGGTGATATGTCGCGCTGTGAGGGCAGTCAGGATTTGTACAAAGTCCAGAAGGCTGTCTGGGGAGAGTTGGGTTATACATCTACAGAGTAAGAAGTAGGAAGAGGTTTATTCCATAAAAATATGGACGGGCGGAATATGTGGAGGTTGGTAACAGGAGGAATTCCCTATCAACGAGGTACGCTAATACATAATCAAGAAATTTCCCTTGACAGGAAGGTAGTTAATATTGTAGAAAATATTAGTAAAACTTGTGCTCGCATGACCGTACATCTGTGGCTTTGAGGTAATCCAGAGGGCAAAATTCTTCAGTTTTCGTATAATAGAGGAGGAGCTACTGTATGTTATGTGCGGTAAAGAGTTGTAAGTGATAACTTTTTGCTTCGCAGTTAAGATTTATACATTTCAACTAACTGCTCGAATTGTTTTTTTGAAGGAAGGAGGTAATCTTAAATCGGGAAAATAATCATGGGCAGGCATAAAATGTAGTGAAGGTGAAAATTATTATCGTTTGTTTTATTTAAGCTTGTTTGAGAAAGGCACAAATTAAAACACAAGATTACTGATGCTTATCGAAGGCAAGGATTGCTTCGGTGTGTGGCCGGAGCAAAATTTCATATCAGTTTTCAATTAAAATTAGGAGGAACAAAAATGTTAGCTAAGAAATGCCTTTTGGTGGTAATTTTAACTTTGTTCAGCATGAGTTTGGCGATTGCGGACCCACCTGCTGTAAACCCAGCGACTGGAGAACCACTGATGATAGACTGTCTCAGGGGTACTGTTACAATTGACGGAGATCTAAGCGACTGGAATCTTGAAGCTATGACCCCGGCAGTTCTTGATGCGGTAGAGCATTTGAATTCAGGGCAGGCCAGTTGGGACAACGCCGCGGACTGTAGCGGAGAAGTATATCTGCTATGGGATGACGTGAACATCTACATTGCCGCAGTGGTGAAAGACGATAAGTTGTCCATGAATAAAACCGACGGCAGTATCTGGAATGCTGACTGTGTAGAAGTATTTTTCTCTACGCTAAATGCAGTTGCTGGACATGATGAACATTACCAGTACGGCTTTAACGCCAATAATCAGAAATGGAACTGGTGCAACATGGACGGTGCTGGTTCGGTCGAGCCTGCATACCTGCAGATAGCTGCCACTGAAACTGCTGATGGATACATCTGCGAAGCCTCTATCGAATACGCACTGATGCCGTCATTGGACTTTTCAGCAGGCAACACCATCGGATTCCACCCTACATTCGACGACACCGACATTGACGGTGGTGATACAGAACTTCAGATGGCCTGGACAGGCCTTGCAGCTCATGACCAGAGTACCGGATTTGGGCATATGCTTCTCTCAGACGACCCTGTACCCGCGCCGGCAGAAAAAACCGTATTGTTTTCTGAGGATTTCGAAGGCCTGGCTTTAGGTCCGAACGTTGATGAGTCACTTGCCGGCGATGCAGTCTGGACGGACACGCCGCCGGAAGGTTGGGTCGTTGACGAAAGTGGTATTCCCGGGCTTGGTATGGACGAAACCGACGGTGTTACCGAATGGGCAGGATGGGCCTTCGCCGACAAGGCGTGGTGGATAGAGACAGCCGGCGACCAGGACCGTTCTCTCTTCGAGTTGGGTACCGGCATTGTTGCTGTTGCAGACCCGGATGAGTGGGATGACGGAGAACGCCTGCCG
>JACNGQ010000436.1 GCA_014384025.1 Planctomycetota bacterium | reverse complement strand
AACAAGGTCGTCAAAATGGGACTTTTTATATGAATCATTTTGCGTTCCTACTTAGTTCTGTAATGAGTTGTTAAATGAGAAGCTTAAAATGCTTTATTGACTTGGAACTAAGATGGGGATTCATTCTGATATTGTAACTGTGTCTTCCAAAATGGATAACCACGCACCTATCCATGATGAGCAAATTCGAGCACAGCTACGCGGGAGATGGACAGTTTTTTCTGAAGTCGCATAGAAGCATGTTTGTGTTGTTATATTTAGTCAGAAAGAAAGGTACACAAGATGAACAGTAAAACCATTTTTACATATAAAGACTGGATGAAAACAACTGCATTTAAGGATTTTATTACGGTTGGCGTTATTGCCTTCCAAGCCATCGTTTTGATGGAAATTTTAGAATTGGGAAAGACACTTACCGAAATGGCCACGCAAAATGCTTGGCCGGTCGATAAATTTATCACCGTGCCTATGATCGTTGCGTTAGCCATAACATTTTACGCTCAGAATAGGTTGAAAGAACGTACAACTGAAATGCAGCAAGCTAAAAAGATAGCTGAAGCCGCCAACAATGCAAAGAGCACTTTTTTAAGCAATGTATCGCATGAACTGCGTACTCCGATGCATGGCATCCTCAGTTTCGCCTCTTTTGGTATAAAGAAATACGATACCGCCAGTCCTGATAAGATACTCGACTATTTCCAGAAAATTCGGCAGAGCGGCGACACACTGCTGGCGTTACTAAATGATCTGCTTGATTTGGCCAAGCTGGAATCTGGGAAGATCACATTTAAGTTTAGGCCGGCAAACCTTAATTCACTGATTGATATATCGAGGGGAGAGTGCGAGTCCCTGGCATTAGAACACAATCTGACTGTTCGGTGCGAACATCTCGAAGCCAACAAGAAAATTATACTCGATGCCGATAAGATAAGGCAGGTACTCCGCAACTTATTAAACAACGCCATCAAATTTTCGCCTGATGGCGGAACAATCGATGTTATCTCGTCCAGGAAAGCCGATTCGATTGTAGTTTCGGTCCGAGATCAAGGCACAGGTATTCCAGAGAATGAATTGAAAAACATTTTCGACAAGTTTTATCAGTCAAGCAGAACCAAGGCCAGTGCTGGTGGTACTGGATTAGGATTGCCAATTTGCCGAGAGATTATAGCCGCCCATAAAGGCCGCATCTGGGCCGAAAACAATCCTGATATAGGTGCATACTTATCGTTTGAGATTCCGTTGTCGTTAGAAGCTAATGAGCAAGAAGAGGTATTAATAGGTGCAAACTTATCGTTTGAAACTCCGCCGTCTTTAGAAGCTCATGAGCAGGAAGAGGTATTGGTTGATAGTGCAAGTTAAGTGAGAAGCATAAAGTGAATTTATGGTTGCTACTTGGCACTGGTAGTGTAAGGGCCTAATTATTTATAAGAGGCAATATTGTGCAAGAGAAAAGAAAAATTTTAGCTGTCGATGATAATTCGATTAATCTGGCGGTTATCGAGGAATTACTTGGGAGTCAATACAATCTAATGACAGTTTCCATAGGTACAGAAGCCCTTAAGATGGCCCAGGAATTCCGGCCAGACCTGATTATATTAGACATTATGTTAAATGGTATGAATGGTTATGAGGTGTGTCAACAAATACGAAAGAGCTCATCGCTAAGGCATACCAAGATTATCATGGTATCCGCCAAGGCAATGGAATCAGATCGTCTCAAGGGCTATCAAAGCGGTGCCAATGATTATTTAACTAAGCCCTTCGATGGAGAAGAGCTTTTAGCGAAAGTGTGCGCTCATTTGCCTCCAAAACCTATTAAAGCAATACAAGAAAACGAATAAAAAATAGTTAAATACTAATACGATAGCATAAATGCAGGATTCATGACTAAGTACTTGTTATCAAACGAGTGAAATCGAGCATGAATAAAAAGATACTGATTGTTGACGACGATGAAATCAATGTTGAGATTCTTAAGGAATTGCTGGAAGAGAAATATGCCTTGGCCACAGCCAATAGCGGTCAACAGTGTCTGGAGAAAATAGGCAAGTTCAAGCCCGATCTTGTGCTGCTCGATATTGTGATGCCCGGCATGGATGGGTACGAGACCTGTAGACGAATCAAATCAGATCCCCAGAGCGAAACGACGCATATTATTCTTATCTCGTCTAAAACTTCCGTCGAATCACGACTGAAAGGCTACGAAGTCGGTACAGATGACTATATAGTAAAGCCATTCGACAACGATGAGCTTCTTGCCAAAATAAAAGTCCAGATCCGCCTCAGAGACGCAATTATGAATCTGGCATCACTGTATGCCCAGTTGTCCGAGGAGCTTCGTTTGGCTGGTATTGTTCAGATGGATTTTCTGCCTAAAAAATTACCAAACTGCGATAAATTACATTGGGCTACTTTTATTTTGCCGGCCGAGTGTGTCTCAGGTGATATATATGATGTGAAACGTATTGACGAGCAGCATGTGAGCTTCTATGTGGCTGATGTGGTAGGCCATGGAATGCCTGCTGCGCTGTTATCAATTTTTATAAAACAAACCATTGCTATGTACGAGGATGTTGAAAACAATCGCTGTGTATTGTCGCCTGCGGAACTTATGAAAAATATCAATTCGCGAATATATGCACAGAAACTCTCGGGTTGCCAGTTTATAACTTGCTGCTATTGTTTGATCAA
This sequence comes from Planctomycetota bacterium, assembly GCA_014384025.1. Taxonomy (GTDB): domain Bacteria; phylum Planctomycetota; class Phycisphaerae; order Sedimentisphaerales; family Anaerobacaceae; genus NIOZ-UU13. Next base: position 8,011 of record JACNGQ010000436.1, on the reverse strand, counting down.
TATCAACACACTACAGCTAACCTACAGCCGTGCAGGACATCCATATCCTATTCTTTTCAGAGGGAAAGAACAGCCACAAAACTTGGAAATTGACGGCTCACTACTCGGAATTCTTGAAGAAGCTGAATATAGCCAACGAACCATACAGCTTCAACCCGGTGATAAGCTGCTACTGTACTCCGACGGAGCCATACCGTGTATCAGCAATTCCAATGATATAACTCCCATTAATTTAAGAGATGAATTTCTTGAAATTATAGGCTGTCCGATTGTTGAGATGATGGATAAATTTAGTGTGCTCGCGGAAAATCAAGAAATGGAACCTTCCGAAATCGACGATGTCACGGCAGTTGGCCTTGAGATACTTTAGACCTTAAGTTGAAAGAATATAACTTAGAAGCACATTTTGCTTCAACAGTAATGATACGAAATTATGGACAGTGATGGTGTAAGATTAAGGATATAAGTGTTGCTAAATTATGTGAAGGTGATTTCAAATGAAAAGCAGAATTTGCGAATCAGAAAAGGGACTGGCCCTTACTGTAGTAGTGGTCTTTGCTTGCATCTTTCTCATTTTAGGTTTCTCCTTGATTGATCTGGCGAAGACCGAGATAGTAATGACTCGGAAGGAGCTGAGCTCAACACAAGCTTTTTATGCGGCTGAGGCGGGAATGGCACAATTGACCGCAAAGCTGTACAATGAACAATTTGAAGACATTGCAGATACGGCTTTGGGAGAAGCAAACTACCAGGTTGATTTGAACCTTGATGAAGACCCTCCTTATGCTGTTTCGACCGGCAGTGTGGGATTGGAAGTTAAAAAAATTAAGGCTGAATTATCTTTTTTGTCTCCTCCTTATGAAACGGCTCTATATGGCGGCAATGCGAACGGAGAGCAATGGTCGTTCGAGTTAAGAGGGCAAGGTGTTCCCCAACCCTGGGGAGTGGGAGAGGTTGGCGGCAGAGACATAGTGAACGGAAATATGTATGTTAATGGGGATGCCACTATGTATGAAGAGAGCAGTGTTAATCCCTCGCCTATGGCTAACTTCAATGGAGATGTTGAATCCACTGGCAAAGCTGATATCTTAGACAGTGCCTCTGTTTCCGGTACAGTTACCGAGGACACTGCTGTAAAGAGTCATCCCAGCTTAGAAAACATGAACTATGCAGTAAATAATACACATAATGTGAGCCAAATCTTTGCAGATGCAGGCGTTGGTTCGGGATATCTGCCATCAGGCAATGAGTTATACAATGTGATGGTAAAAAATCCGTCCGACAGATCGGGCGAGTGTAGCGCTACTTCCGGTGATGATTATTTCCTTGAGCCGGCAAGTGTGATAGGAGGGGGAACACAAAAGGATGCACCAACACCTTTAAATATGGGAGAAAACAGGGTTTACTACGTGGATGGCGATTTATGGGTTCACAGCCCAAGCACTTACGGTTTTTTAGTTGACGGTAAAGTGACAATCGTTGTGACAGGAGATATCCATCTTTCCGACAATATCAAATATGCAGACAGCGATAGCCTGTTGGGTCTGGTAGCTCTGGGCAAATATGACGTTTCAGGTCAGCTTATAAGCGGCGGTAATATCTATTTTGGAGACCCCCGATATGGGACTATGTACACCATTTCTGGATTAATGTTCGCTGCAGACAGCTTCTTATACAACACCGACTCCGTTACCGGTGGCAATGTAGAGCCTACAACCGGTTTTTCTGTTTATGGCAATCTAAACGCTTTGAATCAAGTCTCCATCGAGCGGGATTGGTATGATCCGGACGGAACTGGGGATGCGAGGCCAGCACACTTCGATTCGAGCACTGGCCAATGGGTAGACCTGGAGACAGGAGCTGCACTGACAGGAAGCGAAAGTAGTAGTCTCAGACATTATCAGATGGCGATTACCTATGATGATCGGGTAAGAATTCAAGAAACACAACCCCCGGGCTTGCCGAGAGGAAAGGGCACTATTTTTGGTGGACTGACAAACTGGGAAGAATTGCCAGGAAGCTGAGCGATTTAAAGTATACCTATATGAAAAATATTAGATGAAAGGTTGAATTATGAATGAGGAAAAGAACTGTCTAAGATGTGGTGGCACTAATGTCAAACCCGGTGTGCTCCAATCCACTGGGAAAATCTATGCTCGTCCCAACAACGCTAATGTAGAAACGTTTCTCAAGACCGGAGTTCTTGTTAATGTAAACATTTGTTTTGATTGTGGTCATGTAGAAATGGTTGTAGTCCCGGATAAACTAAAGTCGATCATGAAAGCATGTTAACTACAGTCGGACTTACCCGGTAGGTTCATTACACCATTATAGAAAGCTCGGTACAAATAGACTAAATGCAATATCGGTGATAGAGTATTTTCAAAACATTTCTCAGAAATTGTAGATGGAAAAGGGCAGAATGAAAAAGGGCTTCACATTAATTGAGCTGATGGTCGTTATTCTAATTGTCGGTATCCTGGCTGCAGTGGCAGTTCCGATTCTTCGTGGCCGAATCGGGCAGGCAAAATGGACGGAAGGTGCTGCGATAGCCGGTACTATTCGTGCAGCTGTGCGCGCTTATTACGGGGAGGATTCTGTTGCGGTGGCCGCAATGGCAGGCAGTACTCTTGATGCGATCCAGGGGACTTTAGGTTTTACCTCAGGTGACCTTGCCGGCAGGTACTTTCAGGCCGGCAATTTCACGATTGCTTCTGTCGATGGCAATGGAAATGCATCTATAACGGTATCGGCCCCTGCCGGTCTGGTCGGATCCGGGGTACTTAATAATGCCGGTTGGGCCTATACGCCTTAAGAAATTTTGTAGAAACAATCCTATTCAGCCTGTTGTGTGAGCTTGTTAATTTACCGTCTGTGGGCATTTCTTGAGGATACTGTTTATCTTAGCTTTAACCGCTTATTGATTTCAGCGGCTAAACCCGAATTTTAACATTGGTAAGCTCATCCTTTTTGTGCGGGGTATCTCTGAAGAAATCCTGGCACTCGAATATTCTTTGGACTATATTCTTTCTAGTGATGATTCCCACCAGCTTTTTCTTTGGCCCCTGGACTATCGGGACTCTTCGGAAGTGGTGTTTGACAAGACAATCGCAAATATCAACCACGTCGTCTTCTATATCAAAGCTGACAACTTTCCGTGTCATAAATTCCTCAACCTTACCTGCTCTACTGCCAACATTATAAAGCAGTGTCAGTACGTCTTTTTCTGAGATGATACCAACCAGTTGCGTCTTTTTATTGACTACGGGCAGTCCTGTAATATTATTTTCAACGATAATTCTTATGGCCTCTTGTATCGTAGTTTCCTTGTTAACTGTAATAACATCCTTAGTCATAAGGTCTTCTATCTTAAACATATTTATTTCTCCTCTTTTGATATTAACCCTAATCGATTTCCTGCAAGGTAAGGATTCTATAGAATAAAACACTGTTAATATAGATACTAACTTTAACAATTAATCGGCGAATTCAGGCGGCAACTTTATCAGAATATAGGACTTAAAAAAGCGATTTAGTGGACTCTTGCAGTTCTTTTTGTATTGTTCGGCTAAAACTACATAAGCCGGCTTTTAATATCTCCGCTTAAGCTTTCGATTTGCAGTTTTTTATAGGCTGTTAAGGGGCGAACCGGTCTCGATGGGTATCACGGAAATTATTTCTTAATTAAACCTTGCTAAAATCCACTTGGAAATAAAATCCGTAACTTTAGAGAGCATCTGTTCTTTTGCTGCAAATTCTCTATAGGAAAAACCATGCCGGATGAAATATGTTCTACAATTATTCGGTTGCTGAAGGTTCTGGTGCTGCTTTCTCTTCGCGTTTGGAAGCACAACAACAAGCTCCGGCTAATGCTTGAATTGCCAACAGAGCACCCAGGACAGTCAAAGCAATATTAGCCCAGGAAACAGTCAGCCAGGCAAAAACAATTACTAAAATTGACAGTACAACTCGACAATAACATCTTGACATTTTTGGCTCCTTTCCGCTAATATATTGATATGAGATACTTGCCCATACAATAGACCTTTCTAACTCGATTATAATACCGGAACTTTACCTGCGGTGCAACAATATGAAGCTGCTTTTGAAAAATTCCATTGTTATCCTTCCCTTATCGAAGTTAAAATCACCAATAGAACAAATCTTATAAGTACACTATTTACATCACATCTGCACCTCAGTCGAAGATTTCAGTATTGGCGGACTCTTAGACGGCTATTGCCCCATAGGCTCGCCGGTTAAATTGTGGAAAAAACGTTACATTTAGTGTCACTGCCGGCACTTATTTATAGTTACAGATGATTGGTTTTGAAGGAGGGAGGCGGTTAAGTGTATTGGATATACACTATCGCTTGGGCCTCTGCTTTGTTTGAGTCACTCCTCGGTAAAGCAGAGGCTTTTTTATCAGCAGTTGTATTAAACATCCCGGGGTTTTCAATTTGACTGTGATATCTAAACATTTATCTTTTGAGTTCTAAACGCATTTTAGAGTGGTTTTAACGTATGGTCTAATCCAACCTTTACCATTGCTCAAAGATAAAGGGGCCTATACCGTTTTGGTATAGGCCCCGAGTTAGTTCATATCTACGACGCAATCTTAACTGTTTAAAAAGTCAGACTTACGGTGCCGGTGGATACAGACGAATGTCGTCGAAGTACATCATACCTGAGCCGCCGGCGACCGGATTGCTCCTGTTACCAAGGCCAAGAGTAATCGAAGTTACATTAGTAAGGTTAATGCCCTGGTCGGCAAACGCCTGCAAGTCGATATTCCATTGGATCCAGGAAGTTATCTGTGTTGCATCAGGATTGTCATGATTGACCACCGCGCTGCCATTAAGGGCAACATACAAATTCTCAGCAGCGTTAGCCGAACCGCCTCGGTACCAAATCGTCAGTGTGTTGACACCGTTGACTGTCCAGTCACGATTGGAAGTGAGTGTCAAAGTAGCCTCGGATTTTCCGACAGCATTGTCATATGCCATCGGCATCGACTGCAAACCGCCGTGAACGATAGTCTGCTCGGCAAATGGAGGATCAAAGTTGCCGACGACAGCGCCGTTTGTGGCCGGATTATCGAATCCGTCTATCCATGTAAGATATATCCTGTTACTACCGGGCTCATCTTCATTAATGTCATTGTAGCTCTCCATATCGTCAATGATAAGGAAGTTGGCGGTGGTAAAGCTCCAGAGAGGGCCTGTCCAGGGGCTGTCGGTGTTGGCGTTGTTCGCCTCATCAACACGCCAGTAGTAAGTTGTGTTCCACTCAAGCTGTCCGGGTTCAAAGCTTTCGGAGCCGAGGTTTCCACTGCCTTTATTTTCCAGAGAGGTTGCTTCAGTGCCGAAATAAACCTGATGTGAATCGGCAAAAACTCCCGATACCCAGGTTAGAATAGGTATCTGCGTAACATCCACAGCCCCATTAGCTGGGGCAGGGCTGCCCACGGCGCCCTCAGTTGTAAAGCTCCAGATGCCGCCTTTAAATGTGTCGATGGAATCGAACTCATCGACACGCCAGTAATATGTCTTGGCCATTTGAAGCGGGCCTGGAGTATGTGTTGCACTTCCCTGCGGGAGTCCACCGGCGGCGCTGTCCACATCGTCCAAATTATCCCCGAAGTACAGGGTATGTAATTTGGAACCGAAACCTCCCGTCCAGCTAAGTTGTACATCTACAGCTACAGATTCGGCACCGTCAGCCGGATCGGGGAAGTATGCAGTCTTGGGAGGAACGCTGAAGCTCCAGATGTTGCCCTTCCAGGGACTGTTCGGCTCGGTGTCATTGACCTCGTCGATCCGCCAGTAGTAAGTCGTGCCCGGAACAAGGCCATCCGGAAAGGCAAATCCGGGAAAGCCTACAACAATAAACGTTCCTGTTTGGGTGCCCTGGAACGTACTTTCGGCACCATTGTTTACGTCATCGAAATTATCTCCGAGATACACATTGTGTGAGACAGCAGAATCACCCGGTGACCAGCTAAGATTCGCCCATGTATCCTCAATCATAGCACCATCAGCCGGTTCCGGACCCAAGGCATAGGGATAACTTTCAGCGCCTCCCATCGCAGCGAGAACCTCGGCCTCCGATAAAGCATGATTGTAAAATCGCATATCGTCAACCAAACCATTTATCCATCTACCGTTTAAATCCTTGTTAGTACCGATAAGGTAATCGCCCTCACAGTCTTCCGAGTTAACTTGCGCCGGTGTGCCGGCTTGTTCACCGTTGATATAGAACTCAATGGTATCGGCAGCTCCTCCTTCGGTTACAACCATGGCGACGTGATACCATAGGCCGGCTTCTTCAATGACCCCGGACAAGGTGCTGGTGCCACCGAGATAGGCCCGGATCCCGTCGGCGGCGTCAGCCAAAAGCAAGGTCCTGCCCGTCCCATTTACATCTGTCTGCTGAAGAAGATTGGCGATTCCTGTAACGACGTCCTGCCTGAACCACATAGTGATAGTATAATCACCCTGGTTAATAAGTTTCAGACTATCGCCGTGAGGGATTAGAACATAGCCGGGTGTTCCATCGAATTTCAGCGCACTCCCTATCTGCCCGTCCGCCCACTGGACGCTGTCGATAAGGGTACCGTTGTTTCCATTGCCGCTTGAATCATTAACAGCATCTCCGGTGCCTTCATCAAACCTCCAGTGCCCTACTAATTCCGCTGTGGCGTTAGTAACCAATGCCATCACCAAAGCAAAAGAAACCAAATACATCAATTTCCTGTACATAATAATCCTCCTTTAGAAATTACATATAGAATGTTAAAAGAAATGCTACAAAACATAACTGCAGAGTAAAAATTTTGCCTGCAAATCTGTACCCGGCATATACACATCCTCCTCTATAATAAAAGGGTCTCACAGGACAGGCCATCAGCGAACACAAGCCTTATCAATCTACTTATACCAAATCACCCGCTTTCCAGTCAAGGAGAATCTTTGAGTTGTGGGTGAGACAGTATTTTCAGACAGATTCACTATGCTATCATAGTTGATGTCTTCTACGGGCATCACACACAGCATTCCAATGAGAACCTATGAAAAATTCCCAATCCACTTCAATCAATGAGTATTGTCAGTTGACTTTTTGTTTGGCAGCGGGTTTTGTTGTCTTTTTTGCCTGGCGTTTGAAGTCCATAGAGAACCACGGCTCATCACTAAGCTCATCATAGTCATTAAGGCCGTATAGAGCTATTTTTATTGTCTTGTTATCCACTTTTGTGTAAACGGCACCGCTTTTCTGTGCGTTACCCTCGGCGTCAATACGCTCATTTTTTGAAACGAGCTTGTCACCCTGTGCCTGCCATGTTCCTTTGGCTCTGCCGCCCCTGTTGTCAACGCTGATCGCAGTTGCCTTATCATCGTCGGGTATATAATAAATCATGCCGTGTGAAGCATACTCACCCATCTTCATATCAACTATTATGGCGTGCCCATCAAGTATCCACTGATACACTAACGTTATCTCTGTGCCGTCATCGGTTGTGGCGGCCCATCGGCCGGCCAGCCAATCTGTCCCGGATTCCTGGGCAAGGCCCTGTAAGCTTTGCTGGGCCATTGCTGAGCCGCTCAAGATGATGAGGACGGCCATGATCAAAAGCGTGGTCTTTGCCGGATTAACTTTTGCTGTTCGTTGTTTGTTCATCGTTTACCCTTTCAAAAATTGTGAATATTTTTTTACGACGTATGCTTTGCGTACCCTATAAGAAGCTTAAGCATGTCTTGATGAAAACTCACTTATTGAACGCTATTTGGATTATTTCCTCCAAAAATTTATTATACGCAAGCATTATAGCATCTCCTGATTATTTTACAAGGGAAATAAAACTTCTTGAGAACCGCTATCAACCTCCGATTAATACGATTCAATGGCTATTGAGGCGGTGATTTTTAAACTGAAATTGGAATTCTCAAAGGCAAAACGGTGTGCGAGATTTTTTTCTGGCGATCATGCAGCTTTTTGTTTTGATTTCCAGTAT
>JACNGQ010000041.1 GCA_014384025.1 Planctomycetota bacterium | reverse complement strand
GGCCAGGGCGGAAAAGGAATTGGGAAACGTCGAACTAATAATGGGCCAGTCGAGCAATGCCGAGCAAACGGCGGCTCTGTTAAAGAAGGCCGGGCCGGAAGCGCCGGTCCTTACTGTCAACGTGCAAAACTTTGCCTTAACAAGAGTAGTGCAGCCGATTCTTGACGGGTCGCATCCCATGGTTGTTTTTTCACTGCCGGCCAGCGGCCACGATTGGATGTATGCCCCACGTTGGCATCGTCAGGGACATCGTGTCACCCTTATGGCCAGCGGCGACTACGACGAGCTTGAACAAGCCCTTCGTCTGCTGAGGGTAATTCCCATGATGAAGCAGACTCGGATCCTCCTCTTCCCTCCGGCTCGAGGCACGACGCCTGCCCAGTCCCCGGATAAAGTCAAGGAGCGTTTGGGTGCCGATGTCGTTGCCATAGAAGAGAAGGCCTTCAACGATATGATTTCCGCTGCGGATGACAGTGCTGTTCGAGCCGAGATCAACAGTTGGACAAACAACGCGAAGAAAATCATCGAACCGAACAAAGAGGATATCAGAATGGCCGCTCGCGTCAGTGTGGCACTGCAACGTTTAATGGAGCAGCAGCGAGCTGATGGGCTTGCCGTGGGTACCTGTATGGGATGGTTGTCAAAAGGATTTCCCTGCCTGGGTTTTGCTCGTCTTCGCGACAAAGGTATTCCCGCTGCGTGCGAGGGTGACATGGACTCGTTGTTGACCATGCTCCTGTTCCAATACATGATCGATCGCCCCGGATTCCAGGGCAACGCTACTTTCGATACCTCTCGCAATGCTTTATGGACCGCCCATTGCACTGCACCACTGAAGATGGATGGTCCCAATGGCGCCGAGGCGCCATATCTGCTGCGCGGCCATTCCGAGGTCGGCGGTAGTGGCTGTGTGCCCGAGATTCAATACCGCCTTGGCGAGACCATCACCCGTACTAAGATGGTCAACCTTGATACCATACTCGCCTCGACGGGTAAGATTATCGAAGTTCCTGAGGTGTCGGTCCACGGTTGTCGCACCCAGATTGTCACCGAAGTTCGCGATGCGGCCAAGATGGCTGCCAACTGGAGCAGCGTCCTTGAGACCGAGGATGCCATGACACTTCTGCACCGCGTGGTGTTCTACGGCGATCACATGGAAAACGTACATCACCTCGCACGGTTGATGGGCATGAAAGTCGTCACGGAAGGTTGAACGGATATCCGAATTGTAAATCTAAGAGTCTATTATCGGCTTATGTCGTTTGCTGAGACTCTGAATAATGGATTACAAAGGATTTATCCGTCGCGTAGTAACACTCGAGAAGGAGTGAGAGAAACGCGGAAATATTTTAAAAACTGTCAGGTGAATAATCTCAAACACATTATTCGTAGATTAATGTCACTTCGTTTTAAGAGCAGGTAATAGTGTATTAACAAGGCTCTTGGAGATGTCCTTAAATATTAATCAATACCCTGATGGAAACCGATGGAAATAAAATTTAACACATCATATAAAGAATGTCTCCAGTAAGTCCAGTCATGTTTTCCATCACGAATTCTGAATTCATGAGGAATATCATTTTTCCTCATGGCAATATGTACCAACGAATTGCCTTCATAAAGAAAATCATCATCACCACAGTCAATATACCAGCGTACCGATTTTTTCTTATCTTCCGGCATATTTTTAATCATCTCATGTATGTTATATTTCTTCATCCAATCCTCAACCTGTTCTTCGGAAGCATCAGTCATTCCCCTTCGTTTCATGTAGCTTTGTGCTCCTTCTTTGTTAATTGGTCGGGCGGAAGCACTTAACGGACATGCAGCCTGAAACAAGTCGGGACGATGCAGAGCATAATAATACGTCCCTCCTCCTCCCATTGATAATCCGGCAATAGCACGATAACGTTTTTCGCTTTTTATTCGATAAGTTGTTTCGATAAAGGGCATAAATTCCTCGAAGAAAAAATCTTCGTAGCGCCACTGGCCCGCCGCATCATTTGTAAAACCACGTTTCCCCGAATTAGCATCAGGCATAACTATAATCATAGGTGTTGATTTGCCTTTTTTGATAGTTTTGTCGGCAATGTATTTTACTTCACCAAACTGTACCCATCCGGTTTGGTCATCACCGCCACCATGCAGCAAATATAGTACGGGATAACTTCTTTTCGAAGTTTCATAATCCGGGGGAAGATAGATGGCATATTTCCGGTCCATGTTTAATATTTCACTTTTCATCGATAGGTTGTCGAATACTTTCCCGGTTTGGGCAAATGTCAAGGTTGGCAGCAACATGATAAGGATAATAGTGAACTTTTTCATAATGTAATACCTTAATATTTTTAATTAATTAAGTAAACTATACTCTAAGTATTTCTATATATCTTCGCCATGTAATGAATTTAAGCTTGTACATCAAGTCAACTGGCTGTTTGCCTCACGGTAAAGCGCCCTCACTTTCTGAAACGGATCACCCTCTCCCAAGGTTTCAAGGGGAAAATAGCCGCGGTACCCGGACCGACGTACGATATTCATCAGTCTCACAAAGTCCGTCTTGACCTTCATTCCCCTTGTTTGGACCATTTCCTTGACTTGCCAGGTCACGGCATAGGGAATCAATCGCTCGATTTCCTGATAGACATCTCCTTCGGGCAGGCTTCCAATATCCAGCATTAAGCCAAGCCATTCCGAATCCACCCGTTCGACAATCTCAATGGCCTGAGCCGCATTAGTGGTGAAATTATTGTGGTTTTGATAGCAGATCATCACTCCATGCCGACCGCCAAAAGCGGCACATTCTTTCATATCGTCAATCAACCAATCAGTAATCTCTTCACGGGAATATCCCTTGGGCTTGGCTGTTCCATCAAATATCCTTACTTGTGGAATTCCCAGTTTGGAGGCGGCTATCACCCAGTTCTTGACCAACTGTTTTTCCAGTTTTCTTTGCTCCGGATCAGCCAGGGTAAAGTTGTTCCTGCCCCCCGTTCCCGTTAGAGCCAGTCCCAGGCGAAAGGCCATTCGCTTGATGTTATACAAGACTTTATCGGTCGGAACGTCCGGATATCCTGGGATGTAATAGGCCGTCAGATCAACTCCCTGAAAACCGGTGTCTTTCGCAAACCTGAACAGCGCTTCCAGACTCATCTCGCCGTTTTTTAATAAGCCATTGAAAGAATAAGCGTTGAGACAAAGACTAACCGGAATTCTATCAATATCCTCTCGTGGAAGGTTTTCCTGCTTGCCAAAGGCCACTGCCGCTCTAACCCAGGGGAGAACCGAGGTCATATGTAAGAATTGACGTCTCTGCATTAGCATTCCCGGTATCCTTTCTTATCTGCAAGTGATTTCAAAACGGACTTGATATTCCGTTTAGCAAATTCACTATGGACCACATAGAAAGAGGGCCGCAACCTTTACGGCAGCTCTAATCTCCTCAAGACTGTTCAACGATCAGCAAGCAATACGTTGAATGGGCCTACACATTTCTGACATCAGGTACTTGGAATCCGGGGCGATTGGCATCCTTCAACAACTCGTTGGCTTCCATGGCTAGCCCTCCTGTGTGACGTTCAGTTTTCGGATCGAATGTCAGCCATGGTCCCACAGTGTATTGAGTTCCGTCTTCCGGAAGGCCGACCCCGTTGCTCATGATGTCGTGGAGCTTCATGAAATGCTCATAAGCATCTTGATTGTCACCGAAACGACCCGCCTTGGCATTAAAAGGTACGCTCTCGCCAAGACGATACGAGTTGTTCATGAGGTGGCCCAGTACACATCCTCGGTGTGCGTCTATGACATTGCCGTTGGCCATATTCGGGTCACCGGCCCGACAGGCTGCGATGAAGCTGCCCCAGTTCCCTCCGGGGGTGACATGTCCAGGTGGAATGTCAATATATTCCCCCGTATTACTGCCCTTGGGGTAGTATTTTTTCTTGATGATTTTACCGCCATCCTCGAAATAGTACTCGTTTTCAACCTGGCGTTCATAGCCATCATAGTTGACGTTGCGAACATTGAAGAAAACGTATTGTCCATTGGGGTATTCTGCAATACCGAGCATGGTATTGGGTGTCTCGCCCTGGTCGTTCCAAAGGAAGCGTCCACCGAGTGCCATGGCTCTTATGGGATGTGTTAATCCCTTGTCCAATGCCCAGTAAGCCATATCAAGCTGATGTGTGCCCTGGTTGTTCATGTCCCCGTTGCCGGTCTCCCAGAACCAGTGCCAGTTATAATGGACGTAGTTGGCGTGGTATTGATCGATGATGGCCGGGCCGCGCCAAAGATTCCAATCCAGATTGGCTGGAGGAGCGGAAGGGCTTTTGAAACCGATGCTGCCCCGTGGTTTGCAGCAGTATCCGTACGAGATCTTCATCTTGCCGAACTTGCCGGACCGTATGAGATCATGAAGGCCGGCATTACCCGCACTGCTGCGGCTTTGCGTTCCGTGTTGAATGACCACTCCGTATTTCTTTTGGGCCTCAACACAGATACGCCCCTCCACGATATCATGGCTCATAGGTTTTTCCACATAAACATGCTTTCCGGCCTGGGCTGCCCAGATAGTTATGAGTGAATGCCAGTGATTTGGTGTAGCAATGGAAATTGCATCAAGATTCTTATCGTCGAGCGCTTCCCGAACATCCGCTACGCCCTGACAGGCAAAATTGCCCTGGGTTTTTCCTTTAAGATACTTTAGCTTCTGTTCCAGTACCTTCCTGTCGGGATCAATAAGATAGGCGATTTCAACATTGTCCTGATCCAGCCAGCCATTGATGTGACTGCCGCCTCGGCCGTTCACCCCTGCTACGGCAATGCGCAGACGGTTATTGGCGCCTAAAACCCGGTTAGTGGATGTTCCGCCGCATATAGCAAATGCAGCTCCTGTGGCTAATGTGTCTTTTAGAAATTTGCGTCTGGTAGTTTTTGACATCTCATAAACTCCTAATTAAGTTAACAACTGAATGCTTGGATCAATCGTGCGAAACGTAGGTATCAAATAACCTTGAACTGGAATTTTTCATACACCTTCATAACCGTTATGTCAACACTATCATAAACTATTATACCTCACATCCTGTTCCATTTCAATGTCCTCGTTGATAAAAATAGTAATTGCCCAATACCTCATTCTACTTAATCTCCGCCGGATTATCAAAGATTAATACTGAGGAGTTTAAATAGACTTTATCGGCAAGAGCCACAATAATATCGCCTTTGCTGTATCACCAATAGCAGTTTATAACGAAAAATAAAGCGTCCACATGCTAATTTACTTGAATTGCAGACCTTTGACTAAGGTTTACTCTCAGTTGAATGACGACAAAGACCTCTGGTAAATCACAAGCAAATCTGGTAACTTAAATACTACTGGTCTTGAAGCTCTCATAGATTAACATAAATCAAAAGGAGATGAGATATGCTGCAAATACCGGCTCGACGCAGTTTTCTGAAAATGGTTGGAGCAGGACTTGCCTCTATTGGATTACAAAAGCTTAACGCACAATCGAAACCTGAAATACCAACGTCTGAAAAGGCAATCCCTTCTAAGTCATTCGTGGATTTCCTGAAGAAATATGGAGATGAGCATAAGCCCGCTATGGCATACCGTGACGGGCAGGACTTCCGCACCTGGCAGCAAGCTTTTCGCCGAAAACTCGAATCCCTGCGAGGCAGCATTCCCGACCGTGTTAAGCCTGAGATAGAAATTCTGGAGACAACTGAATTATCCGACCACACCCGCCAGTTAATTCATTTTCCGGTTACACATTTTTCCGACCTCATCGCCTATCTGCTGATTCCGAAAAATATCAAAAAGGGCGGGAAAAGAGCGGGCATTATTGCTCTGCATGGCCATCATTCCCACGGAATCGAGACCATATGTGGTGTACGAAAAACCGATTATCCCCCTTATGCGTTGCAAGCTGTCCGTTCCGGCTATGTAGTTTTAGCACCTGCCTGGTGGGGCTGGCCGGGAAGAGATGGTCATATTGACAGGATAGGAGACCGTGATAAATGCAATGTCATCCAGATGGCTGCCTCTATGTATGGTATTAACGTTTTGGATCTGCATATCCAGGACGGCCAGGCTGCCATTGATGTCTTGTGCTCACATGCTGATGTAGATAAGAAAAATATCGGCTGTATAGGCAATTCTTATGGCGGCAGAACCTCGATGTGGCTTACTATTTTTGATGATCGGATCAAAGCCTGTGTTCCAAGTGGATGTATGAACATCTTTCGGGAGCGTTCTTTGAAACTGTCTTCATGCGCAATCCAGTACTTACCCGGATTACTTAAATACGGAGATGTCCCGGAGTTATTTAGCTTGATTGCACCTCGTCCAATGCAACTACAGGCAGGTGAAGGTGACAATCTGATTACTGCATCTGACCGGGACCAAATAAGAAAGGCCGTTGTAAAAGCGTATCGTCTTTCAGGAGTGGAGAAAAACTTTGAATATGTGTTGCATTCAAGAGGGCATGTATTTGCCTGGGACCTTGCTGTGCCATTCTTCAGGAAACATTTTAAAATATAAAGATAGGGAGTTCTCATGGAAAGGCGTGATTTCTTAAAAAACTCAGTAGGAATAGGAGCTGCATCCTTTTTACCAACAAAACTCGTTAACGCCGGGCAGTCAGCTTCCGAAAAAAAGAAACCCGGCTCGTCCGGAAAAAAACTCTACTGGGGCGACGTTCACAACCATAATGCAGTTGGCTATGCGAAAGGCTCTTTAGAGCGTTCGTATGATATTGCCCGCAGCCATCTTGACTTTTTTTGTTTCACCGGACACTCCCAATGGCACGATATGCCCAAAATGCCGCAAAACAAACATCTGAAATGGGTGCGTGGTTTCGAGGTAATGAAGAATAATTGGGAAAAAGTGAAACGGCTTGCCAATAAATATTATCAACCCGGCAAATTCGTGTCTTTTATCGGCTATGAATGGCACTCCAGTTCATTCGGCGATGTTTGTATCATTTTCCCCGGCTCGGAATCAGAACTTGCCTACATAACAGACATCAAAGAATTTCAAAAATTTGCCAGAGACCATGGTGCCATATTAATCCCTCACCATCCCTCTTATAAGCAAGGATGGCGGGGGCAAAATTGGAGCGTATTAAACAGTACAGTTTCCCCTGTTGTGGAAATCTTTTCGGAGCATGGCAATGCTGAATCAGATCGCGGTCCGTATCGCTACATTCGCCACAGCATGGGAGGCCGCTACACTCATAACACTCTGCAATGGCTGTGGCAGCAAGGTGTCCAGGTTGGGGTAGTGGCAAGCACTGATGACCATCTTGGATATCCGGGTGCTTACGGCGAGGGGCTTGTTGGAATTTATGCTGATATGCTAACACGCCAGTCCATTATGGAAGCTTTTAAGGCACGACGGACCTACGGCGTCAGCGGCGACCGAATCGAACTGGATTTTCGTCTTAATGGCCACTGGATGGGTGAAACAATTCCCGCAACAGATGCCCGGAGGATCCATGTAAAAGCAAAAGGCCGGGACATCATTGACAGTGTCGAAGTACTCCGCAATAACGAAGTGATTTATCGTGATCATCCCATCGATCGCAAAGTTCCGCCATCAAGATGGAAACGGCCGATTTTTTGCCGTATCGAATTTGGCTGGGGACCGTGGGGAGATTTGAACATGGCTCGAATTTGCGACTGGCAATTCAAAGTTAACACCAGTGACGGAAAGATTATTTCCGCCAGTCCATGCTTTCAATCTGGTCCTTTTGATGAACAGCGGCGTAATAAAATCAAAACTGTTGATGATAAAAGTTGTGAAGTTATATCCTATACCTCTCGTATGCAGGCTTACGAAGAAAAGGCAACCAATAGCATCATTTTGGAAATTCTGGGTTCACCAAAAACCAAGCTAACGATTGCCCTAACTCAGCCTGTCCAAATGAATATAACTAAATCCCTGGAAGAATTGGCAGAATCCAGTGACATTACCTTAACCGGACCTTTTACTGCAGAATCTATGATGTTACACCGGATCGTTTTTTCTGAGAACTATCGAACTGAATTCGAATTCACCGACAAGCGCCGAACAGAAAAGACCGATTGGTATTATGCCCGAGTAGTACAAAGCAATGGCAGTTTAGCTTGGTCAAGTCCAATATGGCTCGATCCCGGCCCTTGATTTTATGAATCAACAACAGCCGTTCCCTCGGGCTCTTCGGAACCGATTAGTTTCTTACAGCTCTTTTATAAAAATGTTCTTAAACTGCAAAAGGCTCGGCGGGCTATTCCATTTGCCGTCACGTTTGCCGCCATGGTGCTGGAGAGCAAGGGAACCTTCGGCGGGGATACCGGGCAGTTGAGCTTTCATTATGACTGTTTTGCCGTTTAAGACGACTGTTACTCGGTCACCGCGCATTGTTATCTCGAAGCGGTTCCACTGGCCGACCGGCTTGTCGGCCTGCGTTCGAGGGGTTACGCCGGCACGAACTTCAGGTGGTTGTTTAGCGTCCATTCTGTAACCGTAAAACTCACCGGAGCCAATAGGCCAGCACCAGATGTTAACCTGACTTTTGCCGACACCGCGAAGGAAAATCCCGGAATCGGAATCGGGAAATGACATCTGTATTTCCTGGCCTTTTATGTCTCGTGCGTGCGTGCCATCGGGCAGGATATACGGAACACGCGGATTCACATAAGGGGTTTCCTTGATTCTCCAGTCAACTCGAAGTACGAAATCACGGAATTGTCTGGTCGTCCACAAATTCTTGTCTCCCTTCGCCTCGCTTTCGGCATCGTAGTCTATGACTCCATCAACCACCTTCCAGTGTCCTCCATCACCTTCGGGCACTTTCCAGCCGGTGAAGTCGCGTCCGTTGAACAGCGACGTGAATCCCTGAGGCGCTATGTTATCCGCTTCCTTCGTCGGTCTTGCAGAACGAGGTTGCCGGGCCACAGCCTTCATTGAAGGCGACATCTGCAAAACCATTATCACAAAAATCATCCCTACCATAAGCCTTGTTGATTTCATGTTTACCTCCTAAAACTATTTATTACAAAATTTTCTGATATGTTTTATTACCGAGCTTAATTGAGCAACAGCAAATTATGCCCTGTTCTATCCGCAAAGTCAATATGAGTGTATTTTTTAATTCATTATTACCAGTGTCCAAAATATATTTCCAAGGATATCGATTTAAACATATTACACTCGGCTGTTGCTCATACTCGGCATCAGAATATTCACAACGTTTTGCCTTTCTACTTGAGATCGACAGAACCATACCTGAGTGACTATGGGAAGATAGAAAACAATCTTTGCAATGACGGTGCTAATTTGGCATTCTATTATAAGATAAACTCAGAGGCATATATGAACTTTTTTGAAGATGTTTAAGAGCATCACTGACGGCAAAGCATGGGGTATATGTCGAGAGAATTCTGACATACAAGAGGAGGTAAACATGGAGCGGAAAAATCTTTTACGCTTAGCCTTTCTATTATATGTGGCATGTCTGTTATTTAACTCGGGAAATTCGGTTGCCGGGCAAATCCAGCCCCCTCAGACATTCATCGGGCATAAGGTTGGGAGAGGATTATAAGGTTGCCCGCTATGAGAAAATTAGGGAATATTTCCAACACGTTGGTACAAATTCTAACCGGGTAAATGTGCGAGTGATTGGATTAACCACCGAGGGCAGGGAAATGGTCATTGCCGAGATTACAGATGATGCTGCACCTGAACGAATTTGGCAGGCGATGGCAGACCAAATGAAGATTGCAGACCCGCGATTAATCAAAGATCAGGAGGATGAACGAAACCTAATCGCAAATGCAAAAGTGGTCGTACTGATTAACTGCAACCTGCATTCCACAGAGTTAGCGTCCAGCCAGATGGCGATGGAGCTACTGTACGATCTGGCCACCGGCTATTCACCTGAAATCCGGGATATTCTCAAACGGACCATTATCGTGCTGATACCCAGCGCCAATCCCGACGGACTCAACAAGGTAATAGATTGGTATGAACGGTCACTGGGAAAACCCTGGGAAGGTACGGGGATGCCATGGCTGTATCAAAAATATGCAGGCCATGACAATAACCATGACTGGTTTATGCTCAATCTGAAGGAGACCCGTTTAGAAACCAAAGTAATTTACAAAGAATGGCTGCCCAATATTATATATGATATTCACCAGATGGGTAATTCCGGAGCAAGGTTTTTCGTTCCACCGTTTTTCGATCCGAAAAATCCAAATGTTCATCCACTGAATGATCATATGATGTTGATCATCGGGGGACATATGGCAGCAGAGCTTACCCGCTCGGGCAAAAAAGGGATTCTTAATTCCGCGATGTATGACAACTGGTGGCAGGGGGGGGTCCGTACCTCAGCATATCGCCACAATATAACAGGAATACTCACCGAAGCGGCCAGTGTACTAATTGCCTCGCCTGTTTTCCAGCGCAAAAGTGACCTTCGTGGCTCAACACGGGGTATGCCGGATTATGCCATTGCGACGAATTTTCCTGACCCATGGCCGGGTGGCTGGTGGCGGTTGCGTGATATCGTGGATTACGAAAAGATTGCTTGTATGAGCTTGTTTTCTCTGGCGGCAAGGTATCATGATCTATTTATAAGCAACAAAATTAAACTTGGACGTGATGCAATGTGTGCGAGATTTTTTTCTGGCGATCATGCAGCTTTTTGTTTTGATTTCCAGTAT